>NZ_JAMQGP010000003.1:0-326897 GCF_023703465.1 Echinimonas agarilytica | reverse complement strand
GAACTGTTTTAGTGCCTGCAGACGCTACGTAGAAGCTATCGCCTGACTTTCTAGCTTCGTAATTGCCCCAGTCACCTGTTCCGTCAAAACTCATACTTTGCATCAGTTCATCATCAAGAGTGACGGTCAAACCAATATTCGTCGCAGTCGACGTGGCAATCAGAGCTTCAGTGCGATAGTGCCCTGCTTCTGCGAATTCAACCGTGTACTCACCCCAATCACCCGAGGTGTTGTAGTTGATGAGATCACCATTGACGTTAAATCCCAAAACCGTATCGCCACAACACTCTTCACCCGTTTTACCGGTTTCAATGAATGACCCAAACGTAGTTGTAACTCGCTCACCTTCTTCCCATTCCGATGTATCTTTTGCGGCAGCTTCACTCATAGGCTTATAAAAACGAACCCAATCAACACGGTAGTTGTTTTTGGTATCGTCGGCCAAAGTCGTATCCGTTGGCGTGATACCTTGCTCCTCACGCCAATCTTGATCTTCCATATTAATAATTACAGACATCGGCTTACTCAAACCCGTACCATTGGTATAGTCGTACTTATCGAGCGGGTTAAAGTCGGTCTCAAACGATCTAACCACACCGTTGGGGTCAAGATATGAATAGCCAGTGTCGGTCATGGTTCGTACCCAGTTTCCGTCAATGTAATATTCAATATGGTTAGGGGCTTTCCAGTAAACGCCTACGCGATGATACTCTTCACGCCAATTCGTTCTGCCTGTCTCATGATACCAAGTCCCTAGCACGTCCTCACTATCACTTGGCTGGTAATCTGTAAACGGGTCACGAATAAAGGTATGCGTACTCAGGTGCATACGTGCTGCAAACCACGAGTTATCAACGTCGATAACACCATCATCATCGGTATCAACACCATCTGCACCATAGGCTTCGATAATGTCGATCTCTTCCGTTGAATCGTCACTCAACAACCAGAATGCATTGGCCAATACCGTATTACTTAATTTTGCGCGTGCTTCTAAATAAATCGGGTAATTCACGTGCTCTTTTGAAGTAATGCTACCAACATAAACGCCGCCGGCTTTAGCATCATCTTCAAAATCAAGTGGAATACGGCTCGCACGTAGAATCAGTTCTCCACCTTCAATCGATGAATTGTCTGGCTTCCACACTGTTTTACCTGGGCCTTGCCAGTCATTGATAAAACCTTCTTTCCAGCGCGTAGCAAACTCTTCACCTTTGTCGGCAGCTGGCGCAGAATAGTTAAAATCATCAGATAACGATTGTAATACCCAAACGTTTCCTTCACCGGCATCAGCAGGAACAGGAAGTCCATCCCAGTCTGCAGCGTATGTCGCGAAAGAGGAACTGATTAAAATAGCAAGTGCAGTTTTTTGATAGTTAGCCATGTACAACCCAACGGTTAGATGATGATTTATTGTTAACAATGTTACATAGCTGAATTGATCTGTATCAATATGAAATATTCAAAAAGCAGACTCGGATCTCATTCAACTTATGATAACTGCTTGTCAAACAAACCGTATAATTATCTAAAGCCATTAATTAATGAGGCTCTCGAACCATTTTACACATAACGTTTATCAACCAAAAAATCTGTACAAAAACATCTCTGTGACTATTTTTCAGTAGGCGTTAGGAAGTGGGAAGGCGAATTAGACGATATAGAAGCTTCGACATCAGAGCTCGATGTTCGGTCTTTCAACCCCACGCCTGAGAGTTTCAGAGTTTGGGATTCTTTGAGCAAATAAAACGCTTTTTGACTGGCATCATCATAATTCAGACCTTCAGGGCGAATGTTAGAAATGCAGTTCCTTTGCGAATCTTTTGCCCCGCGCTTGGCGGCCCATGTGAGATAAATGCCCATACTGTCAGGCGAGGTTAAGCCAGGCCGTTCTCCGATCAAAATCATCGTAATATCAGCGTTCAAACACTCGCCTACATCATCCCCAATTGCCACTCGACCTTGAGTCACAAAAGTTAACGGTGCAACCGACCAATCATGTGTTTTATCCGCGAATAATAAGTTCACAAGGCGTTCAATCACCGCTAAGGCATGATGATGAATAGCCGACGCTGATAACCCATCGGCTACCACAATGACTAGATCATAATGTGTTTTATGGGCCGTAGCTTTCGGGACTGAGCTCTGAAGCTGTTGCCATGCATCATCATTAAGCTGTCGACCTAAATCGGGGCGTTGTAAATAAATCATGCGATCTCGGGCTTTACTGGTCACCACATAAGGCGGTAACAGCGCCGAGTTCGCCAACGTCTGATTGGTGCTAAATTGTGCAACCAGTGCTTTGGTCTCTAATGCATTGTGAACCGCATCAATTGCCCGCGCATGATCGAGTTGAAAGGCCAATAGTTTATCCGTTGGAATGCTATTTCCGGCGCGGCCTAAAGCGATCCGAGCTGAGGTAAACTGGTTTAGCTCCTGCCAAGGATTTTGAGTCACCAGCGTCGGGCATATCAATGCCGATTTATCAGAATATTTGCTCACACATCCTCCCGACTCAGCAAAGAAATGACATCACGAAAAGGTTTGGCAGAACTTTGGCTCAAGTGCACTTGGCCTACATCACTGAATATGCCCATATCAGTCAACCATTGTTCAAATTCGGGGGCGGGCTTGAGCCCAAGCGCTTTGCGCGCGTATAGAGCATCGTGAAATGAGGTGGTTTGATAATTCAGCATGATGTCGTCTGAGCCAGGGATCCCCATAATAAATGAGCATCCCGCCACGCCCAATAACGTCAGTAAGTTGTCCATATCATTTTGGTCTGCGTAGGCATGATTGGTGTAACAAATATCACAGCCCATGGGCAGCCCTAACAATTTACCGCAGAAATGATCTTCTAATCCCGCACGAATAATTTGTTTGCCATCAAACAAATATTCCGGACCAATAAAACCCACCACGGTATTCACTAGCAATGGATCAAAATGCCGCGCCACGGCATAAGCTCTCGCCTCACAAGTTTGCTGGTCTACTCCATGATATGCATTAGACGAAAGCGCGGTGCCTTGCCCCGTCTCAAAGTACATGACGTTGCGACCCACAGTGCCGCGTTGCAACGAATGTGCAGCATCTTGCGCTTCTTGCAATACGTTTAAATTGATGCCAAAAGCATCATTTGTGCCCTGCGTTCCGCCAATGGATTGGAACACTAAATCAACGGCTGCGCCTTGCTCTATTGCTTCTATGGTATTGGTCACGTGCGTGAGTACGCACGACTGAGTGGGGATCTGATAATGCTCGATCACTTCTTCAAGCATACCTAACAATTTGATGGTTTGTGCCACATTGTCAGTGGCTGGATTGATACCAATCACCGCATCACCATTGCCATACATCAAGCCGTCGAAAATAGTCGCGGCAATACCGTCGAGTGAATCGGTTGGATGATTGGGTTGTAAGCGGGTGGAAAGCCGGTTTTCAAGGCCAACGGTATTTCGAAAGGCTGTCACTACTCGACACTTTTTCGCCACCAAAATAAGGTCTTGATTGCGCATAATTTTACTCACCGCTGCAACCATTTCTGGCGTCAATCCTGCACGTAGATTCGCCAAAGCTGCGCCATCAACATCATCATTCAGTAGCCAATTTCGAAAGTCGCCAACTGTCATATGCGACACTATAGAAAAGGCGTTTAGGTCATGCTGATCGATGATTAAACGAGTAATTTCGTCAGATTCATAAGGAATGATCACATCATTCAAAAAGGTCTTGAGAGGAACATTGGCCAATGTCATTTGCGCAATCACTCGCTCTTCAGCATTGGCTGCGCACACACCCGCCAACGCGTCTCCCGAACGCTCTGGAGTGGCTTTTGCCATCAGCTCAGCTAACGTATTAAACACGTAAACTTGATGGCCCTGTTGCCAACGGTAGGGTGCGCTCATCACTTGTCCTTTATTGCCTCACACACATGCCTATTAATCGAGCCTCACACTCATACAGAGCACCAGCAAATATTTCGCTGGTGCTCGCAGCGCTTACCCATAACGATATGGGCGACCCGCTTTGACCATATCAGCGTTGTACTTCTTAAATATTTCAACCACCTTGGCTTTGGTTGGAGACTCTTTGGCAATTTCTTCCCAAAATTTATGAGCTTCAGCTTCAACCGTTGCCCACTCTGCATCAGGAATAGAGGTCAGCTTCATCTCTGTGCCTTCTACTCGCAATTTTGCCTCGCCTCCCCAGTACCACCACTGGCGATGGTAATGTGAACTGTCCATACACAAGGCTAACAACTCTTTGAGATGTTCAGGTAATTCGTTGTAGCGCTTCATATTGGCAAAGAACGAACCGATCCAAGCGCCCGATATATTATTGGTTAAGAAATAGTCCGTCACCTTTGACCAGCCCACAGTATAGTCTTCGGTAATACCAGACCATGCTATGCCGTCTAGTTCTCCGGTTTGCAAAGCCACTTCCACATCTTCCCAAGGAATAGACACAGGCACCACGCCAAACTTTGACAAGAAACGCCCAGCGGTTGGAAAAGTAAACACACGTAAACCTTTTAAATCACTTAAGCTGGTAATGGGTTTTTTGGTGGCAAAATGACATGGATCCCAAGCTCCGGCTGAAATATGTTTCACCCCTACTTTGGCATATTCTTCTTGCCAGATTTCACCTAGCCCGTACTGATTGAAAAGTACTGGAACATCTAACGAATAGCGGCTACCAAATGGAAAGTACCCACCAAAGGTTGTGACTTCAGTCGGCGAAGCCATCGAGTCATCATCCGATTGAACAGCATCGATAATGCCTTTTTGCATGGCACGAAAAAGCTCTCCCGTAGGCACTAGTTGGTCGGCGTAATAAAGCTCAATTTGCATCTCTTCACCGGCGATTCGATTAAAGGTTTCAATCGCTGGTTTCACCACATGTTCAGCCAATGACGGCCCCGCATATGTTTGCATTCGCCATTTAATTTTGGGGCTTGCCGCAAACGTTTTGGCTGGCGCCAACATCGTACTGGTCGTGAGTGCCGCAGCACCGGTTAAAAACTTACGTCTTGAGTTCATGGTTGTCACTCCGTTTGAGATTCAAAGTAGGCCCCGTTGCCTACTCCGTAATTTGTCATTCGCAATCACTAAAACATGCACTTTCGTTAGCGTGCATACACATATTCCGGTAGCCATAACGCCAGTTGAGGGAACACCATAATAAGAATCAGCGAGGCCACCATAATGGCCACAAAGGGGCCAATAGAGCCGTATATATCGCGCAGGCTAATTTCAGGCGGAGCCATGGCTCGCATGAGGAAAAGGTTGTAACCAAAAGGCGGGGTCATATAGGCAATTTGCGAGGTAATGGTGTAAAGCACGCCATACCAAATAAGGTCAAATCCGAGAGCATGTACCAGCGGCACATAGAGCGGAGCAACAATCACCAGCATTGCTGTGTCATCCAAGAAGGTACCCATAATCAAAAATGACAACTGCATCAAAATCAGAATGGTCCACGGGCTCAAGCCCAATTGATCGGTAAACAACGCTTCAATTGATTTAACAGCACCAAGGCCGTCGAACACCGCACCAAAGCCCAACGCTGCTAAGATGATCCACATGAACATGCACGATATAGCCAACGTACTACGCACTGAATTTTCGAATACTTTTTTGGTTAAACGCCCTTTCACAATGGCAGCAAGTAAGGCCGCCATAGCGCCAATCGCTGAGCTTTCTACCAGACTGGTCCAGCCGTTCACAAAGGGCACCATCATCACCGCAAAAATACCAAAGGGCAGCGCGCCGGCACCCAACAAACGTAGTTTTTCAGCCATGGGAACATCGCGTTCTTGCGCTTCAAGAGCAGGCCCTAAACTTGGGTTCATGCGGCAGCGCACTGCGATGTAAATCACGAACAGTGAGGCCATCACCAAGCCCGGAATCACGCCAGCCAACCAAAGTTGCCCCACAGGCTGACGAGCGATCATGGCGTATAGCACCAGTACCACAGAAGGTGGAACTAAAATTCCCAACGACGACCCCGCCTGAATCACCCCTGTAACCATGCGTTTGTCGTACTTACGCTTTAACAATTCGGGCAACGCAATGGTTGCGCCAATGGCCATTCCCGCCACCGATAGGCCATTCATGGCAGACACCAACACCATTAAGCCAATGGTACCAATGGCCAAGCCGCCAGGCATGGGTCCCATCCAAACATGAAACATCTTGTATAAGTCATCGGCAATCTTGGATTCAGAAAGGATGTACCCCATAAAAATAAACATGGGCAAAGTTAACAACGGGTACCAATTCATTAATTTCATAGTGGCAGTGAAAGGTATTTCCACACCGCCAGTGCCCCACAGCACGATCGCGGCAACAGAGGCCACCGCTCCAATGGCTGCAAACACGCGCTGGCCGGTGATCATCAGCAGCATCATCGACGAAAACATGACAATTGCGATCATTCCATAACTCATTTGATCGGTACTCCTCGAATTACTGCAATATCTTTCATCAACTGCGAGATAGCCTGCAAAATCATCATCACAAAGCCCACACACATGGCCGCCTTAATGGGCCATAAGTAAGGTCGCCAAGCCGATCGGCTGCGCTGGCCGTACTCCAATGAATACAACATGCTTTCTAAGCCCCCATAGAGCAGCACACCTAAATAGAAAATAAGAAAGAACACAGTGAACGCGTCCACCCAAGCACGCTTGTGAGCCGACCACTCGCCGTAAAATAAATCCATCCGAACATTGGCATTGAGCTGAATCGCGTATGCACCGCCCAAAATGTAGTAGGCAACCATTAGGAATTGAGCAGACTCAAGTGTCCAAAGTGATGGCATGAAGAAAGTTTTGGAGATTGACGACCACAACAGAACACCAACCATTAGGAAAATTCCGTACATCATAAAGCGCCCTATCGCGCGATTAAACGCGTCGATGTACGTCACATAGGCAACTATAAAACTGGGCATTACATGTCCTTCTCGCTTACAACATGGGAGCCAACTCCCCCCAAAACCACAGCGTTTCTCGCGTGCAGCGTGACACTCACTGCGGACAACAGGCCTTATAAAATTGTCTTGTTTACAATGAACTTGGTTCAGTTTTTGCTCTATTTAATGCGCAAGACAGCTTTGTAAGAACACATGAATACAAAGCAATGTCTGTTCCCAGTCACTATCGAGAATTAGCAACAATAAAAAACCTATAAATAACAACATAATGAGTATGGTTATGCCCTGAATTGGAACAGATTTAGAGCCAAGGATGTAAAACATGCAGAAACAGTCCGCGCCCGCCAACGAGTCAATGTTGTGCACACTTCACTCTTATGATGCAAATCATCAAGCTGACAACCTTGTCAATTGGCAACAAGAATACGATCAGCTCAGCCCAGGCAGCTTTGCCGGTACTATTCACGAAATTAATTTTTCACATATTCACGCATTTAGAGAAGACACCAATTTAGGGCTGCGCCAGCAATGCCGAGTAGAAGATGGCGGTCTTTGGTTAGGATTTAGCGCCAACGCTAAATCCTGCAGAATTAACAACGAACGCACGGTGACCGATCAACTGTTATGTCGCCCTGGCAGCTTAGACTTTGAATTGCTCACGCCCGACAACTTTTCTATTTTTGGTTTAGTGCTGCACAAAAGCTTATTTAGTGAATACGCCAATGAAGCAAACCTTCAACCCATCTGCAGTATTACCGATGAGCTATGGCTCGATACCATTGACGAACAAACGCTTATGACATTCAGGCAGTATTTGACCTTACTGCTCACACCCGCCGGGAGTCGTTGGAGCCAATCCACACAGGAACATATTCTTCAGGATGCAGTACTTGAGTTACTCAGTCAGGTTCAGCCATCCTCGCCTATTCAAGTGGCGCCTCAGCAACGCCAGAGAATCATGGCACGAGTACATCAGTATTTAACTGAAACGCGACTAAAGTCGCCTGTGACGATTAATGAATTGTGCCAAGCGGTGCATGTGAGCCGTCGAACCTTGCAGTACACCTTTAACCACTGTTGTGACATGTCGCCAAAACAGTACATCCAGTTAATTCGCTTGAATCAAGTTCGACGTGCTCTGCTCAATTGTGAGCATGACTCGATTGCCGAGGCAGCATTTGATTTTGGCTTTTTTCACCTTGGGCAGTTCAGTCATGATTACAAGCGGTTGTTTGGTGAGACTCCTCAGCAAACGCGATTGCGTGAGGTGATAGAGGTATAGTCTATGCGGCAGTCATTGATTATTAATAGGGGATTTGTATCTATTTTAGTTCTTGATAGTATCTGTTTAGATCTGAAAGTATCTGTTTTCATTCTGTGCTACAACATCAAAGCGCTTGAGCACATGCCCAGCCAGAACTCCAAGCCCATTGAAAATTGTAACCACCTAACCAGCCGGTCACGTCCATCACTTCTCCAATGAAATACAACCCCGGTTGTTTTTTGGCTTCCATTGTTTTCGACGATAATTCGTTTGTATTCACGCCCCCCAATGTCACCTCAGCAGTGCGGTAGCCCTCGGTACCTGAAGGCTTAATGGTCCACGCGTTCAAGCGTTGAGCAATCGCTTCGAGCTGATTTTCTGAAAATTGTTTGAGTGGCTTCGCTTCTATCTTTTCGTACTCTAACCAGAGTTCTGCAACGCGCTTAGCCAATACGGTGGCCAATACGGTTTTAATACTCTTATCGCCCTGCTCTGTTTTCGCTTTAAGTAAAAAATCGATGGCAGATTCGTTGGGCAAGATATCAATTGAAACGTCTTCACCCGGAGCCCAATACGAAGATCCTTGCAACACGGCAGGCCCACTGAGTCCTCGATGGGTAAAGAGTATATTTTCGTTAAAGCTGGTGCCATCTTGCGTGGTGATTCGTGCATTCACACTGACACCCGATAGCGGCTCGAAGTGAGATTTTTCGTCGGGCTGTAAGGTAAATGGCACCAAACCCGCACGTGTAGGAAGTACATCTAAACCAAACTGCTGGGCAATCTCATAACCAAAGCCGGTTGCGCCGAGTTTAGGCATGGATAGCCCTCCGCTGGCTATGACTAATTTATTGCATTCGAGCTTGCCGTTGGGTGTTAATACGGTATATGTGGACGATTCAGCATCGTACGTCACTTCTTGTACGGCCGTACGTAACTGCACTTTGGCGCCTGCTTTGGTGCATTCGGACATAAGCATGCTGACGATTTCTTTAGCAGAATCGTCACAAAACAATTGGCCGAGGGTCTTTTCGTGGTAGGCAATACCATAGTCACTGACCAGCCCTATAAAGTCCCACTGGGTATAACGGCTCAGCGCCGATTTACAAAAATGAGGGTTTTGACTGAGGTAAGCACTGGGTTCGATGTTGTAGTTTGTAAAGTTACAACGCCCCCCACCTGAGATTAGAATTTTCTTGCCCGCTTGCTTTGCATGATCCAGCAAAAGTACATTTACACCGCGCTTTGCGGCTTCCGCCGCACACATCAGTCCAGCAGCGCCCGCGCCGATAATAATGCAATCCCAGTGGGTCATAGCAGTCTCTTTTTGGGTGGAGTCGAGCGCAGATTAAAGCCAACGCTTGATTGAGGCAAGTGCAATACGGCACTCTGCCAAATTTACACTAAAATTATGGTGTTTTAGCCATTTTAAAATGAACTGTTTATCAATGTAATGTCTAAGACTTGTCGGCATGCAAGTTTACTGTCTATTTACTTAACCAACATGCGTCATGGATGACTGTAGGAGCACTCTATTGTCTCAAGTGTACACAGCTCGTCAGCCAATATTTAATCGTTTTAATCGCGTAGTTGCGTATGAACTTTTATTTCGAGACTCTTCAGAAAACCGTTTTCCAATGCATGTTGCTCAAGATGTTGCGACTTCACGTTTGTTGGTTAACTCCTTCCTCACCATGGATATTGACGACATCACCCATCGCAAAGCTGCGTTGGTAAATTTTCCTTACGAAATGTTATTGAAGTATGGCAATGGCATGATCCCAAGCGACCGGTTGTGGCTGGAAATTTTGGAAACCGTCAAACCCAACGACGAAACCTTCGAGATCATTCGAAAGCTATTTCATGACGGTCACAAGCTCGCTCTTGATGACTTTATTTATACGCCCGAATGGGATCGGTTTATGCCGTTTGTTCGCATGATTAAATTTGATATTCAAAGCGACTCAATGGAGAACATTGAAAAAGCGTTGCGCCACATTCACAAATTGCGCGACGACCAGAAGCGAAAACGCATCCGTGTGTTAGCTGAGAAAGTGGAAACACTTGAAGAGTATGAAAAAACTCGGGCTCTGGGCTTTGACTACTTTCAGGGCTGGTATTTTGCTAAGCCAGAAATTATCGAAAGCAGCGATATTGAGAACAACACCGCAATGTTGGTGGCCATTAGCCAAGAGGTCATGAGACCCAATTTCTCGTACGATAAAATCACTCGGCTGTTTGAGCAAGACCCGCCCCTGTCGCATCGCTTACTGCGCTATTTGAACGCACCGGCATTTGGGCGCCAAGTCGATATTAAGTCGATACGCCAAGCGGTTGCATATTTAGGTGAAATTCAACTGCGACGGTTTGTGGCATTATTGGTAACAGCTGAACTGGGAAGTTCAACGCAACCGGAACTAACCCGAGTAGCAATGGTGCGCTCGCGTATGTGTGAGCTTATTGCTCAGTCTTATCTAACTTCAGAGCAAGCAGAAACTGCATTTTTAGCAGGACTGTTATCGACGTTGGATGTGTTGCTCAATACGAGCATGTCGGAAGTTGTGAAACGCATTCCTTTGCAGCACGATCTGCAACGCGCACTGACTGAAAGGGAAGGTACATTAGGTGGATGTTTAGCCATTACTGAAAAACTCGAACGGGGCTTATTTGACGAAGCGGAAGCCATTGCAGAGGCGCTTGGATTCGACGCTACCAACCTGTCTCAAGCATACCAACAAGCCATGACGTGGGAACTCGCCCAGCAGCATGCGCTTGCAGGTTAGTCAATCAAACCTTACACATTTTATAGTACAGGGCGCACATCAATAGGCGCCGTGTTCGTCAGCGTGCATAGTTACTTTATTCTGGTGTGGTTAGCTGCGCGAACTGAATGTTGCGCCATTCAATATCTGCGCCTTCACTTTGAAAAATAATCCGCCCTTTGTCCCGCCCTGCATGAATGCCCTTATTCACCAACTGGCCATCAAGCCAAACACTAACGCTGGTGCCCTCTTTGGCGGTTGTTTCTACCCGAATCTTCATCGCAGTCCATTGCTGAACTGGATTAATCGAGAGGCCCTCGCGCCGCGCTGCTAATCGAGCATTGGGTCGACGCGCATCATTGGAAAGCACATAACCTTGTTCTGGCTCCAATGAAAGTTGCTTAAGCAGTAAATCCCCTTCCCAACCTAACCGCAACTGAACTTCAATTGATGCAGGAAATGCACCTCCAGAACTCACAAAGCGCGCACCGCCAAGCACCCAAACACCGCTATTTTTACCCCGTTCTTTGCCCGTATAACGATAGTCGAACGAAAGCTCAAAATTACCGTAGTCCTGACGCACAGTATAAAGCCCGCTTTGCTGTCGCGTGGTTGGATTATGATCTGGATCGCCTTCAGCCCTTAGCGTACCGTCGGGTAAGATACGCCAGAATTCGTGCCCTTCAGATACGCCGTTGTTGGTGGACGTTTTCCATCCCGTAAAATCCTTTCCATTAAAAAAGTCTTGAACAATGGTTGGGGTACTTGCGGCATGGGTCAGCTCTGTATTGACAGCCACAGCGCTGAGACTATAGAACGAACAAACGGTCATTAGAGTCTTGAGCATTTATTTTGCCTCGTATGTAACTAAATCTCAGATTGCGGGATAGAGGCGAGAATTTAAATGGAGTTTTTGGTTGTTGATAAAACACCCAGCATTGCTGGGCGTTTTATCAAGCCATCACTCTTAGCAACTTAAGTGTTCTTTGGGCGTGGCATGTGATGCTGGATAAACGCGTCAATTTGAGTTTCGAGCGCATTTAACGGGATAGAGCCATGGCGCAGTACTTCATCATGAAACTCTCGAATATCGAAATGTTCGCCGAGTTCCCGTTCGGCTTTAGCTCTGAGACGTTTAATGGTCAGCTCCCCCACTTTGTATGACAACGCTTGGCCCGGCCATGTGATATAACGGTCGACCTCTGTCTGAATGTTATGCATGCTCAACGCACTATTTTCAGCCATGTAGTCAATCGCCTGTTGGCGTGTCCAGCCTTTGGCATGAATACCAGTATCAACCACCAATCGCAATGCGCGCCACATTTCATATGTTAAGCGCCCAAAGTTGTCATAGGGGCCTCGGTAGAACCCCATTTCTAAACCAAGGTACTCGCTGTACAAGCCCCATCCTTCGCCAAAGGCTGAAATGTAAGAATGAGAGCGAAAATCCGGCAAATTCTTTTGTTCACTGCTCAGCGCACCTTGTAGGTGGTGACCGGGAACGGCTTCATGCAAGGTGAGCGACTGCAATACATACAATGGTCGCTTGTCGAGTGCATAGGTATTTACCCAGTAATAACCTGCATCGGTTTCATTGTGCGGTGGCACGTAGCGCCCCGTGGTATATTTGGGCGCAATGGCTTCAGGCACAGGTTCTACCCCATACGGCCTGCGAGGTAAGGTTTTAAAAAACTTAGGTAATTGAGCATCTGCGCGTTTCGCGATCCGCGAAGCTACATTGAGCAATTGCTCCGGCGTTGTTGCATAAAATTGAGGGTCTGTTCGCAAGTAGAGCAGGAAATCCGCGAAACTTCCTTCAAATTCAAGCTGGTCGATGATCTGTTGCATTTCAGCTCGAATGCGAGCCACTTCAGACAATCCTAACTGATGTACTTCCTCCACAGTCATGGGTTGAGTCGTAAAGTAATGAACACGATCCTGGTAGAACTCCGAGCCTCTTGGTATTTCAGACACACCGATAGTTTGACGAGCCGAGGGCAAATAAGTATTCACAAAGAAGTCGTAAAACTGCTCATAGGCTGGATTAATTTCGTATTTAATCAAGGCTTTAGCTTTGCTTTGAATGTGTTGCTGCTGCTCGGCATTGATTGAATCTGGCAGTTGGGCCAATGGCTGATACAAAACATGGTCTTGCGGCAGCTGGGTTATGTAGGCCTCAATGCTTGCTTCAAAACCTTGCATGACCTCTTGCGGCTGAGTGACACCTCGATTGATGCCAATTTTCAACCAATCTGTTTGCTGCGCCATGTAGAGTCGAACTTTAGATAACGCTGCGAGGTACTGCTCAGCCTTAGCTTGATCAGAAATGACTTGACGACTGAGATATGAAATAAGCTGACTATGAAAACCGTATTCAGATGTCAACGGCATGAGATGCTGCTGATATTTAAAATACGACGCATAATTCTCAATTTGATACCGAACAATATCTAAATTGAGTTTGGATTCGTCTGATAGATTTTCGCGGTTAATTTCGAGTGCACGATTGGTAAACATCTCTGAGTAAACTTGGCGTTCAGACACCGCTAATGGCGACATATCGTCCACGTCTAAAATATCGGGGCGGCCCATATAAGAGGCAGACATGGGAGAAATTTCTAACCGAAAACTCCAATAGCGAGAAATTAAATGCGCCAGTTTTTCTTCATCGGTAGTCAATTGCTTCTCGTTGGATTGCTGTTGAGACACTAACTCTTTTTTCACATCGGTGAGCACATCGCCGCAGCCACTCAAACTCAAGACTGCCCACAATACAGCGAACGGTCTAGCAACAGCCCATACATTCAGATGACTAAAGCTCATGTTCATTACTTTTTAAGTACGATTGAATCTGGAAAAATATCAATGGTCTGATTCTTTTTCAGTGCCCCTATAGCTTGCTTAAAGGCCTTTTTACTGCAGTTAAATTCACGTTTAATATCGCGTGGATCAGACTTATCTGACATCATCAATTTACCGCCAGTTTTTTCCAACTTTTTAAGGATTTGTTCGGCCAATACGGGCACTTTTCCATAGCCGGGTTGCTGCGTAGATACATCTAACAAACCATCTTCACGAACTTGACGAATATAACCTTTGAACTGATCGCCAATTTTAACTTTACGAAACAGCTCGTCTTCGTAAATTAAGCCCGAAAATTTATAATCAATCACAACCCCAAAGCCCAGGGGAGTTTCTTCACCTACAGTGATATGGACTTCATCGCCGTCCTGATATGAGTGACGTTCTAAATCAATGTAGTTTCTATATTTACCGCTGGCGGCAATACGGTCGGCATCATCAATATATACATACACTAACATTTTTTCGCCTGGTTCAACCGGCTCTCGCTGTTCACGTCGGGGGACCAAGATATCTTTCGGCAAGCCCCAGTCAAAAAACGTTCCGTATGCAGTGTTGTGCTTGGCCGTAAGCATTGCCATTTGCCCAACCATCACTTGCGGGCGGGCCGTTGTTGCCACTAAATTTTCATTGGTATCGCGATAGACAAACACTTGAATGGAGTCGTCTATCTTCATGTTATTAGGCGCATCTTCGATGGGAAGCATAACTTGGCGGTCGTCCCCTTCTGCATGTAACAACCAAGCTTCGTCTTGGCGTTCAGTCACAGAGAGGCGATTCATTTGACCCAGAGAAATCACGTTTAATCCTTAATAGCAGCGGTGCTTTACTGCGGCAGATAGTACCACATAGGCGTAATAGATGAGAGTCTAGCGAGGTCAACTAACTCAAGATTAGTGCAATAAAGTGAAGAGCAGATTGACAACACAAGTTGACTGAATGCGAGGTATTAAAAA
Organism: Echinimonas agarilytica; assembly: GCF_023703465.1. Taxonomy (NCBI): domain Bacteria; kingdom Pseudomonadati; phylum Pseudomonadota; class Gammaproteobacteria; order Alteromonadales; family Echinimonadaceae; genus Echinimonas; species Echinimonas agarilytica. The sequence continues at coordinate 312,117 of NZ_JAMQGP010000003.1, read as the reverse complement.
GTCTTGGCTCCAAATAGAGCCAAGACTAAGCGTGATATTACTGTTCCCAGCCCTTCACCCCTTCCATATCAGGAAGGCGGTGCGCAATGCCTTTATGGCAATCAATACAGGTTTTCTCGCCCTTGGCCAGATATGTACTGTGGTTTTGCATAGCTCTCGGGTTCTGAACAGAGAAGTCCATGTATTCAAAGTCGTGGCAGTTACGGCATTCCAATGAATTGTTTTTCTCAAGTCGGTCCCACTCTCGCTCAGCTAAATGCAAACGGCGCGCTTCAAACTTATCACGGGTATCAATAGTACCCATTAAGTGTGCAAATACTTCTTTGCTGGCTTGCACTTTTCGCACAATTTTGTCGGTCCATTTATGCGGCACGTGACAATCTGAACAAATGGCTCTCACACCTGAGCGGTTGGTAAAGTGGATTGTAGTGGCAATTTCTTCCACAATCGGCGCGTGGCAGCTCGAACAAAATTCTTCGGTATTCGTCGCCTCCATTCCCCAGTTAAATCCACCCCAAAAAACGATGCCGCCCACAAAGCCTAAACACAATACCACCCAAGTTGCGATACCTGCAGGCTTACAAAACAAGCGCCACATTGACTTCCACAATGGTTGTTTGTTGTTAGTCATGATTAACCTCTACTGTGCTGCCGCAGGATGGTCAATCCGTAACGCATCAACGGGTTCAAATGTATTACCCACCAACGGCGCTGCATCGTCTTGAGACACATGGCACTGCTGACAAAAGTAACGACGAGGAGAAATGTTTGCCAGCGTCACACCCGCACGACTGTCAAAGTGAGTGGGGCTCACTTTGGGAGCTCCCATTTTGCCTGCGTACTTCCAACCATGGCACGTCAAACATTTATTGCTATTTAAATCGGTTGGATAATCGCGCGTTGCGTGCGGAATCATAGGCGGTTGATACACATAATTTCGATCAAGCGTGCCTCCGGTTTCGCGACGCGGCGCTTTCAAACGTTCCGCAGGCGCTTCTTGATTCAGTTCAGTCTCACCTCGCAATGACTTCACACCACCATTGCTCACATATTCACTGTTAGAATCAGCAGCAATGGCAACCACAGATGCACCAGCGAGGAGTGTTGCAGCGACTTTCAGTAAAAATTTCATGTCGAATCCCCTTAAGCCTTGATCACTTTAACAGCACATTTTTTGAAATCGGTCTGCTTAGATAGCGGATCGGTGGCATCTAGCGTGACTTTATTCACCAACTGCTTGGCATCAAAAAACGGCATAAAAATGAGGCCTTTTGGCGGTCTGTTACGGCCTCGCGTTTCCACTCGTGTTCTTACTTCGCCACGACGAGAAACAATGCGAGCTTCTTCGCCTCGGCGTAATCCACGTGACTTGGCGTCGTCTGGGTGCATGTAAATCACTGCATCCGGCACGGCTTTGTAAAGTTCTGGAACACGGCGGGTCATGGTGCCAGTATGCCAGTGTTCTAACACTCGGCCTGTGCTTAACCACAAGTCAAACTCATCGTCTGGCGATTCCGCAGCAGGTTCAAACGGCAATGCAAAAATGATGGCCTTACCGTCGGGTTTGCCATAGAACTCAAAGTCGGCTCCGTCTTTCACATAAGGATCGCTGCCTTCTTTGTAGCGGCGCAGAGTTTCTTCGCCATCAACAACAGGCCACCGTAAACCACGCTCGTTGTGATATGTTTCAAATGGCGCTAAGTCATGTGCATGGCCTCGGCCAAATGCTGCGTACTCTTCAAAAAGACCTTTTTGAACATAGAAACCACATTCATGTGATTCATCATTCAATTCAGCAGTGCATTCTTCCACTGGGAATTTATTGACATTGCCATTCTCGAACAACACGTTATACAAAGTTTTACCTTTCAACGATGGCTCTTTGGCAATTAAGTCGGCAGGCCAAACTTCTTCGACCTTGAAGCGTTTGGAGAACTCCATAAGCTGCCACAAATCTGACTTTGCACCTTCAGGTGATTTGACTTGCTGATGCCAGAACTGAGTTCGACGCTCGGCATTGCCGTATGCACCTTCTTTTTCTACCCACATTGCAGTCGGGAGGATCAAGTCTGCAGCTTGTGCCGTGGCTGTTGGGTATGGGTCAGAACACACAATGAAGTTGTTAGGGTTGCGATAACCCGGCAAGCGTTCTTCGTTAATATTGGGGCCTGCTTGCATGTTGTTGTTGCACATCACCCAGTAGGCATTGAGCTTGCCATCGTTCAGCATGCGATCTTGCAATACGGCGTGATAACCTACCTTACCGGGCACGGTACCCTCTGGCAGATTCCAGATTTTTTCTGCGGTTGCTCGGTGTTTTGGATTCGCCACAACCATGTCGGCCGGTAGTCGGTGAGCAAAGGTTCCCACTTCACGTGCGGTACCACATGCAGACGGTTGACCCGTTAACGAAAATGGACTGTTACCCGGTGTTGATATTTTACCGGTTAACAAATGGATGTTGTACACCAAGTTGTTGGCCCAAACACCACGAGTATGTTGGTTAAAGCCCATGGTCCAAAACGATGTGACTTTCACTTTTGGATCAGCGTAGTCTTGGGCGAGCTTTTCAAGATGGTCAGCAGGCACCCCTGATAGCTTAGACACCGATTCAACGTCGTAATCAGCAACAAATTTTGCATATTCATCGAAACTCATTGGCTTTGAGCCGCCTGAATCAGGGTTTTCTGCCGCTTGTTGCAATGGATTTTCAGGACGCAAACCATAACCAATGTCAGTATCGCCTCGGCGGAACTGAGTGTGCTTATTGACAAAGTCTTTATTGACCTTTTTATTCTGAATAATGTAATTGGCAATGTAATTCAGAATCGCTAAATCAGTTTGCGGCGTGAAAATCATGTCATTGTCTGACAGTTCAAAACTACGATGCTCAAAGGTACTCAACACATGCACTTTTACATGCGGATGACTGAGTCGGCGGTCGGCTAAACGTGACCACAAAATAGGATGCATTTCAGCCATATTCGAGCCCCATAAAACGAAGCTGTCGGCATGCTCGATGTCGTCATAACAGCCCATCGGTTCATCCATACCAAAAGTACGCATAAAACCGACCACCGCTGAAGCCATACAGTGACGTGCATTCGGGTCGATGTTATTGGATCGGAATCCTGCTTTCATGAGCTTGGAGGCGGCATAACCTTCCCAAACCGTCCATTGGCCAGAGCCAAACATACCCACTGACGAAGTCAACTGATCAGCGGGTTTACCTTTATTGGCTTCGAGATCTTTCTTTAAAGAAACTTTAAATTTGTCAGCCATCACATCAAACGCTTGATCCCAGCTGACTGGCGCAAAATCACCACTCTTATCATATTTGCCGTTTTTCATACGTAATAATGGCGTGGTGAGGCGATCTGTGCCGTACATTACTTTTGATAAGAAGTAACCCTTAATGCAATTTAGGCCTTTGTTCACGGGGGCTTCGGGATCACCTTGAGTGGCAACCACCTTACCATGCTGAGTGCCGACTAAAACACTACAACCGGTACCACAAAAACGGCAAGGTGCTTTTTCCCAAGACACAGTGTTCGTGCTTGAGTCTGTTGTCACATTGCTCGCCAAAATCGGCGTGCTGATACCTGCTGCTGCCGCTGTCGCAGCAACCGCTTGGGTTTTAATAAAGTCGCGTCGATTCAGTTTCACTGCACTGTCTCCTCAGAAGCAGATCTCGAACTAGGTTCCAGATATTTGTCGCTATGGTGATAAATCATGGAGGCGGAAATTACGCCAGACATTAATTGAATGTGGTGCATTTGGTCGGCGAGTTTCATGCTGTCCTCAAGCTCTTCGATAATGACAATTAGTGCATTATCGGTGCTTAATGAGTCCACACTCGCGCCTTTCAATTGATTGATTTGAGCAGAAACGTCTACCACTCGCTCGGGCATGCATCGAACCAGCACTCCCGACAAGTGAACAGATTCCTCTACCAAATCATCCGTATGGATACTGGAGAGGCTCATAAAGTTTCGCCGTCCTCAACGGGTTTTACACCGCGTAGATGAAGAAACAGAAGTGAAACGAGGGCGACTCCGATAAATCCGAAAATAAAGATCATCGGCATCGCAGCATATCCGAGAATATGCCAAATAATGGATTCCAAAGTACTCATGGTGGCTCTCCAGCGGTTGCGTTATGCAACTCTTATGGATTTATTATTAGCAGCGAACAAGCACGCATAAAAACGCTCTGTTCCCGCTATATTTTAAAAAATATTAATAAGTCAGTAAGTCTAGTTCATTCTGAAGCTGACCGTCACACCAATAGCGTCAATAAACCACTTATAAAGCAAGAATTAACGATTTTTATGACAACCGTCAATTATTGCATTAGGAATGCAGCTTATTGCCAGATTGTTTGAAGCGCATCATTGAAACTGACGAGTGAAAGTCCAATTCGTTCATAATCAATGCCCCATCAGTGTCAGGAACATTTACACATCGGCATTATTGAAAACCACAATAAAATCATACAACCTTGTAAAATAAAGCATTTACTCCAGATGGTACGTTTCTTGCTATTTAAAGATTAAGAAATATAAAAACAAAGATTTAACTAATTTTGGGGATATTCGTGAGACACGGAATTATGAAGTCACTGGTATGCGCCGCTACCTTTTTTAGCGCCAGCGTTTTGGCATTGCCGCTCGACACCTATAACCTCATTGTCTTAGAGGATTTGGAGTATTTGTCGGGTCACGTGCAAGGTAAAACCCTCGTAGGCGGCAACCTTAATCCAAGCAACTCAAATCACAGTTTGGGGTTCGGATCACGCCTTTCGGGCGGAACTTCTCTAGAAGTGGTCGGCAATATTGGGAATGTGGGCATCACATTAGAAAATGGCACAAATCTAATTTACGGCGGTACCAACAACGCTGCGCATATAAATAGAAACGGCGGTGGTGAGGTTTACTACGACCCCAGCATGTCGATAAAAGCTGTTGCAGATGAACTATTTGCAGCAACAAGCAGCTACAACTCTTTGTCTGCAAATGGCACCGTCGGTGTGGTCAGCAGCAAAGTATTGTTCGAGTACTCAGGTGTAGACGATACAGCAGTGTTTGACTTTGACAGTGGCTTGTACCTCAACAGCAATCTAGATCTTAACCTAGATGCAGGCAATGCTGAAAACATTGTCATCAATGTTTCTGGCAAAAATATTGAATTTGGAAATCAAAAACCACTTGATGGTTTTAATAACGGTAATCATTTTGATTGGAGTAAAATCATTTGGAACTTCTTTGAAGCTGAAACCATTGATTTTGGCAACGCACAAATGGTGGGTGCAGTTTTAGCACCATTTGCGTCAGTGTCGGGTGGCTCACAATTTGATGGCTCCGTGGCCGTTAAAACCTTCCAAGGTTCTCAGCAATTCCACACGCCGGTATATCGAGGACCACAACCACCGAAGCCACCAACAACGCAGATTCCAAACCCATCTTCGCTGATCTTAATTGCGTTGGGCCTGTTGGCATTAAGAACGAATCAACGAACGCTGCGCCCAGCCTAAGTAGGCTCGCATCTGAAATAAGCGAACACGAGTTATTTAACCTCGAGTTCGCCTACTTCCAATTGGGTAATGGCCTGAGATGGTCCACGACGTTCAAGTCGCCATTTTTAACCATCTCAAAGGCTCGTCCATCTTCACACTTAACCTGAATACAACTCAATCGCCCTTGATTTGAAATTGGCCTCACTTCAAAACGATCATCCATAAGAACCCCTACTGATTGAGCATTTGTTTGTTGATCAATATAAAAGGTAAAGTCATATTCAGCACAATAGATTTCTACACTAAAGTGGATGACATTCGCTTTTTTGACAGAAAAGTGACCTTTTGCTGTCACGTTTCTTTCATACTCAACTTCAAATTGAACATTCTCCCAACGAAGGTTTCCGATTTCATCCTTCGAGAAAAGCCCAATGTCGATGCCCGACATGAATTTGATCTGTTCTCGCATTTGTTGTTCTGAAAAATCCATCGCACCTTCTCAAATTGATCGTATTCTATTCATATTAGACTGATTTTCTTCATTGTATGTGATCCATATTCCCAGACCACGATCCAATCATGTGCTTTACTAAGAAAGGAAGTTGTAGGTGCTCGCCAACACACATAAATAGAAAGTCTACCGCCATTATGGATTGCATGATTTGATTGAACTGGTTTTTTACATCTCCATCGGCTTTATTCTTTACGCCGCGTTTAATGCACTCTCTTTTGCGGCATTAAACCGTCGTAACTCAGACAAACTCTGGTTCGCCGCGCTCGCCATTTGCGTAGGATTCTACCAATATTTCACACTACAATACTTTGTCTCCCCAGACATCGAAGGCTCAGTTTTAGCCCTACGTTTTCAGAACTTATTTTTACAAATTTGCATACCGCTGTTTTGTGCCTATACAGCAGCGTGTTGCCAGCAAACTCGTTACCCTCGCATGCCCTACGTTGTGGTGCTGCTATTACTCGCTCTCATGCCATTCAACTTTATAATGCCTTTTGGTTTGCGGTATGAGACTTTAGAAGGCCTAAGAACCTTCACCATTTGGGGCAAGGAAGTCTCTGTTCTCAAAGGAAACATCAGCCCCATTTCTTATATTCAGTATGTAATTTGTTTTGCGGTGCTGGTTTGGGTATCGTTGCAATTTAAACACCTTATTAAACACTCTCGGGCAACCACCTACATAGCCTGCGTTGCGAGCTTATTACTTGTGGCATTGGTAAGCGCGATACTCATTGAGTCGGGGCATCTCGATTTCTTCTATCTATCCGGTTTTGCCTGTATTTTGTTGATGATTCAAGCGAGTATCTCGCAGGCCGCAGAGCGGCGTTCAAATAATCGTAAACTGGGCATTACATCACTCAAATTAGATCAAGAGCTTCGCCGCAGTAGCGCTCATAAAACCCGCTCAAACCAATTGGTTCAAGTCGTTGAGCAATCGCCAAATGCCATTGTAATTTGTGAGAATGGTGGCACTGTAACGTCTATGAATCAGGCTGGAATTGATTTTTGGGGCGGGCGACTCGACCAATCCAACATCAATTTGTTGAATGAACTAGCAGTGACCTACGGTGGCTTTAATTTGCGCCCGCACGCAATATCAGCCATGGGTCATTTAACACTACCGCCCATAAAGTCGAACAAACTCCCCAACACTATCAATCAGTATTTACCCAGCAATATCACACTTGAGTTTGATATATATACAACAGTCGATTTAAACAACGAAATCGATTTGATTGTAATCTATTCAAGAGATGTCACCGAAGAGTACTTTAGCCAACAAGCATTCGAACATTTAGCACGCAGCGTATCTTATAGCTCTGATTCGAGTTTTTTCGATGGTTTGGTCAGCCATTTATCAGCTTTAGTGGGCGCAAGTGCGGCATTTGTAGGGAAAATCACAAGCAACAAACAGCAGATTGAAACCGTGTCATTGATGGTGAATGGCAAAATCACTCGTAATGTCACTTACGATCTCAATGGAACACCAAGTCTTAAAGTGATCACCGATCGAGAATGCCATTTTGCTCAGGGCATTCAAGCCGCGTTCCCAGAAGACGCCACCTTGAGAGAACTGAATATAGAAAGCTATGTGGGTGTTCCCTTGTTCGACAAAGAATCTGAGATTATTGGCATTCTCACGATACTGGATATCAAACCTATTGTTGAAACGCCCCATCTCATTCATATTTTAAACATTCTGGCAGCTCGTGCATCCGCCGAGATTCAGCGTCAGACAGCTGAAACCCGCATGAATAGAATGGCTTATGAAGACCATTTAACCGGCCTTCCCAACCGAGCGCGGGCCAACGAACACCTAGCATCATTGCTCAAAACTATTCGCAGCACGCCGCAAACAGCTACGCTACTGAATGCCAACATTGATCACTTCAAAATGATCAATGATGAATTGGGCCACAGTACCGGCGATCAGATCATTAATGCCATTAGCATTAAGATGCGTGAACTTTTTCCGCCCAGCGTTTTCATTTCTAGGTATGGCGGAGATGAATTGTTGTTTATATCGATGAATACGTCACAAACAGCCGTGGAGCTAGCCCACGAAGTCCTCCGCGCATTTCATCAACCGATTAGCATTGGTGAGCATGTGGTTGATGTGTCGGCGACTATTGGTATCGTCCAGTTATCTCAGCACACACAAAGCTCACTTGCGGCGATTCGTCAGTCGGAACTTGCTTTGTATCACGCTAAAGATAACGTTCGGGGTAGTTTTTATGAATACGAAGATTCTCTCGAATCTGAAGCCAAAAATAACCTCATCATACAAACACTCCTGAAACAGGCCATTACTAACAACGAGCTTGAGGTGCACTATCAACCTCAAGTCAATGCAAACGGTAAACTGTTTGGAGCCGAAGCTCTGGTTCGCTGGCCTAATTCACCACAAGGTCCAATATCACCGGCTGTATTTGTGCCCATTGCAGAGCAATCAGGTCTGATTCATAAGCTCGGAGATTGGGTCTTCGAACGATGCATTGAGCAACTTACTGTTTGGCACAATAACAACCAATTTGATGGTCACTTATCCATTAACGTATCAGCATGGCAGTTTGCCTTACCTGGTTTTGTAGAACGCACCACCGAGCGCATCAAACGCAGCAACTTGCCCATTTCATATTTCTGCATTGAATTAACCGAAACAGGCCTTTTAAGCGACATTGGTGATACGGTAAACAAGTTGAAGCAACTCCGTACATTTGGCCTTAAGATCGCGCTGGATGATTTTGGAACAGGTTACTCCTCTCTAGCCTATTTGCAGCAACTCCCTCTGGATATTCTCAAAATCGACAAATTATTCGTCGATGAACTCGAAACAAACGCAACATCTTCACTTGCCAGCACCATGATTTCTATGAGTCATCAGATGAAACTTGATGTGGTTGCAGAAGGCGTAGAAACAGCTCAACAAGTAGATGCTCTTGAAGCATTGAAATGCGATATATATCAGGGGTATCACTTCGCGAAACCCATGCCAGCCGTTGAATTTATTGAATGGACGCATCGCTACACCACGCCACTCAATCAGCCCGACTCGTCTCGGTCAAAGTAAAAGAGCGGGGTATTTTGTGAAATATACCAAAGGGGCACTCCACTTCTTAATATGAGCGAGTACAATGCTGTTCAATAGCCATTAAACAGCGCTACGTTATGTACTTATCTTCTGTTATTTCTCTACCAAACCGTCATGTTCGCCACTCTATTACTGTTACCGATTGGAATTTGTCCGGCTATAGCTGGGCAGTCACAGGCCGCAACAACAGTGGCAAAGAGTTGCTTTTGGAGCTGCTGGCTGGGCATCTCGACATGCAGGGCTCTTTAACGGGTATGAATGGCCCGGTATCTGTGGTTAGTTTTGCAGAGCAACAACGTTTGGTAGAACGAGAAATTAAAGAGGACGAAAGCGATTTAATCGACGAAATTGATAACGGCCGAAGCGTACTTGCACTCATGCAAGAAGTAACCAATGAACAAAACAAGTGCGAAGGGCTCGCAGAAAAGCTCGGGTTATCCGCGTTGATACATCATGGTTTTAGGTCCTTATCAACCGGAGAAACTCGTAAGTTGATTCTCGCCAGGGCTTTACTAAAACGCCCCAACACGCTGCTTCTACATGATCCATATGAAGGCCTTGATATCAATGCCACGCAATATGTTGATTCGTTGCTTCAGCAGTTGAGCCGATCTGGAGTGCAATTAATATATGTGTCTGACCGCCCCTCAGATATCCCCCATTGGCTTGAACATATTGCAGTGTTCGAGACAGGAAAATTAGCCCTAGCGGCAGACAAACAAAGTGTACTCGCAAGTTGTTTGTGGCAGAGCCTCACCACAGCGCATCAATCAAGTCCTTGCCCTACTCCACTGGAACAATTTGATACGCTTGCTATAAATGAACCCATATTCGAAATTCGCTCTGGCCAAGTTAGTTATGGCAACAATCAAGTCTTCAAAGATTTAAACTGGCGTATCGAACAAGGCGAAAATTGGCGTGTGATTGGGCCCAACGGCTCTGGAAAAACAACGTTGCTAAAGCTTATATGTGGCGATCATCCGCAATGTTACAGCAATTGGATACGCCAATTTGGTATGCAGCGAGGAAATGGAGAGACCATTTGGGACATCAAACGCAGAATAGGTTTAGTCAATGCGGAATTGCAGCTTAATTACCGCGTTAAAGTGAATGTGATCACCGCTGTTATTTCAGGCTATTTCGACTCTGTAGGCGTGTACCGTGAGATCAGCCAATGTCATAAAAATCACGCCAAAAATTGGCTCGATTGGTTTGGTATTGCCGAGCTAGCCAATCAACCGTTTCACGGTTTAAGTTATGGTCAACAACGCTTAGTTCTGATTATAAGAGCCTTGGTTAAAAGTCCACTATTGCTCATTTTAGATGAGCCGCTGCAAGGCTTGGATGAAAGTAACGCACAATTGGTACTGACAGCCATTAATCGAATTATAGAGGCTCAAGTCAGCCAACTGTTATACGTGAGTCATCGTGATGAGCCGGGTTTGCATGCGCATTGCCAAGTGCTGTCGCTAGCGCCCTAACCCTATTAATCGGCTTGCGCTGAATGCGCTGACAACTGCTTGTGTAGTTGCCTTAAGATGTCGCCATTACCGTCCATTTTTAGCTGGTACATCAATACCAACTGCTCGCCAATGGCTCCGCTGGGGAACCCTGTTTTTTCAAACCAGATCAAATAGGCTGCCGGTAAATCAAACAGTAGTCGCCCTTTGTATTTACCAAATGGCATGCGTGCCGTGACTAGCTTTTTAAGCGTGTTGGTGTTGTCGAGCATTGCGTGAAAATCCTGTGAATAAGCCTCATCATAACAATTGCTTTTAGCTTGGCCTAGCCCATTATTGGTTCATAAAAAAACCCCGCACACCGGCGAGGCTTTGAGTTTAATGGGTTTATCAGACACAGACTTTGCGCCCGATAAACTTACCCGAAATTACTGTTCCGAATTAATCGGAAATCCACGGTCTCGCATCAAAGCTTCAACATTGGCATCGCGACCTCTAAACGCTCGATAAGCTTCCGCTGGGTCAACCGAGTTCTGCACTTGGAACAAGTGCTTCACGAGCTTATCAGCCATCACAGGATCGTAATAGCCACCTTCAGATTCATCAAAGGCTGCGGCTGCATCTGAGGTCAGCACCTCGGCCCACATATAGCCGTAGTAACCCGCTGAATACCCTTCACCAGAGAACACATGACCAAAATGAGGTGTGCGATGACGCATGACTAACTCTTTGGGCATACCCATTTGTGTTAGCGTGTCACGCTCAAAAGCATCGGGATCGATATCGGCGGCTTCTACCATGTGCAGTTTCAAATCAATGATGGCAGACGCTAAATACTCGGTCGTGGCAAAACCTTCGTTAAAGGTTGCTGCATTCTTTATTTTTGCCAGCAATTCAGCAGGCATTGGCTTGCCCGTATCAACGTGCGTTAAGAACTGATTGATCACCTCGTCGGTCATCAGCCAACGCTCCAGCAGCTGCGACTGAAACTCGGTGTAATCTCGCACTCCGCCACTCAATGACGGATATGAAACGCTTGAACTGAGGTAGTGCAATGCATGCCCAAATTCATGGAAGAAGGTTTCAGCATCATCCCACGATACAAGTACCGGAGCTCCAGCTGCGCCTTTTACAAAATTTGAATTGTTCGATGCCAATACATTTGTCACGCCGTCATAGTCACTGAATTGGCGATAGGTGGTGGCCCAAGCGCCAGAGCGTTTTCCTTCGCGCGCGAAGGGGTCGAGGTACCATAAACCAATGTGTTGTTTCGTGGTTTTGTCGGTCACTTCCCACACGTTCACATCTTCATGAAACACCGGCACTGAACCATCGGTAATTGGCGTAAACTCAAAGTTAAATAAACGGCCTGCTACATAAAACATGGCTTCGCGCAGCTTATCTAACTGCAAATATTGCTTCACTTCATTGGAGTCAAGGTCATACTTGGCTTTGCGAACTTTTTCGGCATAAAAACGATAATCCCAAGGCTCGATCGTGATTTTCTCAGAACTTTCTGCGTCTGCAATGGCTTGCATGTCGGCCACTTCTTCGTTCACACGCGCAATTGCGGCCGGCCATACCGACTCAAGCAACGCCATTGCATTGTCTGGGCTTCCGGCCATACGGTCTTCTAAACGCCACTGCGCATAATTATCATAGCCAAGCAATTGAACGCGTTCTTCACGTAACTTTAGAATTTCAGCAATAATGGCATTGTTATCATATTCATCGCCATTGTCACCACGGCTGTAGTAGCTGCGCCAAACTTGTTCACGCAACGCTCGCTCTTCCGAGTAGGTTAAAAATGGGTCCATGGATGAGCGCGTATTCGACACCGCATATTTGCCATTTTCTCCTTTCGTTTCCGCAGCAGCTTTGGCCGCAGAAACAAACGATTTAGGCAAACCCGAAAGCTGGCTTTCATCTAAATAGATCACATAGTTTTGTTCATCGTGCAGCACATTGTTACTAAATTTTGTATAGAGTTCGGCTAGACGTGTTTCTATTTCGGCATAACGGTCTTTTGCCTCACCTTCAAGCGTGGAACCATTGCGAGCAAAGTTGCCATATACGATTTGCGTCAAACGTTGTTGGTCCGCACGTAAATCTTTAAAAGACGGATTTTTAAAGACCGTTTCAATGCGATTAAATAACGCTTTATTCTGGGTAATTTGCGAGCTAAATGCCGAAAGGGCCGGCACCATTTCGCCTTGAATGCTTCGGTATTCTTCAGACGAATTATTCGCCATCCAGATGTAGTAATAGGTAAATACGCGATCGAGCGTTTGCGTGGATCCCTCTAATGCAGCAATGGTATTGTCAAAACTGGCAGGCGCTGGGTTGTTGGCTATCGCTTCGATATTCACCAAGCCTTCCGCCATTGCGGTTTCTAGCGCAGCTTTCAGGTCAGATAAGGCCATTTTATCGAATGCTGGAACGCCTTGATACGGCCCAGCCCAATCGGCAAGCAGGGTATTTGCTGATTTTTTTTGGGGGGCTTCAGGCTGAGATTGCATCGGAGCTTTTGATTCGGTTGTTGCTGTGCTTTCAGTTGTTTCTCCGCATCCCACAAGCGCGGTTAAAACAGATGCACAAGCCAACGTGATAATCCTTTTAGGCATGACTGTCCTCGGTTTTTAAGTCGTTTAAATTTGTAGTGTTAAATTTATTGCATAAGAACGCTCAACAATTATGAGTTTGCTGTAGCGATAACACAGTCAAAGTATCAGCCTATAAAATAGTTTCAAGACGCGAAGGAAGGAAAAGCAAAACGATGATGTAAAGATGTATGTTCGATATCAATGCAATGGCGAAAAACAGCTTGAACGGGCCGGTGTTTCACCATTGCTGGATGATTTAGTCATCTTGGGCTTTCAAAAATGCCAGTTTGTTAATTTTTTCAAGTACAGTGGAGTAGCCTCCATCCAGTGAATTACGTTGATGTAACATGAGCGCTTCAGAGTCTTTGTGATGTGACATATTCACAAACCACATTTGCTGTTGTGTATGACCTTGAAGCGATGCTTTGGCAACGAGAAAGCGAGCGTCTTCAACAATTTCAAAATGCCCTGCTTTGTCAACCGAAACACTCTTAATCAAGTGGTTGTGCATCAGCACATACAGCAACCGCTGACGCGCCCTATCAGCAGACAATAAGAGTTCATCAATCATTTTTTGCTGCTGTTGTTCAAAGTAAATTTGCTCTTCTTCTGGCAGATAACCGAATTCCAACTGACGCTGAAAGTGTTCAGCAGCTTGTTCACTTTTATTCAGGCGAATTTCAAGATCAGATAAGTCAGTAATTCCTACCTTGCGCGCACGATCATAAATGGCCACTTTTGCCGCATAGGCTTTGGCATATAGGCTGCCTTCTTCAAAACTTGAAGGGCGGAGCTGCTTTAATCGAAATTCACTACTTTCTAAGTTAAAAGGACTACCTAGCTTGGCGGTGAGGGTATCAATTTCAGCCTTCAGTTGGGGGGATTCAACTTGCTCTGACTCAGCTTGCAGAATATTAATTTGTTCTTCCGTTTTGAAAATAGCCAATGAGATTTGCTCAAACGCATCCAGCTCAGGAATTAAGGCTTCATGGTGCACTTTGAGTTGCGCTTGTGCTGCTTTTAACTCTCGCTTAGTTTGAGCTAACGATTTCGCGATGGAGTGCTGGAACGCCGTGATATCGTATTGATGTTTGGCCACAAACTTAGTCTTAGATTGATAGTATTTATCAGCGGCAGAGATAAGCGCAGGAGCGTATGGATGTTGGCGCATCTCTGCCGGTAATCGAGTTGGGCGTTTGCCTTGCATGACCGGTTCGATGTAGCGATCAATTTCTTCAGAGTAACGTTCAAACTTTGCTGACACTAAATACAAATTGGAGTCATAAAACCCAACAAAGGCATCACTGGGGGCGAGTACATCTCCACTGGTCATTTTAGCGCCAATGGTGCCGACTTGTTGCTCGTTTGAAAAACAGCCTGTAAGCCCGAATAATAGCGTACCCACTAACAAAACTCTGAATCGCCAACGCATTGTATGTTCCGTCTTCACCGTCAAACGGTAAGCATCTCAAAGCCATTGATAAGTCTCAATTCATTTACATCATTTATTGGACTTCGCAGCAATAATTTTACGTCTCGAACACATTGACTCAAAACCAATGAAGAACACTGCCCAAAACGCTGTTAAAATTAAGGATCAAAACTGCCCTTACTCTTTTAGAGTACGATATCGAGTTAAATGACTTTTTAATGATAAAAATATACATGTTACGCACTTCGCCAAAACTATTGATTACGCTGATAGTCTTGCTATCGGGTTGTGCGACATACGCCGGTTATAGTCTCAACCAACTCTATGGGGCGCCATCTGCTCAGCATCGCATCAGCGACGCTTTAGCACCTCAAGCGATGACCTATCACAACACTGTCAAACCCGTGATCGAAAGTCGTTGTGTGGTGTGCCATGCCTGTTATGACGCCCCATGCCAATTCAAAATGTCGTCGCCTCAGGGAATTGACCGAGGCGCAAGCAAAGAAAAGGTCTACCAAGGCACTCGTCTGCTAGCATCTGCACCTTCGCGTCTGTTTATCGATGCCGTAGACACTGAGGAATGGAGAAATCGAGGTTTTAATGCCGTGCTAAACGAACGCATTCAAACACCGGTTGCCAATACCCAAGTCAGCGTGTTGGCACGAATGCTGGAACTCAAGCAAAAAAACCCTTTGCCCGGGCATACCATTTTGGACGACAGTTGGGACTTTTCACTGGATCGTAATCAGCAATGTGCCTCCATTGAAGAAATGACAGCGTATGAAACCAATTACCCATTATGGGGAATGCCATACGGCTTGCCTAAATTGTCTGATTCAGAGTACAACATCATGATGGATTGGGTGCGCAGTGGCGCGCCTATGAGTGAAGCATTTGCACCGTCTGCGACAGAATTAGCAAATGTTGAAAAATGGGAACAATTCTTCAACCAATCCAGCTTAAAACATCAACTCAGCAGCCGTTACATCTACGAGCATTTATTCTTATCTCATTTATATTTTGATGACCAAAAGCACCCCCACTTTTTCCGCCTCATTCGCTCCACCACCCCGCCGGGTGAAAAAGCAATAGAAATCGCTTCACGCCGCCCATTTGACGATCCCAACACATCAACTTTTTTCTATCGGCTTGTACAAGTGCAAAGCACCATCGTGGACAAAACGCACATGCCATATGCGCTCAACGATGCCAAGTTAGCTTCCATCAATGAACTGTTTATCAACGCTGATTACGAAGTGATATCACTGCCCAGTTACGATCCCAAAGAAGCAGCCGATCCCCTTACATCTTTTGCGCAATTGCCGGTTTATGCTCGTTACAAATTCATGATTGAGGAAGCCCAAAATACCATCATGGGCTTTATTAAAGGCCCCGTTTGTCGGGGGCAACTTGCTTTAAACGTGATTAATGATCACTTTTGGGTATTCTTTGTTGATCCTGAATTAGTTAAAAATACTGCGCTTAAGAATTTTTACGCATCGCAAGCTAAAAATTTAACCTTGCCCGCAGAAAAGCAAAGTAATGCTTTGCCTGTGATCAATTGGATTTCTTATGCAAAGAAACAAGGACGATTCTTAAGAGCCAAAAACAAGTTTTTAGCCAATGAGCTTGCCAATGGTGCTCACCTCACCACAGAGCTAGTTTGGGACGGCAACGGCACTAACCCCAATGCAACACTCACTGTTTTTCGTCATTTCGATAGCTCAACGGTCACTCAAGGTCTAGTGGGCGAGCCACCTAAAACCGCCTGGGTGATTGACTACTCGTTACTCGAGCGCATTCATTATTTGTTAGTGGCAGGGTTTGACGTGTACGGTAATTTTGGCCACCAGCTGATGACACGCATGTACATGGACTTTTTACGCATGGAAGGTGAATCAAACTTTTTGTCATTGCTGCCCACGGATGTAAGGCACGCAGAACTGAAAAACTGGTACCAAGGTGCCAATCAAAATCTGACAGAATTCATCCAAGGCGACATCAATCAGTTTGATCAGCCTTCTGGTATTAACTTTGTCACCAACACGCCCAAGCTTGAGTTATACGCCTTACTCAAACAAAGGTTGGCAAATGTTCAGTCCGTTCGCTATACCATCGACGCGTCTGCATTATCAAATAAAGCCAAACAAGCGCTGCATTTGATCGGTTCCATTAACGGCCAATCTGCATCTATTTTTCCTGAAGTCACATTCATCGCAGTGGAGCCCGACTCAGCGCACAGCAACAGTTCAAGCCGTCTAGAACTCTTCTCACTGTTGCGCAATAGTGCCCATAAGAATGTATCGAGCTTGTTTTCTGAAGCGTCGAATCGAGACCACAAAAATGACAATCTCACGCTCACTCGAGGTTTAGTGGGTAGCTATCCAAGTGCATTTTGGCGGGTCAAAGAAAGCCAACTGCCGGAGCTTGCGATTGAAGCGATGCATATAAAATCTGAAGACGATTACCGTCGATTATTGGACCGCTATGGGGTCAGACGAACCACATCTGATTTCTGGCAGTTTAGCGACCAATTACATCAGCAATATCGAATAAACCAACCTATTGAAGCTGGTTTATTCGATTTTAATCGCCTGCAAAATCGCTAAACCAATCTTCACTTTTACCTTAGTGCCGTATTCTTGCATTCGCGTCATGAATCGGCTCTAAGGTGCTACCCGGCGTATTTATTGACGCAAAATGGCGTGAATAAATGCTGGCTTTCACTAGATGTTTGCGCATAAGCTTTTATAATACCCCGCGCCTTCAAAAGCTCTTCAACAAGAGCTCGTCTCTTTTTCCAATTAAGTTGTCACACCATCATGTTGTTTAGCGGTCTCAAAGATGCACGTGGGTTATTTTTAGTACTCAGCACATTAACCGGTTTAATCGGTTCATTTGTGTACCCATTAATGAGCTTATTTTTAGTACAGCAATTGGATAGCCCCCCAATTTTCATTGGTATTTATACTGTTTCAGTCACCATTGCAGGCCTTATTTTTAGTCAATGGTTAGGCTATTTGGCAGACCGAGGTGTGAGCGCTCGAAAGATGTTTATGTTGGCCGTGTCGGGAATGGGATTCGCGCTGTTGATCTATGCCAATGCAACGTCATTTTGGCAGGTTTTGGCGGCTGGAATAGTGCTTTTGTCGGTTGGTAATGCAGCAGTACCTCAAATGTTAACCATTGCCCGACAATGGGCCGAACGCGAAAAAAATGTTGATATTGCGGGTTTCAATGCCAGTTTAAGGGCTGCCATCTCTTTGGCTTGGATTGTTGGCCCTCCGCTAGGCTTCGCTCTGGCTGCCAGTGTTGGTTTTAGTGGTTCATTTTACCTTGCTGCAATATGTGCGGTGGTTTCCTTCTTATTTGCATATCGCTTTATACCTGAAGTAGACACTTGTTTAAATCGTTCAAAAGCCGCTACCCCCAATAAAATCAGCGCTTCATTTTGGATGTTAGGCCTTGCACTCACATTAGGCGCATCAGGGAATATTTTGTATTCATCTTCGTTGCCGTTGTACACCATTCGAGAGCTTGGTTTTGACAACTACACACCGGGGTTATTCATGGGGCTGGTGGCTTGCTTAGAGATTCCAGTAATGCTCTTTTCCAGTCGACTGTCTCGTCGCATCAGCAAGACTAAATTGATTGGTATCTCTTTTATTTGTGGGATGTTTTTTTACACGGGTATATTTTTCTCCACCCAAGTTTGGCAGTTCATTGCACTACAGTTTGTGAATGCATTATTTTATGGCTTATTTGCTGGTGTTGGCCTCACATTATTGCAAGAAGAGTTACCCGAGCGCATTGGGTTTACCTCTGCCTTCTATTCCAATTCAATCAAAATTGGCATGATGATCGGTACGACCGGCACCGGCATCATCGGTCAATTTTTGAGTTTTAGGCATGTCAGCTTAGGTGCGTTTACAACCGCGTTTATGGCATCTGTATGCCTCATTCTTTATTGGCATTTGAAAAAGTCGCAGCCTCAGACTCATATTGAAACCGATGAGATTCGCGGGTAAATCAAGGGAATTTGGCACTTAACACGATCCAGTTAATATTGTTAACGATCATCAATTGTCATTTATTCAAATCTCTGCATCATAGAAGTACTACTTATTTCTCGTTTTGTTGAGCGCTGGATGCGCTTCATCAACGACCCCATTTAAGTGTCTACCTCTGATGAAACTAAAAACTCTAGTATTACTCATCCCCCTCGCGTTATTGCAAAACGGATGCTCTTTTGCAAAAGACTCGAAAGCATCCCCAAAAAATGTGCCGATCCTGTTTAGTGATGTCACTGAAGAAGTAGGAATTCGTTCGAGCCCCTCATGGAAGTATGGCGGCCCAGCAATAGCCGACCTGAACGGGGATGGTCGCTATGAATTGATGCTCGGAAACCACGATAGAGTTCCCGCTCAGTTATTTTGGGCCAAGGCCGATAATACCTATACCGAACACCACGAAGCCATTGCCCAATGGGACTTGCACGGTATTGCCGCTGGTGATTACGACAATGATGGCGATGGCGATATCATTATTGCTATGGGCGGAGGAAATGGTGCAAATCCAAAGCCGCCTCGCTTTATTCAAAACAACAACGGTGAATTCAAAGACGTCACGCAGTCATCCGGCATCGCAGAAATGGGAGCTCGAGGGCGCTCTGCTCGTTGGATTGACCTCGACTCTGATGGCGACTTAGATTTACTACAAATCAATGCAGCTCAGCTTCAAAGTGAAACGGGTCCTCGTAACTTATTGTTTGAAAACCTTGGGGATGGAACCTTCACCTATCGCAGCAGCGCGGTGTTTGATCAGCTCGATGCAGAAAAGGTGTTGGTCAGTGATTTCAATGGCGATCATATTCCTGATTTAGTGGCTTTTTCGCCACTTCAGTTTCTACAGGGGAATAATGATTTCACCTTCACGGATGTGACTCAATCGCGCTTACCTAAAGGCTTTGAAGATGACGATTTCATCTCGGCTGTAGCCGAAGCCGACATTGATAATGACGGTGATCTGGACTATTACGTCGCTCGCGGCAAAACCTATTATCAAATCGCCAACAATGCGGTCTCATTTAACCCTCAAACGACTCGATTAGATCTTAGAGACGAAGGCAACAAAAGTCATGACGGCATTAGTTTTGACGCAGAAGGCGATGTCGTACTGAGTGATTTTTGGCACTGGCCACGGAATATCAAAGTGACTTTTCCGGTTTTCTTAGGGAAGAACAAAGTTGCATTAGACACCCCAACTAGCAGCGTGACTGTGACTCAACAAGAAGCCTTAGGCTTCCCCGACTCCGTCCAAGAAAACGGCTGGTATTTGGGCTATTTGGGGAATGGTAAATGGCGCATGGAATGGAAACTTAATGGCAATCTAGCGTGGGATATTCGTGCTTCGGTTACTGGCTTAACGTCTGTCACTCCCGACTGGGAGCCTCAACATTTGGGTGTTCAGGATCTATTACTGCGCAATGACGGCGATACATTCACTGATATCTCAACCAAGTTACCCGCTCTCAGTGGCGATAATAATTGGGGCGTGATCACTGGAGATTTTAACAACGACACATTCCAAGACTTCTTTATCTATCGATTTGGAGAACTCAAAACACGCATTGCAGACGTGCTGATAGTGAACGAAGGGAGTGAAATGTTCAGCCAGCGCCTAGACCATCAAGCGAATGTATTATCTGATGGCGGACACGGCGATATGGGAGCAGCCTTCGACTACAACCAAGACGGCGATTTAGACATATTTAGCGGTGATGACGATGATGGCAAATGGCGCTTGTATCGCAACTTAGGCTCGTCTAACACGCACTCATATGTACACGCTCACATTGGATACTCTCGCAATGGCGTTGACCCCATTGGTGCCGAGGTAAAGGTAACCACCAAAAGCGGCAGCCAATTCAAACGCATTGGTTCGGGCAGCGCTACGCACTCTCAAAGCACGTTAAACATGGCTCATTTTGGACTCGGCCACGACACAAAAATTGAGCGCATTCAGGTACGTTGGAGAGATGGAACAACGGCACAATTGACGGGCGTTGATGCAAATAAAATACACGTATTTGGCACGCCCAATCCACAACCGTAAAACCGTTTGAAGAACCCGCACAAAACCAACTATGTTCAGCGGTTTTGTGCGGGGCTAGATAGGACATGAGAAAACAAACTCTCACGCAGTAAAGCTTACCGTAATGCTTTTATGTTAATATCAGCCAGTACTAAACACGAAACGCCTTGTTCAAAGGCAAGTCTCGATAGCGCTTACCCGTTGCCGCATACACAGCATTTGCAATACTTGCTGCAACAGGAGGTACACCCGGCTCTCCCACCCCAGCAGGTAAAGCATCGCTTTGCACAATTTGTACGTCGATGTCGGGAGACTGATTCATTCGAACCACCATGTAATCATTGAAGTTTGACTGTTCAATGGCCCCATTTTTGGTCGATATCTCACTCATCAGAGCAATACTCAAGCCAAAGATCATCGCTCCTTCCATTTGTGATTCGACCCGATCAAGGTTGGCAATTGTGCCTGAGTCAGCGGCGCAATACATATGCTTCACCGTGAGCTTCTTGCCTTCCACTTTAACATGACTCACTACAGCCACATACGCGAGAAACGAGCGATGAACTGACAAACCTAACCCTTCTCCGGCCGGTAGCTTCTTGCCCCAACCAGCTTTGCCGCACGCCAGCTCAATGACATTTTTGTAGCGAGCTGTATCAATTGGATGATCAGCCGCCGATGCACCATAATTCGGGTTTTTATAATCACCTTGGTTTAAATCTACATTTGAATGATTGCCAAGGAGTTCAATCCAGCATTGTTTTGGATCTTGCTGCTTCGCAGCTGCAATCTCGTCCACAAAACTACCCACACCAAATCCGTGGTGAATATTCGCCACGGATCGCATCCAACCAATCCGAACATGGCTGTCTACTGGCGTCACTTCACAACTAATGTTCTCAACTGCAAAGGGAACATCGGCAAATCCGCCTCCTTGTTCAAACGACATTGGCTCTTTTTGTTTGAGGTTAAATGTAGAGGCAATGGTTGGAAAGCTGGTGCGCCCTACCCAAGCGCTGAGTGCATCTTTGTCATCGAGTGCTGCTTCGTAGTGCTGAGCACTAATCGCATGATAGTAGCTGTGTTGAATATCATCTTCACGCGACCAAACCACTTTTACAGGCTTGCCGGAGGCCTGAGCTAATAGGGCTGCTTCCACGGCAAAATCAGCTTTGGCTTTGCGACCAAACGCCCCACCCAACAAAGTCACATGTACTCTGACTTGTTCTTTTTTCAGCCCAAGGGCTTTGGCGGCATGATCACGAACACCTTGAGGCGCTTGAGTGCAAGCCCAAATCTCGCAACTGCCATCAGTATGCATCATGGCGGTGGCGGCCGGCGGTTCCATCGGTGCATGAACAAGATAAGGCACTGTATACGTGGCCGCTACCTGTTTGTCACTATCAGCAAAGGCTTGCTTTACATCGCCAGCAAAACGAACCGGCTTAGCGGGTTGATTCACCGCATCAATGCGTTGCTGCAGATATTCATCAGAATTGTGGGACACATTCGGCCCCAAATCCCATTCAATGTTGAGCTTCTCGCGACCTTTGTGCGCAGCATAAGTATTTGACGCCAGCACAGCCACCCCGCCAAGTGCATGAAACACAGGCGCGCCCGGCGTTGCTTTGATGGTGATTACATCGAGCACTCCCTTCACTTTCTTAGCCGCAGCTGCATCAAAGGTCTTCATGGTGCCACCAAAGACCGGACAACGCTCTATACTCGCAATCACCATCCCCGGAATTTGAATATCTTGACCAAATTCAGTGGTGCCATTCACAACATCGGGCAAATCTACACTGGCTAAGCCTTTGCCGATATAACGAAATTCAGACTTTTCCTTGAGACTAACGGTGTTCGTTTCGGGCGGTTTTATTCCAGCAGCGACAGGTGCCAACTCGCCATAGCTGAGTGACTGTCCAGTCTTCACATTCACCACTTTGTGAAAGTCTGATTTACATTGCTCTACTGGAACCTTCCACACTTGCGCAGCAGCTTGCTCCAGCATGGTTCGTGCTGAAGCTCCAAGTTGGCGTAAGCGCATATAAGCATTTCGAATCGATGTGGATCCGTCGGTATTTTGGCTTCCATATGCATCGTTCGCCATTCCCTGAACCACATTCACCAAATCCCAGTCAGCATCCAGCTCATCGGCAATGACTTGCGGTACACTTGTGCGCACACCTTGCCCCATTTCTGAGCGGTGGCAGACGATATCAACCTGGTTGTTGGTGTTAATACTAATGAACAAATTAAGTTGATTTGCAGCAGCGGACTCATCTGCCCAAGCGGGTGCTGACAAAGGCACCACTCCACCTAGTACAAAACCGCCGGACGTCACCCCAAGCGCTTTTAAAAAACGACGACGGCTGACATTTTCAACTGGTGACGATAACTTGATATCCATGATCTTGCTCCTATGCCTTAGCCGCCGTTTTAATGGCTTTTTTAATGCGCTGATATGTACCGCAGCGGCATAAGTTTCCGCTCATTGCGGTATCAATGTCGTCATCAGACGGATGGGGGTTGGATTTCACCAGCGCAATAGCCGACATGATCTGTCCCGATTGACAATAGCCACACTGCGGCACATTTTCTGCCACCCATGCTTGTTTCACGGCTTTGGCACTTGGCGCAACAATCAGGTTCTCTTCAACCCCTTCAATCGTAGTAATGTTGGCGCCTACCGCGGCTTCCACGGGCAGCGAGCATGAGCGCACAGGATTTCCATTAAAGTGCACCGTGCATGCACCACATAAGCCTTTACCGCAGCCAAACTTGGTACCTGTCATTTGCAGTACATCCCGAATCACCCAAAGCAAAGGGGTCTCCGGCTCTACATCAACCTCGTGTTGTTGATCATTGACCTTGATGGTTAACATAAAGAATTCCTTATTTCGTTCAGTTGCTGCTGTGTATCAATATCGAATGCGGCATTGGGCATATCGACAATCCGTTTGTGATGACTTTTATGAATGATTTTTTTTGCGCCTACGTCACCTTGAAGTGACTGCAAGGCATGAAACTGTTGTGCGGGAAAAATAGCAGGAACACCCGTTTGTTCGGCATACCCTGCACTAATAATGGAATCGGGTTCGCGATGACTTTGCGCCATCAACAACTCAATATCGGCTTGCGTAATACAAGGCTGATCCAACAAAGCAATGAGCGCATGAGAGTAGTTGCTATGGGTTGTGATATAAGCCATCGCCTGTGAGATCGAATGCCCCATTCCTAACGCCCAATCAGGGTTTGAAACAATCGTAATATCCGACAAATATTTCGGTTCAATTTGCGCCTCTATTTGCGCTTGATAGGCACCTAGAACAAGATATAGCGGGCGCTGAAATCGACAATAAAATCCAAGCTGTCGATTAACCAGCAATTGCTCGTTTAGCATCGCCAGTTGTTTAATTGACTGAAACCGAGAGCCGCGCCCAGCGGCGAGCAATACAATGGCGTACGACACGCTACGCAACTCCCTGAGATGTGCGATTATTTTTGATCAGCATATTGGAAAGCGAGCGCGCATCCGATTTGAACAAATGCGCGTGAATTTCGGCCAATATGGAAAGCGCGATCGATTCGGGCAACTCCCCTCCTAGATTCAAACCAATAGGCCCTGCAATGGGACGTTTAAACTCGTCCACATCGCAGGCCTGCAATACTTTGTTTTTGCGATGGCTTGGTCCCAATAAACCCACATATTGCACAGGGCTGTGTTGCAGCAACGCTATGGCTGCAGCATCAAAGCCAATACTGTGCCCCATCACAACAGCCGCATCGATGTGCTGTAAAAAGGGCTCTTCCTGAAGTGCATCAAATGCCTGATGGTAGATATGCCGAGCCAGTGGGAAATAGGCTGGTCTGGCGTAGCCACTGCGAGAATCAACTAAATGTACGTGCCAACCTAAGGTGGCAGCCAACGAGACTAATGGACGAGCATCAGCCCCAGCACCAAAAACAGCAATTTGAGGGGCACAGGTTTGTTGAAACACCCAATAACGTCCGGCCACCAGCTGCTTTGACTGACGTGTGATATCTACTGGAGTTTGACAGATATTTTGAATGTATTGAGCGGCCAAGTTCTCATGGTCAAATAGCTTATTATGGGATTCCCCAAATTTATCAACCACCAAGTATGCGTCTTGGTGACGACCCAATAATTGATGAAGTTGCGCCAAACCTTGATAGTCGTTACCGGCATGCAAGGGCTGCAATAAAATTTCTACCGTTCCACCGCAACCAATGCCAAGTTGCCAACCAAGATCGTCATCATGCTGCATGTCATACACAATGATATGACTCTCGCCTGAGTCCATCACGCGTTGCGCTTGGCGCATAATGTCGCTTTCTAAGCAGCCACCACTGAGCAATCCGTCATATTGCCCCAAGCTATTCATCAATAGCATGGCACCCGCTTTGCGATAAGCTGAGCCTTGGGTACCAATAATAGTGCCCAAAACCCATTCGAGTTCATCGCGTTTGGGGTACCAACGAGTTAATAAATCACTGAACTGATTACTCATAGTTTTTATTTTTAAGCAAGCTCAATCTGGATGTTTAAACATAGTGCAATTAACGACAACAGTATGGTCAATAACTTCATTCATCATATGTTTATGAATCACACTATTACTAGCTTGGTCTTTGATCTGTGTCAACACTTTACTTAAATAAAGCTATCTTAGAACTTGATAATCAGTCATTTATCGCATCATTGGAACCCCAAGTGACTAATCCACCTTGTATTGATATTGCCCTTCTGTGCGCACATAAATAACAACGTCGCTTTGACCAGTCGTCGAAATTTTATGCACTGATGCACCATCAGCGCTAAATAAGCTTCCCGGCTCAAGCACGGCATCAGAGCCGGCATAATTAAGTTTGCCTTGAATGAGCACTGCTCGAATTTTACCGCTGCTGTGAAGTTGTCCGGATGTTTGTGCGGGGAGTTTCAAGAATGTGCCATTGGGTTCGCTATTCTCAGGATTCCCCCAAAGAAAAGAGATATGAGGCAATTGGGCAGGTGGCAGCTTTGACGATTGGCTGTTGATCCAAAGTGTATCAGCCGCGCTTAACCACACAAGATTGGTTTGGTCGATATTAATCGAGCGCTCAGAAGTCTCGAATGCTTGTTCCAACGGGCGAACTAAATAAGGGCCGCTGTCAATTTCAATGTAGGTCAGGTTTCGCTTTCCTTTTGCCGCAGTAATGTGCGACTCACCCACCACTTGTGTCCAAAAGGAACCCGCAGGCATCCAAGTATGCGCCGCTTGCGGATCATCATTGTGAACCGTTCCGCTAATCACCACGCCCCGATAAGTCACATTGTGAATATGAGGAGGCGATGAGAATCCATCTTCAAACTCAACCAGAAACCCGGTCGCAACGTCTGCTTTTCGGTCACCCCATAAATTTGCAGCTTTGGGACTTTTGTCACCCCGTGCAGGGTTAAGTTTCCCCCACTCGATATCAGACGCAAGCACCACAGTATTGGTCACTTCTGCAATTGTGGGAGCACTGAGGGCAATTCCACTCATCAACACACCAACAGCCGACACATTGAATGATTTCATGGACTGAATATACCTTTTAATTAAATTGACTCAAACAATCATCAAACTCTAGTCGGACTAAGAGCAGCATACAATGATCTAAGTATACTAAAGGGCTAAGCCAACACGCCACTTGAACAATGAGTCATTTCAAAGCCAAGCACCACTTACCAATACCGATAACCTTTCTAAACACATTAAGATTCGATCATCGATCAGCCAATCAATAGCTGACCATTATAAGCTCAACGGTTTTCCGGATTCCGGTAAAATGAATTGAAGCTTTAGATGATTCAAAGCGTTCAGATCTTCCATGATGCGCAGCTCAGCAATCGCTGGCCCAGCAACGCTAGGTTTAATGTGAGTGACGACCACCTTTAAACCTTCAAGCGCTGCGTTTGGATTAGACGAGTCCACCAATTCTGCCAATGTTTGCAATTCACTCATCATCCATTTAGGCGTTAAATGGCCGAATAAAAGGTGATCGGGATGCGAGTTCGGAAACGAGGATTCCATAAAAATAGCGCGTAATTGATGAGCCTGAACGAGTGGCGCGACTGTTTTCCAAACATGATAGAGCTGATCAGATTTCTCAATAACATCAGGCCCCACGTCGCCTAAATAGAGCACAGAGTCCGCATGATGCTTAACTAAAAAAGCAGTGGATGCTGAGTGTCCGGAATGACTCAAAGGAAATGCAGTAATCGTCATCTGAGTATCTTTCACCGCATATGTCTGCTCTGGCTTTAATCGCACATAGTGATATTGATTAAGGGTGTGCCCTTCGCCTTCGTTGGCAAAATTGGGCCACACTTCCCAATTAAATAAGTGATCGCGAATGGTGTTTATAGTCGGAGCCAAGGCCAAAATAGGCTTTGATGTATCTTCCGGAGAATTGAGCACCATGCCCGATACGTGATCAAGGTGAGCATGAGAAATTGCGTAAGCTTTAATGTGTGAAGGCGTTAATCGCTCTTCTGCATTGTTTAGGTTGGCATTGGCTTTTTGCAATCCCTTAAAGACAGTGCCGGCATCTAACGCAATAAAATCGGTTTGCCCAAATGGCGCAATCAAGTAGCACGACAGATTTGATTCCATCAGTCCACCGTTTGTACCAAGTGGGACGACTGTAAATTTAGCAACAACCGGCTCAGCGTTTAGCTCCGAGCAGCTACCTACCGTCGCCACCAACCAAAACATGGCTAGTGCATACGCAACCTTGCGAAATAGTTTCATCAACACCTCTCCTTTGCATGGCCCCATGCTAGCAATAACGAAGCAGCAAGTCAGCGAGAGAAAAACAACGAACGAATGAGCCTATTATCGCGCCCGATTCCTGGGCTTGGTGCTGCTTTGCTTAATTATTTCTCGTGCCAACAAATACGGTCGATTCTAAAAGTTTGATCCAGACCTGCAATGCATAAAACAAGGGTGATCTTTCAGTTGACAATCTCAGATATCAGTCGCACTATAATTCATATAGAAATACAACATTCATATAGGAATACATCGTGACCACTTTAAAAGGTATTACTTGGAATCATACGCGCGGGTTTGTTTCTGCTGTCGCGTCAGCTCAAAGGTTCAATGAACTTAATCCTCAAACAGACGTAGAGTGGAAAAAACGAACGTTGCAAGAATTTGCTGATAAGCCACTGGTCGATATGGTGGGAGATTTTGATTTATTAGTGATCGATAACCCTTGGATGGGTTACGTAGCAGAGCACGATGTATTGTTGCCACTGGACGAATATTTGCCTAAAGAGTATCTACTCGACCAACAGCAAAATAGCGTTGGCAAGTCCTGCGAAAGCTATGCCTACAACAATCATCAATGGGCTTTAGCAATTGATGCAGCAGCTCCCGTTTCAGCTTACCGCCCTGATCTACTGCAAAAAGCGAATGAGCAAGTCCCTCAAACCTTCGATCAATTGATCGCGCTGGGCAAAAAAGGCTTAGTGTGTTGCCCAAGTATTCCATTGGATGTATACGGCAACTTCTTGAATTTGTTGCAAGCTGCCAAGGTCGATATTTTCACCAACGATTTTGAAGTTGCGCCAGAGAAAGACTGTCTACTCGCTTTAGAACGCTTAAAGCAACTATCTGATGTAGTGCCTTCAGAGTTTTTTGAATTAAACCCCATCCGCACAATGGAAGTCATGTCGCAAACCGACGAGTTTGCATACGCACCTTATACCTATGGCTACACCAATTACTCTCGCGAAGGTTATTCACCCAAGTTAGTGAAGTTTGGAGATGTGATTGGTATTGAAGCGTCTAGCCCCGGAGCAACTATGCTCGGCGGCACCGGCATTGCCATTTCTGCCAAGTCTAAAAACATTGAAGAAGCCGTTGAGTTTGTAAAATACATTGCCTCAGCCCATGTCCAAAACACCGTATTTTTCACATCTGGTGGCCAGCCGGGTCATCGTAGCGCTTGGACTAACGAAGCGCATGATCAGTTGTGTTCAAGCTTCTTCAAAGACACGCTTCCAACCCTCGACCGAGCATTTGTGCGCCCTCGCTATAACGGTTATCTCGAGTTCCAAGACCATGTAGGTGATCCAATCCAAGAATACCTACGCGTAGGCGGTAGCGCCAAATCTTTACTCAGCAAGATCAACCAAATGTATCAAGAATCTAAAACACTCCAATGTAAATAACGGTTGAGAAGAGTCCCGATTATGAAACAACCATTAGCAGGTTTAGTTGTCTTAGAATTTAGTCAGTACCTTGCAGGGCCTTATGCGGGCCTTCGCTTGGCAGACTTAGGCGCTCGCGTGATCAAAATCGAGCGGCCTAAATGGGGTGATGCCTGCCGACAACTTGCCACCAAAAATCTGCGGGTCGATAACGACAGTGTGTTATTCCACACCATCAACCGCAATAAAGAATCTTACGCAGCCAATTTGAAAGATGCTGATGATCTTGAAAAAGTGAAGCAACTGATCAGCAAAGCGGATGTGATCACGCACAACTTCAGGCCTGGCATCATGGAGCGCATTGGGCTGGATTACGCCAGTGTCAAAGCCATCAATCCCACCATTGTTTATGGTGAAGTGAGCGGCTACGGCAAAGTTGGCCCTTGGAAAGACAAGCCAGGCCAAGATTTACTCGCGCAATCATTTTCGGGCCTCACATGGGTCTCCGCCGACCGCGCCGCACCACCTACGCCATTTGGCGTTGCTGTAGCCGATATGATGTGTGGTACTCACTTAGCCCAAGGGCTTTTGGCTGCACTGGTGCGTAAGAAACGCCACGGCATAGGCGCGAAAGTTGAAGTCAGTTTGATGGAGTCTATTTTAGATCTTCAATTTGAAGGCCTCACTCATTTCTTCAACAACGGCCAACAGCTTCCAACGCGAAGTGAAACTGCAAATGCACATCCTTATTTAGAGGCACCTTATGGGATTTACCCTACCCAAGACGGCCATATTGCAATCGCAATGGGTTCTTTGGATAAGTTAGGTCAGCTGATTGGGCTTGATTCATTGGCAGAATACGAAGCTAGCAACACAAGCTTTGAAAAGCGTGATGAAATTAAAAACATCATTGCTGCACACCTGAAAAGCCAAACAACTGCACACTGGCTTGCGTTACTTGAGCCCGCTGATTATTGGTGCTCAGACGTATTTGATTACGACAAATTAACGTCCTCTGAGGTATATCAATTGCTCCAAATGGAGCAGAAAGTCAGCCGCGGAAACAATGTTTCAGTCACCACAACACGCTGCCCAATTCGGATCAACCAATCTCGTTTAACGTCGAATGTAGCCGCACCAGTTCTTGGCAATGCCAACGACTACCTGTTTGAGGAGCTCGGGTTATGATCAAGCCATTAGATGGACTGTTAGTCGTCGATTTCTCTCAGTTTTTGTCCGGGCCAAGCACGACATTGCGCTTAGCCGACTTAGGCGCTCGTGTGATTAAAATTGAACATCACTTGCATGGCGACATCACACGTTCAATGTACGCGTCGCACCTCAACATTGAGGGTGATTCCGCTTTCTATCAAGCTGTAAATCGAGGCAAAGAAAGCGTTCAAGCCAATTTAAAAAGTGCCGATGATCTGGAAGTGATCAAACGCATTGTCGAAAAAGCCGACATCCTCGTGCACAACTTTAGACCCGGCGTAATGGCAAGACTCGGACTCGCATACGCTGACGTCAAAAGCATTAACCCAAATATTGTCTATGGCAGCATTTCGGGCTACGGCAACCAAGGCCCTTACGCTGAAAAACCCGGCCAAGATCTATTGGTTCAAGCCTTGTCTGGGAACGTTTGGCAAACCGGCAAAGACAGCGATGGTCCAACGCCAATGGGATACGCAATTGCCGATGTATTTGCGGGGGCTCAACTAGTGCAAGGCATCTTAGCTGCGCTGTTAGCCGACGAGTCGGCTGAAGTTGAAGTCAGCATGCTAGAAGCGATGTTGGACTTTCAATTTGAGCCTCTGACCTTGTATTACCAAGACGGCGGTGAACCCATCGTACGCGGCGACGTAAACGCAGCACACCCTCTGGTTGGCGCTCCTTACGGCTTGTATAAAACAACCACAGGGTATTTGGCGCTGGCCATGGGTGCCATTCCTAAACTAGCCGAGCTTTTAAGCTGCGATGGCCTCAACGAATTTGCCGATCCAAACACTTGGTATAAGCAGCGCGATGCCATTAAAGCCGTGTTGGCCGCTCATCTCAGCCATGAATCCACTGAGTATTGGTTAGCTATTTTGGAGCCTGCCGATATTTGGTGCGCCAAGGTATTGAACTGGACTCAGTTGGTAGAGCACGACGGTTTCAAAGTGTTAGATATGGTGCAGTCTGTGACTCACGGACTTGGCCACAGCTATCAAACCACTCGATGCCCTATTCGATTCGATGAATCAATCATCACCAATGCCATAGGTGCGCCATCACTTGGCCAGCACACAGCGAACGTCATTCAGGAGTTTTCCAAATCATGAATCACATCGTCTTATCAAAGCGCGAGAATGTTGGTTACATCACCCTCAATCGTGCTCCGGCTAATGCCTATAACCTCGACTTGATGACAGAGCTTCACCAAGCCGTAGTCGACATGAACGCAGATTCATCCGTCGGCGCATTAGTCGTTAACAGTCAGTCCGAGAAGTTTTTTTGTGCTGGGGCCGACATTAAAGAGTTTCAAACAAACGACACTGCCACCAACCAAAAATTGGTGGACATGGCCCGGCGCACTACAGCTGCACTGGAGCAAAGCGATAAAGTCGTGATTGCCCAAGTTAGCGGCCATGCTCTGGGCGGCGGTTTAGAGCTCATTATGGCTTGCGACCTTCGATTTGCAGCCAAAGGTAATTACTTATTAGGCCTGCCTGAAATAAAGCTTGGGTTGATTCCAGGAAATGGCGGAAGTCAAAGGCTGGTTCGCCTTGTGGGCCTCGCCAAAGCGTTGGAATTTTTAGCAACTGGCGACTCATTTTCAGTTAATACAGCAACTGAAATGGGCTTGATTAATCAACTGGTTGAAAAAGACCAACTGGATCAATTCACATTCGAGTACGCCAAAAAAATCGCAGACGGCCCGTTGCTTGCAGTAACAGCGACCAAAAAAGCCCTTCGACAAGGTGTTGAATTAACACTCGAAGAGGGGTTAGCGCTGGAGCAGAAATTGGTTAACGAACTCTACGATACCAAAGACGCAGCAGAAGGGTTTAACGCTTTTATCGACAAACGCCCAGCGGTTTTTCAAGGGCAATAGACAACGAGGTTCACTATGAATAATTCTACAGTTACACATTACCCTTGTTATATCGACGGTGCTTGGCATGAGTCTTTAAGCCAAAAAACATTTGAAGTCGAAAACCCTTCGAATGCACAGATATGGGCCACCATTCCGGACTGTAATAAAGATGATGTTGAACTGGCGATGGCCTCTTCTCAGCAGGCGTTTATGTCGTGGTCTAAATTACCCGCGATTGAGCGAGGCCGCTGGTTATTCAAGCTTATTGAAGGGCTAAAACCTAAACGCGATCATTTCGCGCAACTCATTGTTCAAGAGCAAGGCAAAACGCTGCCTCAAGCTTACGGTGAGTTCGATGACACATTGAATTACTTGCAGTATTCAGCTGAAGCTGCCCGCAGAATTGAAGGCAATATCTACCCGTCAGAGAATCCAAAAGAGCAACTTTGGATTCAAAAAGTACCTTACGGTGTGACACTTGGGTTATGTGCCTACAACTACCCTCTCGCGCTGATTGGTCGAAAAGTTGGCCCAGCATTGGTCACCGGTAACACGATTATTCTGAAAGCTCATGAAGCAACGCCAGTCACGGCATCTG
This sequence comes from Echinimonas agarilytica, assembly GCF_023703465.1. Classification (NCBI taxonomy): domain Bacteria; kingdom Pseudomonadati; phylum Pseudomonadota; class Gammaproteobacteria; order Alteromonadales; family Echinimonadaceae; genus Echinimonas; species Echinimonas agarilytica. The sequence goes on along the minus strand of NZ_JAMQGP010000003.1, from coordinate 279,533 downwards.
AGTTTTGTAAAGTAGTTGATGAAATAGGCTTCCCTAAAGGGGTGATCAATCTGGTCAGCGGCTCTGGTATTGAAGTGAGCTCAGCCTTGGTCACCCACCCAGAAACACGTTTAGTGTCGCTCACCGGCAGTACCCGTGCAGGTCAGGCAATCTACAAAAGCTCTTCTGAAAATGTAAGTGGCTTGATTTTGGAGCTTGGTGGCAAGGCATCTTTCATCGTACTGGCAGACGCCGATCTTGATAAAGCCGCTGAAGCTGCGGTGACCTCTCGCTACGCAAACTGCGGCCAAGTCTGCATTTGCAATGAGCTGGTTTTAGTTGAAGAAAGCGTGGCCGAAGCATTCACTCAAAAAGTACTCGAACGCGTTAAGCAGATCACTGTTGGCGATCCGTTGTCGGGTGCCGATATGGGGCCGAGCGTTACTGCTGATTCAGTCGAACGCATTGACCAACTGTTGCAAGGCACAGTCGCAATGGGAGCCACAGTCGCATTGGGAGGCAAGCGTCCAGACGGCGCCGAATTCGAAAATGGCAACTGGTATGAACCAACAGTAGTGACCGATGTAACGGCGGACATGCCACTGGCCAAACATGAAATTTTCGGCCCTATCATGCCCATTATTGCAGTGAAAGATTATCAACACGCGTTAGACATTTGTAACGACCGCGAAGACGCGTTGTCGGCCTATATATACAGCCAAAACATCAACACAGTCTTCAATGCTATTAGCGATATGCAAGTTGGAACAGTATTCGTTAACAAGCAAATTGTGGGCTACGTACAAGGTTATCACAGTGGCCACAAACGCAGCGGCACTGGCGGAGAAGACGGTGTTTACGGCATCGAAAACTACCTGCAAAAAAGAACCATTTATTTTAATTACGACTAATTAATTTTTACCCAGTTTGCTCTTCGATTGACGCGAATTATGTCGCGTCAATTACAGCAGCTGACCTAAATAACAAGAATTGAGCACCGATTTAGAGGAACACCTGATGTCTAGAATAAACTTAGATTTGACCGGATGCCGCTGGCAAATGGAGCGCATGCGTCCAGGCCAAGGTGAAATTGAAGGTTTGCACCTTTTGCCCGCAGAATACCAAGGCACCCACTTTAGCTGGAACTTTGGCACAGTACCGGGTGATGTATACACAGACTTACATCGAGCCAACGAAATTGAAGACCCATACTTTGGCCGCAATATGCACCGCGCGAAGTGGGTTGCCGATTACGAGTGGTGGTACTGTCATCGTTTTGCTGTACCTGATGAAATGCAAGGCAAAAAAGTACGTATTATTTTTGAAGGCGTCGACTATAGCTGTAGCGTTTGGCTAAACGGTACATTCTTAGGACGCCACGAAGGCATGTTCTCTGAATTTGAATTTGATATCACGGATGTTGTGAGTTACGAAGACTGGCGTGACGGTTCAAACATGTTGATGATCAAACTCGATCCGCCACCTAAAAACTATCGTAACTGTGGTGGTAAAAAAGTAAACTTTTCCGGCGACTACTTCTCAGGGCTAGTACCTTTCGGTATCTGGAGACCTATTCGCGTGGAAGCAACAGACATGGTGCGCGTTGACAACATTCGCACTGACGTCAAAGTTCATAGCGAAGACAAAGCAACGCTCACGGCAAGCTATGAAATTGTAAACCACTCCAACAAAGCAAAGTCTGTGACAATTGCCAGCCACTTAGTGGGTCACAACTGTGAAACTCATGAGTACAGCGCTGAGACAGAAGTGATTGCTGAACCCGGCGTAAACACAGTTCATACCCAAATGATCGTAGCTCATGCCAAACTTTGGTGGCCTTGGGATATGGGCGATCAGAACCTGTATCAACTCACGGCCTCTATTCGCGAAGGTGATGAAGTTCTAGACAGCAAAGACGAAGTCATTGGTCTGCGTGAAGTCAAGATGGAGTTCAATCCAGGATACGACAATGAGTTCCCTTGGACATTCATGATCAACGGCAAGCGTCACTTCTTGCGTTCTGCGTGCTGGGGTGGCCAACCGTCATTTTTGTATGGCCGTAACTCGTTGAAAAAATACGAAGACCGTGTCGCCATGGTGAAAGAAGCCAACATCAACAACTTACGAATCTTTGGCTGGCATCCACCAGAAACGCCAGAGTTTTATCGCCTATGTGACGAGCTGGGAATCACCGTTTGGACTAACTTTACCTTGGCCACACAAGCATACCCAAGCGACAAAGAATTTGTAGACGGCGTACTCCATGAGTGTGTTGAAACCGTGAAAGCGCGACGCAATCACCCTTCTCAAATATTTTGGATGGGCGGAGAAGAAGTATTCTTCTCAGGCGCTCACGAGCGCAGTGGTAACAAGCAGCTCATGGAAGTGATTGGCGATACTGTGGCGCAATACACCAATGTGCCTTATGGCTTGGCGTCGCCGCTTAGCTCCGAGTCAGGCCAGAATATTGGCTTTAGACCCAACGAATCCATGCATGCCAACGAACACTATTATCAAGGCGGCAAAGAGTTCATGGAGGAATACTATCCTTCATTAGATTGCGCGATTATCCCTGAGCTCACAGCTGCATCGGCTCCATCAATCGACAGTCTGAAAAAATTTATTCCTGAAGATGAACTATGGCCTATGGGACCCAGCTGGGCATACCACTGGGCTGATATCGACATTTTGAAAAACCTTAATTTTGAAGTCTTCAATGACTACAAAATGGGTTCTTTAGAAGAGTTTGTTGAGGCCACCCAAATTGCGCAAGGCACTGTGATCCAATTTGCATTGGAAACATACCGCCGACGTAAGCCGAAAATGAGCGGCGTGTCGTTATGTCACTTCATGACACACGTGCCTGACATTAAGTGGGGCATCATTGATTACTACGGTAAGAAAAAATTAGCATTTGACTGGCTCAAGCGTACGTATCAACCATTATTGCCAAGTTTGAACTTTGAGAAGAGACGCTGGTCTGCAGGCTCCAAATTCCATGCTGACATTTGGGTTGTGAATGACCATCAATTCGATTACTCAGACCTCACACTGTCTTGGGTTGTGAAATACCAGTCTAAAGCAACTGATGCTGCAGGCTCAGTCGAAATTCAAGTTGCGACTGACAGTGCAGAGCAATTTGTAGACATTGATTGGGACATTCCAGCGGATGCCGAAGGTACGTTTGATATTGAGATTACCTTGAGCAATGCACAGGGCGAACAAATAGCCGACAACTGCTACACCTTACTGATTGGGGATCAAGCAGCTGCGAAGCAACAGAGCCTAGATTATCTTGCTGAAGCGGAAGAAAAACTAGCCAAGTATGGTCATAGTATTTACCGCTATTGGCCAGAGATGTGGCAAGAAATTGAATAACTAAGCCCTGTTATTCAAATGGCGCTAAGCCATTCATATCAGCCGTAGCTTCTTTAGTTAGAATGCTACGGCTTTTTTACATCTCCGGTTGCCACACTGAGATGGCTCCCAAAAATAAGACAGTCGCTTAAGTGAACAATCAGCTCCATTTGAAACTCGATAGCGGAGAGAGATGATGCGGTGCAAAGCACCTTCCCTTCGGGCCGCCGCTAAAGCGACGTTGTTTCGCGCTTTTGCCAAAGCGCTCAGCTCGAACTCTCTAACGCCACAAAGTGCTAGGGTCGATGCCTAAGTTAATTCACACGAAGGTTTTGAAAGACTAAAACGAAAAAAGCCTGCGAATACTCGCAGGCTCTCAAATAGATGGCGGTGAGAGAGAGATGATGCGGTGCAAAGCACCTTCCCTTCGGGCCGCCGCTAAAGCGACGTTGTTTCGCGCTTTTGCCAAAGCGCTCAGCTCGAACTCTCTAACGCCACAAAGTGCTAGGGTCGATGCCTAAGTTAATTCACACGAAGGTTTTGAAAGACTAAAACGAAAAAAGCCTGCGAATACTCGCAGGCTCTCAAATAGATGGCGGTGAGAGAGAGATGATGCGGTGCAAAGCACCTTCCCTTCGGGCCGCCGCTAAAGCGACGTTGTTTCGCGCTTTTGCCAAAGCGCTCAGCTCGAACTCTCTAACGCCACAAAGTGCTAGGGTCGATGCCTAAGTTAATTCACACGAAGATTTTGAAAGACTAAGACGAAAAAAGCCTGCGAATACTCGCAGGCTCTCAAATAGATGGCGGTGAGAGAGAGATTCGAACTCTCGAAGGGTTGCCCCTTACACACTTTCCAGGCGTGCTCCTTCAGCCACTCGGACACCTCACCGCACTTTAAAACTGATTGTCTGCTTTATTTAACCGTGTAGCTCACGTTGGCTTTATTTTAAGTGGCTGAGTCGCACGCTATGCGTGACTCCATGCATAACTTCAGCAGCCACTCGGACACCTCACCGCACTTTAAAACTGATTGTCTGCTTTATTTAACCGTGTAGCTCACGTTGGCTTTATTTTAAGTGGCTGAGTCGCACGCTATGCGTGACTCCATGCTTAACTTCAGCAGCCACTCGGACACCTCACCGCACTTTAAAACTGATTGTCTGCTTTATTTAACCGTGTAGCTCACGTACGCCGCTCTCTAGAGCGCGGCGTATCTTAAGTAAAACGACAGCCTACGTCAACGCTAATTGCTTTTTATCTATGTTTAGCTGCCAACTTTTACTTCATTTTCAGGGAGAATAGCCGCAGATGTATCAACGTCTGTTTCCGGCGCTGCTGGAATACCGACATGTTCAGGCCCATTCGTTTCTATGTCGTCAATATCATGCTTTAAGTTTTGCATCGCATGCTTCAATGAGGCGGCTTCAACAGAAGGAAGGCTGGCATGGTTTGTCCAAAGTACATTGCCTGAAATGCCATCAAGTACGGCCACTTCAACGGCTTCTCCTGATGTTGGCTGTACGCCTACGCCCCCGGTCAAAGCTGCAACCAAAACACTCACGGCTACATCTTTCGCAATCGCTCCAGAGGTTTTTTCGTAGGCGTAATACCGCATCAGCAACACGGCATCGGCGTCAGAGTAGCTCGCAACAATAGCCGCAGCTTCACCCACCGACTGTTCAAACTTCACAGAGTCTTCAATTTTTACCACGGACTTTTCGTAAAGCACATCTCTTATTTGAGAATACTGTTCACGCAATTTGCCTAAATCAATGTTGTAATTATCTAATTCGGCTTCAACTTCTTCGCGTTTAACAACAACGGGTTCATACCCTCGCGCTCTCAATTCTTCTGCAGCAAAATCGACAATGATTTGTTTCATTTCCTCTTCACGCTCTGGAATCGGAACATTTTCTCCTGAGAATTCTAGGCTGTTGTATTCAACGATAGGTGGCACAATTGCAATGCGCTCGATGTCGACTTTGTTATTTACATAATCTGGGTGAGCTCTCTCACTGGTGTAATTCGCGGCACATCCCGAGAGAATAACGAGCGCACATAGCCCGACAAAAATGGATTTTAGAATTTGAATCATAGGTTCATTTCCTTTGAACGTTTAAGTGTATTGATTTTATGTTGGATAAAACGAGTTTCGCGCCCATTGGGCTTTAACGCGATATAGGTTTCAAAGGCTTGTACGGCCTTTGCTGGGTCTTGCTCTTGTAATGACATTCCTAACGTTTTGTAAGCTTGTGGCTCTTGAGGAGCAAGCTCTACGGCCAACGTTGCTTGTTCAACAGCGAGGAGTGCATTGTCGTCTTGAGCAAGTCTAAATGGTTCCGTGTATTCGGCTTCATACTCTTCACCTTGCCATAATGCTGTTTCTTTTCCTGCTTGCTCAGGGCGCATCGATAGTTGATAGTAAGCTTGCGCATTAAGCTGATGGAAACGCCATTGAGGCAATAAATTCGGAGCCGCATTTAACGTTTTTTGCGCTAAAAGTACATATCCTCCTTTGAGCATTGAATCCACAGCCTTGGCAAAAATGCTTTGACGCATTTCTAAATATTCAGGGGTGTTATCTGCGGCATAGCAATCGTCGCTCTGATACGAAGCGAGTTGCGAGGTTCTCTCGATAAATGAAGGGTGAGACGCAAACCATGCATCAGGATCGGACTTAGGCGCAATCTCTTCAATACGATCAAGAGCAGCATAGCCCACGCATGCATCATAACCAGAACGCTCAATTCGCTCTATGGCAAATCGGTCGGCATCTAATTCATGCTGCTGACTATGTTTTGATAGGTTGCTCGCTGCGCCTAGATAAGACAGTTTGGTTCCCAAGAGGACAATATCAATTACACTTGCGGCGGTGAGCTGCTCCTTAATACGATAATATGTCACCATGCTATGGCGCTGATTGATGTGCTCAATCTCATGCGCCATGACAAATGCAATTTGCTCTGCGTTGGCTAAGCCCGCAGCTAAGCCCAAATTGAAATATATATGACCATTGCCTAATGCAAAGGCATTAAAATCGGGAGAACGAGTTAAGTAGACCTTGTAAACATTCGAGTTCTTTTCTTCTTCGGTTAATAACGAAGCAAGAATGGCATCGAAATATTCTTTGGTCTTTTTGTCCGCACGAATAATTACGCCTTGCTCAATCAGCTTTTGATGGAACTGCTCAGCACGCTCAATCACTTCAGCTTCGCCTTCAAGCGAACCGTGGGCTGCTTGACCTGCGTCCAAATGACTGACATTACGATGAGGGGAAGCGCACGACATGACACCCACCGTCAATACCGCGAACACAGTAGAACGGATTACATCCTTGTAATTCATATAAATACTTTAAAAATTTTATAAAAATTAAGGTTATCACCTATTGGCAACCTTAATCTAGCGACCGAATCAAATATTGTTACACATTGAGCGCAGGGTTTAGCGATTCACTTGAAAGTTGAGCATTCGATTAAGAGGAACAAGCGCCTTTTCGCGAATGTCGGCATCTACGAATACTTCTTTGCCGGTACCGTCCAACAGCGCCTCCTCAATCGCCTGTAAGCCATTCATGGCCATCCACGGGCAATGCGCGCAACTTCTGCATGTTGCACCTTGTCCACCCGTTGGCGCCTCAATGAAGGTCTTTTCTGGCGACAACTGTTGCATCTTGTAAAAAATGCCGCGATCAGTCGCAACAATGAACATGTCATTGTCCATTTCTTGAGAAGCCTTGATCAATTGACTTGTTGAACCCACAGCGTCGGCCATGTCAACAACGCTTTCTGGTGATTCGGGGTGCACCAGTACCGCAGCATTCGGGTATTGAATTTTCAAATCGTGCAACGCTTTCGATTTAAATTCATCATGAACAATACACGCTCCCTGCCACAACAGCATATCTGCGCCGGTTTGCTTCGCAACATACCCACCCAAGTGCTTATCCGGTGCCCATAATATCTTTTCACCTTCACTGTCCAAATGATCCACAACATCCAGTGCAATACTTGAAGTAACAACCCAATCAGCTCTGGCTTTTACTGCTGCAGAGGTATTGGCATATACAACTACGGTTCGATCAGAGTGCTCATCACAGAACTTGGCAAAGTCATCTGCAGGACAACCAATATCAAGCGAACACGTCGCATCAAGTGTCGGCATGATAATTTTCTTTTCTGGCGTTAAGATCTTCGCCGTTTCGCCCATAAAGCGAACGCCTGCTACAAGTAATGTGGATGCTGGATGCTGATTACCAAAACGTGCCATTTCAAGTGAGTCAGCAACGCAACCTCCTGTTTCTTCTGCCAATGCCTGAATATCATCATCGGTATAGTAATGAGCCACCAAGACCGCATCTTTCTCTTTCAGTAGACGCTTAATTCTTTCTATCGCAGCTGCGCGCTCCACCGCACTCATGGGTGCAGGTTTGGGCGGAAAAGGATATGCCGGCGATAATACATCAATGTCTAATACGTCAGTCATGGCAAGCTCCAACGGGAGTTTCTGTTAGGTCAAAATTTGGGAAGAGAATTATACGCTAAATTGCATCAAAGCATAAGGCTAACGTTTAATAGAGATAGCATCCACAGGGCAAGGAGCAAGGCAAGCGCCACAGCCGTTGCACGCATCCAGTGAAAAATTGGGAATGAACACGCCACCCAATTGGGGCCTAATTCGAATGGCCCCCTGATCACATTGCTCTGCACATGTGCGGCACGTTATACCTTTGTGAGCAAGACAGGTCTGCTCATCTAATGCAATATGCCACGGCCAAGGTGACTCTCTGACCTCTTCAAATGCATTGTCTGGGCAGGCATCCGCGCACTTTTCACATAACTCACAGAGACCTTCACCTTGAGCAAAGTCGATCTCAGGGAATCCGCCACTGCCTTTGACAATAATATCTGTGGGACACGCTGTGATACATTTTTCGCAACGGGTACAGGCATCAATAAATTGACTTTCGGGCAATGTATGCGGCGGGCGAACCGGCAAGCTAGCCTTGCTTTTTGCACGAAATAAAGCGCGACGAGATAAGTCTGTTTGGCGAGTCACAGCGACTACCCGCCAATAGACGATAGATTACGAGTCGCGCCCACTTGATGCTCAGGCAAATAATGAGTCGCATGCTTTTGATGGAGCAGCTCTTGTAAACGCTGCATCAACAAAGGAATGTCTTCATCTTTTTGCATCAAATGACGCACACTAAGCCCGTGTTCAGTGAACAAACATAAATGAAGATCGCCACGAGATGACATGCGCAAGCGATTACAGCTTTCACAAAAATCTTTGCTGTAAGGCATGATCACACCGACTCTGCCTTTCCAATCAGGGTGCCAATACTCTTGCGCTGGGCCGGCAGTAACACCTCTTTGCACTTGTTCCCAGCCGTTCGCTATAAGGTGGTCAACAATGGCTTGGCCGGAGCTATGGTGCTTTTTAAAAAAATCACGCGTATCGCCAGTTTCCATCAGTTCAATAAATCGCAAACTGATTTTCTTGTCTTTAAGCCAACCCATGTAACTTTCAAGCTCATGAGCATTCACGCCTTTCATCAGCACTGCATTTAATTTCAGGCGATCAAACGGCATTGCCTGTGCAGTGTTCATCGCATCAAGAATATCGGTGAGCGAATTATGCCCGGTGATCTGGTGGAACACGTGAGGATTTAAACTGTCAACGCTGACATTAATGGCATGAAGGCCAGCCGCTTGCCATTTATCTAAATGACGCGCCATTTTATGACCATTGGTGGTCAGTGCAACCCGTTCAATGCCGGGCGTTTGGGCAACAGTTTGGATGATTTCTGGTAAGTCTTTGCGCAAACTCGGCTCACCACCTGTGATTCGAATTTTTTTTACGCCAAGATTCGCGAATGCTCGACTGACGCGTCGAATTTCATCCACAGACAGAAAGTTACGATCACCGTCGCACTGATAACCATCAGGCAAACAGTAATCGCAGCTAAAATTGCATACGTCGGTTATCGACAACCTCACATAGTGAAACTGCCGACCGAATGGGTCAGATAAGGCCATGTTACCCCTTTCCAAACACGGGAGGCTTAGCCTTTTCAAGCTAAACCCGGTGACTCTGAGTCACGGCCAAAACACCATACATTTGAGATTACAAACGATTAGGAACTGAGGCTTCGGAGCTGTTAATTAATTGAGTCTAGCCCGACAACACTATAATTGCATTATAAATATGCGGATAGTGAGTACCGACATAACACATTTCTACATCAAAAAGATTTGTTGAATCAATTACATGTTAGGTTGCGAGGAAGCCAATGCATGTGTGCTTAAAGGTTTGGAAGTATTTAAGAGGTCATAAAGAATGGTGGGTTGTGCAGGATTCGAACCTGCGACCAATTGATTAAAAGTCAACTGCTCTACCAGCTGAGCTAACAACCCACAGTAGAAAGTGTGAGAGAAAATGGTGGGTTGTGCAGGATTCGAACCTGCGACCAATTGATTAAAAGTCAACTGCTCTACCAGCTGAGCTAACAACCCGTTTTCTTCTCTGTCATCAAGCCGTAAAGAAGACCTGATTAACTGGTAGGAATAGTTAGAATTAGATGGTGGGTTGTGCAGGATTCGAACCTGCGACCAATTGATTAAAAGTCAACTGCTCTACCAGCTGAGCTAACAACCCGTATCTAATTTCGGTCAGACTACCTAGTTCGTGCGATTTGCCGTAACCCCTGACGCGGTGCGTATAATACTTATCTGACTCTGAGTTGCAACAAGAAAATGAAACTTTTAATGCGACTGCTCAAAGCTCAATCAATTGTTACAACAAAGTCACGACTAAAGTTTGGCTTTTGCCATCTGCGCTACGCTTGCGCTTGGGTATTCAGCAACCACTCGTTTAAAGTAGCTTTTCGCTTCTTCGGCTTGGCCTTCTTTCTCTGCAATTAAGCCAAGTTTAAAGATAGATTCAGCACGTTTAGACGACTGTGGATATTTACTTACCACACTTGCAAACGACGTTTTAGCGTTTGCGAGGTCACCGTCACGATAACTAAGTTGCCCTGTCCAGTAATGCGCATTCGCTACATAGCTGGATGTAGGATAGTCAGCCACAAATTTTGAGAATGCGACAGATGCATCATCGTACTTTTTATTTTTCAGCAGCTTAAATGCATTTTCATACGCGACATTAGCGGTTACATCAGCACTGGACACATTTGAAGCTGCTGACGCCGGAACTGCCGGAGAAGTAGCGGCTGGAACAGCACCAGCACCGCTGCCTAATCGGCGGTCAATGTCTTGGTATAGGTCGCGTTGACGGGCCAGGATCTCTTCGAGCTTGTGGCTATGAAGTTCTAGCGTTCCGCGTAAATTTTGAACCTCTAGTTCGAGCTCTGATAGCTGCTGCTGCATTCCAAGCTGAACTTGGTTACGCGACTCAACCATGCGCTCTAAACGTGAGATACGCTCTTCTGTGCTGCCATTGGCATCCCTCACGGGTACAGCAGCAAAGGCCACGCCCGAAAGGGTCGCGGCCAAAACAACAATATGACGTCTGATCATTAGTTTCTAATTAGTAGACTAATACTGCACGGCGGTTTTTAGACCACGCTTCATCATTATGGCCAGCCACTAAAGGCATCTCTTCACCGTAAGAAACAGTGCTGATTTGACTTGCCAAAACACCTAAGCTCATGAGGTAGTTAGTCACAGCTTTTGCACGACGCTCGCCCAATGCGATGTTGTACTCCGGCGTGCCACGCTCATCGGCATGACCTTCAACGCGAACGCTTACACCTGGGTTTTTCACCAAGTAGTCTGCGTGAGCTGCTAACAACTCTGCAAATTCACCACGAACGTCTGAACGGTCGAAGTCGAAGTAGATGATGTGCTCTTTACGCATTTCCGCGTAACGCTGCATACGCTCTTCTTCAGGCGTTAACATTGGGGTCGCAGTACCAGTGATTGCTGAATCGTCAGTAGAACCTGCAGCGTTATCATCTGTAGAGCTACATGCGGCCAGAACCATAAGCGGCAGAGCCAGCATAAGGCCTTTCGTCAAAGGTTTCAGTTGCATTGACAGTTTCCTTTTATCTAAGTTAATTATTTATACTTACTGCAAAAACGGAGACCAAGCAGGCGCTTTAACCTGACCGTTTACCGCAGGGAGTCGTGCTTTAAAACGACCGTCCATTGAGACCAGTGCCAAGGCCTGTTTATTTCCATGCACGGTGCTATAAATAATCATTCCGCCATTGGGCGCAATGCTCGGTGATTCGTCCAGTCGAGTCCCTGTCAGCACTTGTAAAGTACCCGTCTGCAGGTCCTGCCGTGCAATATGATAATTGCCGCGCGTGCGATTCACCAAAATCATTTGCTTACCATCAGGACTGACTGAACCACCCAGGTTCATATCGCCCTCAAAAGTAAGCCTTTTTATCTTACCTGAGGCTAACTCTACTCGATAAAGCTGAGCATTGCCACCCCGTTCAGAAGTGAACACAAGGCTGCCACCATCAGGGGTCCAATTTGGTTCTGTATCGATGCTACGACTTCTTGTAACGCGTTTTACCGCCCTCGTTTCAATATCAATAACATAGACATCAGGGTTGCCATCTTTTGATAACACAACGGCCATTTTCTTACCATCTGGCGACCAGCGAGGAGCACCATTAATACCTTCAAAATCAGTAAGCAGTGTGCGTTCACTCGTGTATAAGTCCTGAATATAAATTTGCGCTTTGTGTTTTTCAAACGACACATAGGCAAGTTTGCGCCCATCAGGAGACCAAGCCGGTGACATCAGAGGCTTTTTAGAGCGTAGCAGGTTTAATTCATTGTAACCGTCGTAATCGGCAACCATCAGCTGATAAGGGTGGCTCTGATCATTTTGCACCACAACATAAGCAATTCGAGTTAAGAACGCACCGCGTTCGCCGGTGAGCCGCTCGTATACGATATCGCTAATACGATGACCGTATTGACGCATCTGTTTACCCGTCACGACAGTACGACGACCATCCAAGATAAATGATTGGCTTGAAATGACAGCGCCGTCGGCAGAGATAGCCACATCTCCCTTAGACATTTGCCCTTGAAGTACGTCCAACAGCTCAAAGCTAACCTGATATCTGTCGTCACCAATATATGTAACGTTGCCTGTGACAATGGCTTCAACGCCCAACGTCGCCCATTTATCAAAGTTAACCTGGCCTGCTTGCGAAGGCCTCTCGGGCATCGCTTGCACAGCGATCGGGTTGAATTTACCGCTGCGACGTAAATCCGAAGAAACAACCGAAGCAATATCTTGCGGTAACTGCGGTTGGCCTTGGTAGCTAAATGGAACAATAGCAATTGGACGCGCGCTATCAATTCCTTCAGTAATCACAATTTCCAAAGCAGCTTTCGCTGGGATAGCCAATAGCACTAGCGTGGCAGCGATTAAGGTTCGTAACAACTTACTCATTAGAGATTTGGCTCCATGGTCAATTTAATATTTCGCATTTTTTGGTTTACTTCGGGATCGGCAGACATTGGCATGGTGCCAGCTTTAAGGACGGCATTGCGCGCCGAAGAGCAGACAAGTCTATTGCCCACCCCGTTATCAACGGAAATGACAAATCCATTACTTGCAAGTTTGATATTCAATTGGCACTGCTGGCCAGCCATACTGTCATCAACCAACCAGTGCCGCTGCACCGTGGCACGAATGAGCGCTGTATATTTGTCCATTTCTGACAAAATTTGAGCTTGACGTTGCTCTCCAATTTTTTGGTTTTCGGCATTCAATTCATCTTCCATCATTCGCTCAAGCTCTGCTTGCTCACGCGCTTCTTGTTCTTTGCGTTTTCTAGCTTCTTCTTTTCGCTTACGCTCTGCCTCTTCTTTTCTCTTTTTGGCGGCAGCGGCTTCGTCGGCCTTTTTCTTTTCGGCTTCGCGTTTCTTGCGCTCGGCTTCAGCTTTTCTAGCTTTCTCTGCCTCTACTTTCTGCTGCTGTTTGGCCTTTTTGGCTGCTGCATCAGCCTTTTTCTTTTCTTCAATTTTTTGCTTACGCTCTGCTTCAAGTTTTCGAAGACGACTTTCTTCAGCTTTGCGCTTATTTTCCGCTTCTTTGAGCTTACGTTCCAAGTCCTCAAGCCGCTTCTTCTCAGCGAGACGTTTGTCTTCTTTCGCTTGTTTAAGTTTTTCAACCTGTTCAGCAACCGCACTTTGATTCACGGCTACCGCTTTGATAGGCTGACCTTGAGGTTTGTTTTGCTTGGGAGGTTTAGGGGTGGCCGCCATATTGAGCGACAACAAAGCAATGGCTGCCACATGAACAACCACAGAAATAATTATATAAATGCGCATTGAGCCTGATTTCACCACAGCTTCCTACATCTACTCACTATCATCAGTCATCAAACCTACCGAAGGTACGCCCGCTTTTTGTAAAACCACCATCAAATCGATGACCGTTTCATAAGGCACACGACGGTCGCCTTTCACCACGACGGGTGTTTCAGGTTCAAGTTGAAGGTGAGCCGCCACTAATTCTGCAAGCTCATCGACTTCTAGCGGAGTTTCTTGTTCATCACCCACTGTTAGAAAATAATTGCCATCAATATCAACCGATGCAATCAAAGGCGGTTTGGTATCGGTGGGCAACGGTTCAGCTTCTGCCTGCGGCAGCTCAACATTCACCCCTTGAGTAATTAGGGGAGCAGTCACCATAAAGATGATCAGCAACACCAGCATCACATCAATGTATGGAACCACATTGATCTCAGCAACTTTTTTGCGGCGCTTACGCTCAAACGACATAATTAAGACTCTTTGGCCTCATCTCCAACAGTTTGACGCTGGAGGATAGAAAGAAACTCATCGGCAAAGTTAATGTATGCATTTTCGAGTTTTTCAACACGCGTTGAAAAGCGGTTATATGCAATCACCGCGGGAATAGCAGCAAACAGCCCCATGGCTGTTGCAATCAGTGCTTCGGCAATCCCTGGGGCGACCATTTGCAACGTTGCCTGCTGAACTGCGCCCAGTGCGATAAAGGCGTTCATGATGCCCCACACTGTTCCAAATAATCCGATGTAAGGGCTCGTAGATCCCACTGTTGCCAAAAATGGAAGATGGACCTCAAGCTTGTCGACTTCACGTGATAATGCAACACGCATGGCTCTGCGAGTGCCTTCCAGCGCTTGGCCTGCATCTCGTTGTGAAACACGGCGTAACTTTACAAATTCTTTAAATCCAGATTGAAAAATCTTCTCGAGCCCAACAACATCGGAACGAGAGTTAACCTCTTGATAAAGACGATTGAGATCTAAACCCGACCAAAATTTGTCTTCAAACTTGCCCAACCGAGTTTGTGCCACCTGATAAATACGACTGCGCTGAAAAATCATGGCCCACGACACAACCGAAAGACCGAGCAATGTCAGCATTACAAGCTGAACAAGAACGCTGGCTTCTAAGAAAAGCCCGAATATAGAAATTTCAGCCGACACGTGCCAGCACCTCCATGATAGATTTGGGTATAGCAATAGGTTTTCCGCGCTCTAAATCTACACACGCAATCGTCACTTGACCAGTCACGATTGCGCTAACTTCATTTTTACGCTGAATTGTTTGTTGGAAGATTAAGCTGGCGCGTTTTTTTTGAACAATTTGACTCACAACAATGAGCTCGTCATTGAAGACTGCTGGAGCGCGATAATCAACCTCTGTACGCCGCACCATAAAGGCAATACCTTGAGTCAGAAACAGATCTTGCTCAATACCCATTTGTCGGAGCCACTCGGTGCGAGCCCGCTCCATAAATTTGAGGTAATTAGCATAAAACACGACCCCCCCCGCATCGGTATCTTCGTAATACACTCGTATCGGCCATTCAAAAGATAGTAATTCCGTTGTCACAAATGTCCCTGATTGATGTTCTATGCACTCTTTATAAGAGCGTCAAATGATACAGAAAGTTTCATATAAATTTAACTCACCTCATCGAATGCTAGGCCAGTTCGCTTCCGAATGAATGGTTATGAATGAAATAAACTTATTATTGAGTAGTTATTCACTAAATCTATTCGATTTATTCAATCACAGAAGATAACGATACTGGTGCATTTTAATAAATTATTCACACTATCAAAATAATCCTGAAAGCATTAGTTTTTCTAATCAAAAAGCAAAGAAAATCTAGTTTGTAACGCGATATCCCTCACATTAGTATGCACCTCATCGAAAGCGGCATGACCGTTCGTTTTCAACAATTTTTACGATGAATAGGTTTTGCTAGAGCCTATTCATCTCAAGAATTTGTAGTTCCCTGAATTTATTTTCTTTCCTGAAGCATAAGATTTTGCCCGCGTATTACGCGGGCTTTTTTTTGCTTGAAATTTGCTTAAGATTAATTCGACGTAGGCATGGTACGTGAGAAATGTAAAAACGCCCTTTCGGTTGCGATTCGCCCCCGAGGAGTGCGCTGAATAAACCCTTGCTGGATTAAAAATGGCTCTAATACATCTTCGATGGTTTCTCGCTCTTCACCAATCGCAGCCGCAACGTTATCTAGCCCCACGGGTCCACCATCAAACTTATCGATAATCGCAAGCATGAGTTTTCGATCCATCAGATCAAACCCCCTTGGGTCGACATCTAATAAATCTAACGCTTTGTTGGCGGTATCATGATCGGCCTGCCCGTCATTTCGTACATCAGCATAGTCACGCACGCGTCGCAATAAGCGGTTTGCAATACGTGGCGTCCCTCTTGAGCGACGAGCAATTTCTTCCGAGCCCGTATCCGACAAGTTCATGTTCAGATACTGAGCAGAACGCCCAACAATTCGGGTTAAGTCTTTGTCACTATAAAATTCAAGACGCTGCACAATCCCAAAGCGATCTCGTAACGGGGATGTAAGAGAACCAGCCCTTGTGGTTGCACCAATGAGCGTAAAAGGCGGCAAATCAAGCTTGATAGAGCGAGCTGCTGGCCCTTCACCAATCATGATGTCGAGCTGATAATCTTCCATTGCTGGATAAAGCACTTCTTCAACCGCAGGATTTAAGCGGTGAATTTCGTCAATGAATAGGACGTCATTGGGCTCTAGGTTTGTCAGCATGGCTGCAAGGTCGCCCGCTTTTTCTAATACGGGGCCGGACGTTTGACGCATATTCACGCCCATTTCATTGGCAACAATATGTGCCAACGTGGTTTTACCCAACCCTGGAGGGCCAAAAATAAGCAAATGATCGAGCGCGTCGCTGCGTTTACGAGCCGCTTCAATAAAAATGCTCATTTGCTCGCTTACATGAGGCTGCCCTTCATAGTCGGCCAACGTTTTAGGCCGAATGGCGCGCTCTATGACGTCATCTTCTCGCGTCGCATCCGCTTGAATTAAACGATCGGCTTCAATCATGGAATCATCCTTTGTATCATCGCCATTACTTGATTACATCATCGATTTAAGAGCTTCGCGAATCAGCGTTTCAGAGCTCATATCAGCTTGAGCAATTTTTGAAACGGCTTGTTTAGCTTGTGCATGTTTGTAACCCAATGCTTCAAGCGCACTAATTGCATCTGTTTTAGCGTCGAGCTCTGGTGCTTGAATATCTTTATTTGGCGCGGTGAGTTCAAAGTCTTGTGTCTCATCTCCGGACCAATCTTTGAGTTTGTCACGCATTTCAATCAAAAGGCGTTCGGCGGTTTTTTTACCAATGCCTGGGAGCTTGGTCAACGATGTTACATCGTCTAGGTTTACACAGCGTACAAATTGCTCTGCTGTCATTCCGCTCAAAATAGCCAAGCCCAATTTAGGCCCTACACCATTGGTTTTGATTAATTGTCGAAATAAGGCGCGTTCCGACTTAGAGCCAAAGCCAAACAACAATTGGGCATCTTCTCGAACCACAAAATGGGTGTATATAGTGGCTTGCTGACCTATTTCAGGTAAGTTATAAAAACTGCTCATTGGCATTTGAACTTCGTAGCCAACGCCCCCAACCTCCAGCAGTACCTCTGGCGGCTGCTTATCGGCAACTTCACCTCGTAGACGTCCAATCACGTGTTATTTCCACAACTCAAATAATTTGTTGAAGAGTAACACAAGAAAGTAAACGAGCGCATTACCACTGTAAAAAAAAACAGTATTCTGAGGAGTAAAGGAGGTTTATCGCCATCGACCGCGGGTGGTGCCGGTCGTTTTTCCTGCCATAGCAATGAGGCTTTGGCGTGTATGCGCATGACAAAGAGCTACTCCAAGCGCATCTGCCGCATCCGCTTGAGGCGTGGCATTGAGCTTTAAGATATGAGTCACCATGGATTGCATTTGTGCTTTGTCTGCTGCCCCGCTCCCCACAACTGCCTGCTTAATTTCTCGGGCGGCATATTCCGCCACGGGTAGACCTTGGCAGGCCGCAGCAACAATCGCTGCGCCCCGAGCTTGCCCCAGTTTGAGTGCAGAATCAGCATTCTTCGACATAAAAACACGTTCTATCGCAAACTCTTCGGGCTGAAATTGAATCACCAGTTCACGCACACCATCGTGGATTTGCCGTAGCTTCTCTGCCAAGCTCGCTTCGGCAACTCGAATGCATCCACTGCCAATATAATCCAGCTGCCTACCTTGGGCGCGTATGACACCGTAACCGGTAATTCTTGAACCGGGATCAATCCCTAAAATAATTGCCAATGCGGTTATCCTAATTGGGCCATAACATCGTCTGAAATATCACCATTGTGATAAACCTCTTGCACGTCATCATCATCTTCTAACGTGTCAATCAAACGCATAAATTTAGTTGCTGTGTCTAAATCCAATTCAGCTTTGGTCGATGGTACTTGGGTTACTTCAGCATTTACGGACGCTAAACCTGCGGCATCAAGTGCGTCTTTGACTTCACCAAACGTCTCAGGCGTGGTGATTACATCAAAGGTGCCATCGTCATGCTCAACAATATCTTCGGCTCCCGCTTCCAATGCGGCATCAGTCAACGTGTCTTCATCAATGCCAACGTCGTAACTAATGAGCCCTTGCTTGGTAAACAGGTATGAAACCGAACCATCTGTGCCAAGGTTGCCTCCTGATTTGGTAAATGCTGAGCGCACAGTGCTGACCGTTCGATTGCGATTATCAGTCATGGTTTCAACCATGACTGCGGTGCCGCCGGGGCCATAACCTTCGTAAATAATCGTTTCAAGTTCTTGGCCATCTAGCTCGCCTGCACCGCGTTTTACTGCGCGCTCTACAGTGTCTCGGGTCATATTATTCGACAGTGCTTTGTCGATTGCTGCGCGCAGCCGAGGGTTTGCGTCGGCATCCGACCCCCCCTCTCTTGAGGCGACCGTTAATTCGCGAATGAGTTTGGTGAAGAGCTTACCGCGTTTAGCATCTTGCGCGGCTTTGCGATGTTTGATATTTGCCCATTTACTGTGGCCAGCCATAATCTACTCCCTTGACTCGTGTGCTGTTATCACATGCTGTCGAGTAATCTTTGTATTGCTTTTGCGTTGCTTGCCGAACTGCACTGGCTTTGTGCTTGAGACGCGGTCAACCAACGGTAATCGAGGTGTTCAAGTGGTGCGAGCTTCAAAGGAACAGTCTTGGGTAAAACCAATGCGAACCAGTGCTCTGTATTGGTGACAACACCGCTGGGGTAACGGTGCCTCCACTGAGGGCGAATTGTATAACAAACGCTATGATTCATATTGATCCAGCGTCCCATTTTGGGGGTCAGCCCGGTTTCTTCAGCAAGCTCTCGAATCGCTGCACTTTCTATGTCTTCCCCTGATTCGACACTTCCGGTGACCGACTGCCAAAATTGGTCGTCGTCCGCTCGCTGCATGATCGCAGCGTCGCCAGTTTCAGTGATGATAACCACCAGCACCGAAACTGGACGCTTCAGCATCAATATTACTCAGCTGATTTTTCAGAAGATGATTCATCGGCGGCATAGGCTTCAATACCCAATTCAACCAATGATGCAGGATTAGCTAATCCCGGAGCTTCTGTCATCGGACAAGCTGCTGTTGTGGTTTTAGGAAACGCCATCACATCGCGAATAGACGTGGCACCTGTCATCAGCATAATTAATCGATCTAAACCAAAGGCGAGTCCGGCATGTGGTGGCGCACCGAATTTCAGAGCATCCAGCAAGAAACCAAATTTTTCGCGCGCTTCTTCATCGCTAATACCCAAAATGCGGAACACTGCACTTTGCATATCTTGGTCGTGAATACGGACCGAACCACCGCCAAGCTCAACACCGTTTAGTACCATGTCGTAAGCATCCGACAATGCTGTTTCTGGGTTTGCTTCGAGCTCTTCGGCGCTGACGCCAATCGGAGCTGTAAACGGATGGTGAATCGCCGTTAGGCCACCGTTGTGTTTTTCAAACATTGGGAAATCAACAACCCAAAGCGGTTTCCAACAGTCTTCAACTAAATCAAAGTCTTCACCGGCTTTGAGGCGCAATGCGCCCATCGCTTCGGCAACGACTGTCGCGTTGTCGGCACCGAATAACAAAATATCGGTATCTTGAGCGCCGGTGCGCTCAATCAACGCAGCAATAACGTCTTCATTGAGGAATTTTGCTACAGGCGATTGCACATCACCTTCGGCCGCATTGTTGACTTTCATCCACGCTAAGCCCTTCGCGCCATACACACCAACGTATTTGCCATACTCGTCAATTTGTTTGCGAGAGAGTTTAGCGCCGCCAGGAATACGCAATACGGCTACCCGGCCTTGCGCATCGTTGGCAGGACCAGAGAATACCTTGAATTCTACATCTTTGAGCAAATCGTCTACATCAACCAGCTCTAGAGGATTTCGTAAATCAGGCTTATCTGAACCAAAACGCTTCATTGCTTCTGAATAAGGCATGGTTGGGAATTCACCCAAATCAACGTCCAGTAATTGATTGAATAAATCTCGAATCATTGATTCAGTGGTTTGCATGACCTGCACAGAACTCATGAACGACGTTTCAATATCAATTTGAGTAAATTCAGGCTGGCGATCAGCACGTAAATCTTCGTCGCGGAAACACTTCACAATTTGGTAATAGCGGTCGAAGCCTGACATCATCAACAATTGCTTAAACAATTGTGGCGACTGTGGTAACGCAAAGAATTTGCCTTTATGTGTGCGGCTTGGAACCAAGTAGTCACGCGCGCCCTCTGGCGTCGCCTTGGTTAAAATTGGAGTTTCAATGTCCAAAAATCCATTGTCATCAAGGAAACGGCGCACTGCACTGGTCACTTTAGAGCGAAACTTAATACGGTCGCTCATGATGGGGCGGCGTAAGTCTAAGTAGCGGTACTTCAAACGCTGCTCTTCGCTATTTTCTTGATTAAAGTCGAGAGCCAATGGTGCGCTGGCGTTCAATACGGTAAGGCCGGTTGCAAGCAGTTCGACTGCGCCTGTCGCCATTTGGGCATTGACTTGGCTTTCTGGACGAGCGCGTACCACACCTTCAAGCTGCACACAGTATTCGTTGCGCAATGAGTTGGCCACTTCAAATACTTCAGTGTTGTCCGGATCAAACACAACCTGAACGATGCCTTCACGGTCGCGCAAATCAACAAAGATAAGGCCCCCTAAATCTCGGCGCTTATTAACCCAGCCACAAAGAGTAACCGTTTGATCGACTTGTTCAGGATTGACCTGACCGCAATACACTGTGCGCATGTTGTTCCCTTAAATATTGGATTTCACGCCGTAAAGCCTGAAATTAAAAACTGACTAGATCTGCATTCAAACCGAACAAATTTAGTTTGACGACTTACCTGAATCTCCGGCAAGGTTTTTCTTGTTTCCGCTTTTGAAGTCGGTTTCATACCAACCACTGCCCGACAACCTAAAGCCTGCCGCCGAGATCAGTTTACGCAAACCTTGTGAGCCACACGATGGGCATTCTTTTAAAGGCTCGTCACTCATCTTTTGCAATTTTTCGAGTTCGTGATCGCAATCATCACAACGATATTCGTAAATTGGCATAACACCCTCAAAACTCTATCTTCTGATCTTCGGGTGTTTTGATATTGCCGCATGCAACATCAATGTTTAGGTACACCCTGTAACGGCGGGGAATTATACGCAAACCAAGCTCAACCTGCTACCCACCCAAGGGAAGTTCGTGCAACTGATTACGCCGAACAATACCTTCCTGCCACGTCATCGGTTAAACTAGCGGATTATAAATTGTTTGCTTTGACCCATTGTGACTAACCGCTTAACCGACACCATATACTCTTCGCCCATTGAACAGATGAGCGACTTCAACTTCGACCAGCGCGTTGCTGAAGTTTTTCCTGACATGATCCAGCGCTCTGTGCCGGGCTACCAAACCATACTGCACACGTTGGGACTGCTAACCGAGCGATACGCACAAGCTGAGACAAACCTATATGATCTAGGCTGCTCGTTAGGTGCAGCAAGCTTGATGATGCGCCGCCACAACACTCAGAGCCACTGTAAAATAATTGCTGTTGATAACTCAGAAGCAATGCTTGAGCGATGCCAGCATCATATTGACTCATATCGCGGTGACACTCCTATCGAATTGCACTGCCAGAATATTCAAGACACAGAAATTACCAACGCTTCCATCGTTGTTTTAAATTTCACCTTGCAATTTGTCCCACCAGAGCAACGCCAAGCCATCTTAAATAAGATTGCTGCAGGACTAAAACCTGGCGGACTACTGCTGTTGTCAGAAAAGGTTCGCGATAATTCGGCATCGATGAATGAACTATTGATCGATTTACATCACGAATTCAAGCGGACCAATGGCTATAGCGAATTGGAAATTAGCCAAAAGAGAACTGCGCTCGAAAATGTCATGAAAACCGACACCATTGATTTACATCATCAGCGCCTTAGTGAAGCTGGGTTTTCCGAATCGGGCGTGTGGTACCAGAGTTATAATTTCTGCTCTATCATCGCGATTAAATAAAACTTCTAACTGACGTTCCAATGCCAACTATGCGATTAGATTGGACCGCAAACAACCATGATTAAGCCGAGTATTTTTAATGATTCATTTTGACGATTTTTACCGTGAATTAGCCTATTCAAATATGAGCCACTGGTTAGAAACCATTCCAGGGCAACTCGGTCAGTGGCAACGAGAGCTTCGCAATAGCAAGTTTGCCGGTTGGCAGCGCGTGTTGAACAAATTACCAGAGCATGCCTGCACCGATGTGAACTTTTCAGACATGGTTCGAATTGGCCCGCTTGAAGGGAATGATGAAAGTCTTCGTAACAAGCTCGAAGGTTTACTGACTCAATTTCACCCATGGCGAAAAGGCCCATACCACGTACATGGTTTGCATATTGATACCGAGTGGCGTTCGGATTGGAAATGGGACCGGATCAAACACCACATTCAGCCATTAGAAGGCCGCACAATACTCGACGTAGGTTGTGGCAATGGTTACCACATGTGGCGAATGAAAGGCGCTGGGGCAAGTATGGTGGTCGGTATCGATCCCGCTGAATTGTTTTTAATGCAATTCATGGCAATCAAGCGACTGGCTGGAAATCCCCCAGGCATTCACTTGTTACCCATTGGGGTAGAGCAAATGCCTGCCCTACAGTCATTTGATACCGTATTTTCAATGGGCGTTTTATATCATCGCAAATCACCTATTGACCACATTCAACAATTATTCGATTTATTAAGACCCGGTGGCGAGCTCGTCCTCGAGACCTTGGTCGTTACCGGTGACAAACAGCAAGTGCTAGTGCCCGACGACCGATATGCAAAAATGCGAAATGTATGGTTTTTACCTAGCGCAAAAGCACTAGAATTGTGGTTAAATCGAGTAGGCTTTACCCATGTTGAATTAATCGATTTGGATCAAACCAGCATTGACGAGCAACGCCGAACGGACTGGATGACAAATGAGAGTCTTGCAGATTTTCTAGACCCGAATGACGTCAATAAAACAGTCGAAGGCCATCCTGCCCCACTGCGGGCTGCTCTGATTGCTAAAAAACCGATTTAGCTAAGCTCATACATCGTTCTATGTCAGATTTGTTAGGCTCACCGGAACACAGAAGTGTAAATATTTATCAAAATCCGATGTTTGCTCACATAGAAAGAGCTATCGAATTAAAAAAGCTCGGCTAATACTAAATAGATACGCACGTTCGGTAACTAGAGGGAATGCAATGGCAACGCCAATTCTCAAGCGATTGGAAGACGTTCTTCAGCATTATGGTTTGGAGCCTCAAGCCAATATTGAAATCTGCGCAACATCTGGCGTCAACGAAATATTTTTTGTTCAAACTCAGCGCGGCAAGATCGCCTTAAAACACCACATTCAAAACAACAGTATGAGTCGGCTTCATCAAGAAGCTGAATTTGCTTTAAAGCTTCATCAAAACGGTTGCCCTACACCGCGAGTCATTGCGAATAAAAATGGGCAGCCGGTCACTGAATATCGGCGCTCAGAGCTGTACATAGCAAGTGAATTTATCAAGGGTAATACATTTCCTGAAGGAGAAAGAATTACCGATGAACACATTCGAAACCTAAGTTTAGGGCTGGCAACTTTTCATCAAGTGGGTCAAGACTTCGCGCTCAATTCAACGTCTCAACAAATTTGTAGTTATAACTTGTCAGGATTAACCAATAAGTTAATGACGTACCGCTGCGAGTTACACACGCTGGAACAAAGCAACGCATGTGCTAATGCTATGTTGAACCTGATGCACAGCGCCATGCCGATGGCGATGGGCTTGTCGCGTATGTTGACCCCTGAGCTTATCAAGAAATGTCAAAAGACTAATATTTTAGGCTCATTCCATCGCTCCAATTTTCTTTGCGATGATGATGCCAAGCTAGTTGCCTGTTTAGGTTTAGATGACGCGCGAAAAGATTTGAGAATTTACGACTTATTTCAGTTCGCATTGTATTGCGTCGAACAAGGGCATGGCCAACGCGAAAGCAGAGCGAGCCGAGAAGACGGTTGGCGTCATTGTTTGAAGCTAATCATTGGTACCTATTCAGAGCGCCAACCTTTGACAAAAGAAGAGCTTGAATGCCTTCCTGCCTTAGTTCAGGTTCACTTTTTACAACGACTGGCAGAACATCAGTTTGACGTCACCGATCGAGGTTTTGACTTGGTAATGGTTAAATTGCAAAAGACCATGGCGTACTTAGACTCAGATACACAAGCATTAACGGATATATGCTTTGAAATACTGAGTGCAGAGTACGCATAACTCCATTCAGTCTCCATTAAACGTCATCCATAAAAAAAGCTCCTACAAAGGAGCTTTTATTTTTTAAGCAATCAGTTAGGAATAGTACGACTTATACCATTTCACAAACTCACCTAAACCTTTGTCGATAGTGGTGGAAGGTGAGAACCCCACATCTCGAACGAGATCATCAATGTTGGCAGCAGTTGCAGGCACATCTCCGGCTTGCATCGGTAACATTTCTTTTTCTGCTTCGATCCCCAAATGCTTCTCAAGTGTACTAATAAATACACCCAATTCTTCAGGCTCGTTATTGCCGATATTGTAGATCTTATAAGGTGCTTTGCTTGCCGACGGCGCGGCAGAAGCCCAGTCTGGGTTCGGTTGCGGCACTTTGTCTGCAACCCGCAAAATTCCCTCTACGATGTCATCAATATAGGTAAAGTCACGACGCATTTTTCCATGATTAAATACCTTGATTGGCTTGCCTGCCAACATTGCATCAGTGAACAAGAAATAAGCCATATCAGGACGTCCCCACGGGCCATATACGGTAAAGAACCGCAATCCAGTGGTAGGCAGACCATACAAGTGCGCATAGCTATGAGCCATCAGCTCATTCGCTTTCTTGGACGCAGCATACAAAGACACGGGATGATCAACATTGTCATCTGTGGTGAAAGGCATCGATTCATTCATGCCATACACTGAACTTGATGATGCAAACACGAGATGTTGAACCTTACTATGTCGACATCCTTCTAGGATTGACATCATCCCTGTTAGGTTTGAATCAACATATTCAAATGGAGCTTTGAGTGAATGACGAACCCCAGCCTGAGCGGCTAAGTGAATCACTCGGTCAAATTTCTCTGTTTCAAATAGTTGAGCCATGCCCTCACGGTCAGCCAGATCTAGTTTGATAAAACGAAAGCTTTCGAGTGGCTCTAAAATCGCAAGACGATCCAACTTCAATTGCACATCATAGTAATTATTGAGGTTGTCGATACCCACAACCTCAATACCCGACTCACACAATCGCTTGCTCAAATGGAAGCCGATAAACCCAGCGGCACCCGTGACCAGTATTTTCATAGTAATAAACGAGCCTTACGATTCGAGTTTAATGCTGGCACCACGGCCCATGCCATAGTACTCAAGACCATAACGCTCAACCATCTCTGGCTCGTACAAGTTACGACCATCGAAAATCACTGGATCTGAAATTTGAGACTTAATCTCTTCAAAGTTTGCCGCCCGGAACACTTTCCACTCAGTACAAATCACAAGGCAATCGGCACCTTTCAGAGCAGCATCTTTCGTACCGACCAACTCAAGGTCTTCGCGAGTGCCGTAAATACGTTGAACCTCTTCCATCGCTTCTGGATCAAATGCACGAACTTTTGCGCCTTCAGCCCACAAACGTTCCATCAATACACGGCTTGATGCTTCACGCATATCATCCGTATTGGGTTTGAAAGAGAGCCCCCATAGTGCAATGGTTTTGCCCTTCAAGTCATCGCCATAATACTTTTTCACGCGGTTGAATAAGACTTCTTTCTGGCCGTAGTTCACAGACTCAACTGCTTTGAGGAGTTCTGAATCATAACCAATAGAATCGGCTGTACGAACTAAAGCCTGTACATCTTTCGGGAAGCACGAACCACCATACCCGCAACCTGGGTAGATAAAGTGATAACCAATACGCGCATCTGAACCGATGCCTTGACGAACTTTTTCAATATCCGCACCTAAACGTTCTGCCATATTTGACATTTCGTTCATGAAGCTGATCTTAGTCGCCAACATACAGTTAGCTGCGTACTTGGTAAGTTCCGCTGAACGTACATCCATGAAAATGATACGGTCGTGATTGCGGTTAAATGGAGCGTACAATTCGCGTACTAACTCACGCGCTTTTTCATCATCAGTGCCGATCACGATTCGGTCTGGGCGCATACAATCGCTAACAGCAGCACCTTCTTTTAAGAACTCAGGGTTTGACACCACTGCATAGTCAAAATCGACTCCGCGCTCTTTCAGGACTTCTCCAATCGCCGCATTAACCTTATCGGCTGTTCCTACCGGAACCGTGCTTTTATCAATGACAACTTTGTAGCCATTCATGTGCTGTGCAACAGTCCGAGCCACAGCCAAAACGTATTTTAGATCAGCAGAGCCATCTTCATCCGGAGGCGTCCCCACAGCAATGAATTGCAACTCACCAAACTCAACACCCGCTTTAGCATCTGTAGTGAAGTGCAAGCGACCTTCTTTGTAATTGCTCTCTACGAGTGGCGTTAAGCCTGGCTCGTAGATTGGAATAATTCCTTTTTTAAGGTTCTCTACACGTGTTTCATCAACATCAACACACATGACTTCATGACCAAAATCCGCCATGACCGCGGCTTGAACAAGCCCAACGTAACCAATTCCAAATACAGTAACTTTCATCGCTTTCTACTTTTTAAGATAAATATAAATTTGTTGAAACACACCCAACTACGATGGATATCCATCAGGGTTCATCGATTGCCAGCGCCAAGCATCAATCGCCATCTCAGATAGGCCGCGCTCAGCTTTCCAGCCTAATTTGGTAAACGCCAACTCCGGATCTGCATAACACTCTGCAATATCACCGGGGCGACGCTCCATAATTTGATAAGGGATTTCTCGTGCACAAGCCTTTGAAAAGGCCGTAACCACTTCTAGCACTGAGTAGCCGATACCGGTGCCTAAGTTATAGGTCACCAAACCTGGTTTCTGTTTCAAATGCTGAAGTGATTTGACATGACCGTCAGCCAAGTCTAACACGTGGATATAGTCACGAACGCCGGTACCGTCTTTGGTATCGTAATCCCCTCCAAACACACCGAGCTGGGGCAGTTTACCCACGGCCACTTGCGTAATGTAAGGAGTCAGATTATTCGGGATGCCATTTGGGTCTTCACCAATCAACCCACTTTGATGCGCACCAACGGGATTAAAATATCGTAATAAAACGATATCCCATTCATCATCTGATTGAGCTAAGTCTGTTAAGATTTCTTCAACAATCAGTTTAGAACGCCCATATGGGTTGGTTGCTGATGTAGGAAATGACTCAACAATAGGTACCGACGCCGGATCACCATAAACAGTGGCAGATGAGCTAAACACTAAGCGTTTAACGCCCGCTTTTTTCATCGCCTCACAAAGCACTAACGTGCCTGCGACGTTGGTTTGATAGTACGACAGTGGTATCTGAGTTGATTCCCCCACGGCTTTCAACCCTGCAAAATGAATCACCGCGTCGATATTGTGCGCGTTGAAGATTGCATCAAGAGCCTCTTCGTCGCGAATATCGGCTTGATAAAATGGAATCTCATCAAGGCCGGTAATTTCTTTTACACGGGTCAGTGAAATTGAGCTTGAGTTGCATAAATTGTCGACCACTACCGGCTTATAGCCTTCAGCAATCATTGCAATCAAAGTGTGGCTACCGATATAACCGGCGCCGCCCGTCACTAAAACTTCCATTGTTATGCTCGCTTAAAGCTTCGCTACAAATTCTTTTAAGAATGCTTTGTAGTCTTCACCAATTGAACTGTGGCGCACACCATATTCTAAGTTGGCTTGCATATAACCCAGCTTACTACCGCAATCATGGCTTCTGCCTTTCATGTAGTAGGCATTAACAGGTTCAACTTTCATCAACGATCCAATCGCATCGGTCAATTGAATTTCGCCGCCCGCTCCCGGAGGTGTGAATGCGAGTAAATCCCAACATTCAGCACTTAAAACATAACGCCCCACAACAGCGAGGTTAGACGGAGCTTCATCTGCATCTGGCTTTTCAACCGTGCCAAGCATTTGCGAAGATTCACCAGGGGCTAAATCTTTGCCGCCGATATCAACCACGCCGTAATTACTGATCTGCTCATGGGGTACAGCCTCAACCATGATTTGGCTAGCACCAGTGGTTTCAAACATGCTGCACATTTCGGCCAAGTTGTCGCGCTTTGGATCGGCATCGTAACGGTCAATCAATACATCAGGTAAAACAACGGCAAATGGTACTTCGCCCACTAATGGTTTGGCACATAAAATAGCATGGCCGAGACCCAATGCTGTGCCTTGACGCACATGCATAATAGTTACGTCCTTTGGACAAATAGCCTGAACTTCTTCAAGTAATTGACGCTTCACACGCTTTTCCAGCGTTGCTTCGAGTTCAAAACTTGTATCAAAGTGGTTCTCAATGGAGTTTTTACTACTATGAGTCACCAACACAATTTCTTTGATGCCTGCTTTAACGCACTCTTCAACCACATATTGGATTAAGGGGCGATCAACAACAGGTAACATTTCTTTGGGGATTGCTTTGGTGGCGGGTAGCATGCGAGTGCCTAAACCTGCAACAGGAATAACTGCCTTCTTTACTTGCATTGTTTGTCCTTCAGTCTTATTTATCGGCCATTTTAAATAGCTACGATCCATGCCATTTAATGCCCAAATACTCGGCTGAGTAATGAACAGCTGACTACATCTTACATTTTGTAGCCTAGAGTACACTGAAATATGGCGAAGGTTAAGTCTGACGTGTTGATGACTCTGCAACCTTTCTTTAACGTGCTTATTTGTATAAAATTTGACCTTATTTAATCTACGTTCTAAAGTAATGTCGTCACGGTTTGTGACATTCTCATGACATTACGCTTAAGGACAAGCATTATGAAATCGACCAAAGAATTGGTTGCAGCAGTTTCTGTTGCGCTTTTAACATGCATATCTCAGCCCACTATCGCGGCTGAACCAGCCCCTTCTGAAACCTCAGTCATTACTAATAAAGTTAATATCAATATGGCAAACGCCGAGGTCATTGCTGACTTACTTTATGGTATTGGATTGAAAAAAGCAGAAGCGATCGTGAACTATCGAGATGCGCATGGCGATTTTACTTCGATCGATCAATTAACCGAAGTAAAAGGCGTTGGATCTGCCCTCGTTGAGCGAAATCGAAATTTCATTGAAATTTAAACACTCAAAACATGACAAAGGGACCTCGAAGGTCCCTTTTTTACAGTAACTTAAACAGCTGACATGAGGCGCTATGCGCTTTTATCTTCATTGTTTTTCATTGAAATCAGCGCGATTCGCTTGAGTTCTAACAGTGCATAGCGATGCTCTACGAAGTCATAAATATTTGTGGCTAACGCCAATTTGAAGTATTTGGCAGCGGCATTGTATTCACCGTTATGCTCTAAGAGCTTGCCTAGGTAAAAATACGCTTCGCATAATCGTTCTGCATACGCTTCTTCGCTCTCAATACCATAAGGTACAAGTGATAAAAACTGCTCTTCGGAGATGCGTCCAAGGTACAAATCAACAATACTCGTCGACCAATCCTGAGTATTCAGTTTTTCGCGATGCGTTAAGAGGTTTTGTTGAGCCTTGATTTCATCAGTTTCGACTTCACTGATATAAAGCCACAACACACGATACGGATCAGACGGACTGCGTTGGTAAAATTCAGAGAAATCTTCAGTGGCTAGCTCAACGCGTCCAGCGTAGTAACGAGCGATGCCGCGATTAAGCATCGCGTATTGATGGTTAGCATCGAGCTCTATTGCAGAGCCAAACGCTTCAAAAGCATCTACAAACTGCTCACCTTGTGTGTAATGAATCCCAATGAAATTATACGCTTCTGCAAAATCAGGCTTTAGGTGCAATGCTCGATTAAAATCTAAATGAGCAAGAGCCTTCATGCCCACAGAGTCATAGCGCACGCCACGATCGTAATACAAACGCGCACGCTGCTCTTCGGATGCATCTGTTAAATTGATAATTTCAGTCAGCTTTGCAATGGCTGCTTGCTGTTCAATACCGGGTTGGCGAGGAACGGCCAACAAGGTGTTTTGCGCATCAGCGCTGTGATTGGACGTCGCAGAACATGCTGCTAACAATAGTGTCCCGATTAAAACCAGGATATTAGATTTGATCATAGAATTCGCTTAGTGCAAAAAAATGGGCCAATCGATTGATTGACCCATTATGCGTGTTTGATATCTTATCGCCAACTTTAGTTGACGATAAGGAGCAGATTACTCTGCTTCTGGTGCAGCGGCTTCAGGAGCAGCAGCTTCAGTTGTTTCTGCAGCTGGCTCAGGATTTGCTTCACGGATACTCAAGCGAACACGACCTTGACGGTCAATCTCGAGAACCTTCACATCTACGTTTTGGTTGTTTTCGAGATAATCTGTCACTTTCTCAATACGCTTATTAGCAATTTGAGAAATATGTACCAAGCCTTCTTTGCCCGGTAAGATTTCAACGAATGCACCAAAATCAACAATGCGTGTCACACGGCCAGCATAAATGCGACCTACTTCGATTTCCGCAGTCAATTCTTTGATGCGTTGAAGCGCAGCTTCAGCGGCAACGCCATCAACAGCAGCAATGTTAATTGTACCGTCGTCTTGGATATCGATGCTTGTACCGGTTTGCTCAGTGATAGAACGAATCGTTGCACCACCTTTACCAATCACATCTTTGATCTTCTCTGGGTTGATCTTGATAGTGTGTATACGTGGA
The DNA here is from genome assembly GCF_023703465.1 of Echinimonas agarilytica. NCBI lineage: Bacteria > Pseudomonadati > Pseudomonadota > Gammaproteobacteria > Alteromonadales > Echinimonadaceae > Echinimonas > Echinimonas agarilytica. The sequence continues at coordinate 248,447 of NZ_JAMQGP010000003.1, read as the reverse complement.
GCAAACTGAGATACTTCTTCACGTGCAGAACCAATAGCATCGTCCATCACTGTCAAGATGTGCAAACGAGCGGCGCGTGCTTGGCGCAATGCTTTTTGCATGATCTCTTTAGTGATACCTTCGATTTTAATATCCATCTGCAAAGCAGTGATACCATCGTTAGTACCGGCCACTTTAAAGTCCATATCACCTAAGTGATCTTCATCACCTAAGATGTCAGACAATACAACTGACTTGTCGCCTTCCAATACTAAGCCCATCGCAATACCTGCAACAGATGCTTTAATCGGAACACCAGCATCCATCAATGCAAGTGAAGAGCCACATACAGACGCCATTGAACTTGAACCATTAGATTCAGTAATTTCCGATACGATACGAACTGTATACGGGAAATCTTCGGCATCAGGCATTACCGCAGCGACACCACGCTTTGCCAAACGACCATGACCAATTTCACGGCGCTTAGGCGAGCCGATAAAACCAGTCTCACCCACACTGTATGGAGGGAAGTTATAGTGGAACAAGAAGTTGTCAGTGCGCTCTCCTGCCAACTCATCAAGAATTTGAGCATCGCGCTTCGTCCCTAATGTACAGGCAACTAACGCTTGCGTTTCACCGCGTGTGAACAATGCAGAGCCGTGCGTACGTGACAATACGCCAGTGCCTACGTGCAACGCACGAACCATTTCTGGATCACGTCCATCGATACGTGGCTCACCCGCAATAATACGTTGGCGAACGACGTTTTTCTCTACCGAGTAAAGAATGTCGCCTACTTCGCGTGCATCGACTGTTTCGTCAGCTTCCGTTAAAGCGGCTGTGACTGCAGCTTTAATCTCACCAACTTTGGTGTAACGCTCAGCTTTTTCTGTAATTTGGTATGCTTCAACAAATTGAGCTTCCGCAGCAGCCAGCACTTGGTCGTAAAGTGCTACGTTCTTCTCTGGAGCAACCCAATCCCACGCTGGAGTAGCAACTTCAGCAGCCAACTCATTGATGGCATTAATCGCTGTTTGCATCTGGTCATGGCCATATACAACGGCTTCGAGCATGACTTCTTCAGACAATACTTCAGCTTCAGATTCAACCATCAATACAGCTGATTCAGTACCCGCAACCACTAAATCCAATTTTGAATTTGGTAGTTCTGAGCGCAATGGGTTCAACACAAATTCGTTGTCGATGTAACCAACGCGTGCGGCACCAATTGGCCCATTAAATGGGATACCAGAAATAGACAAGGCTGCAGAAGTACCGAGTAAAGTAACGATGTCTGCAGACACTTCAGGATTCAATGAAACAACAGTTGCAATCACCTGCACTTCATTCATGAACCCATCAGGGAATAGAGGGCGAATTGGGCGGTCAACCAAACGAGCAATCAGTGTCTCGCCTTCGGTTGGACGTCCTTCACGTTTAAAGAAACCACCTGGAATCTTACCTGCAGCGTATGCTTTTTCTTGATAGTTAACCGTCAGTGGAAAGAAATCCTGGCCTGGGTTTGCTTGTTTTTTACCCACTACTGAGACCAAAACTGATGTGTCATCCATCGTTGCTAATACAGCAGCGGTAGCTTGACGTGCAATCACGCCGGTTTCCAAAGTAACAGTGTGTTGACCGTACTGGAATGTTTTTACAATCGGCTTCACGTTATATTTCCTATTAATTTTCTATATTTTCACTTTCAATTTCGCCGCATAAGTATACTGGAATCCAGCGTATTGCAAAGCTTTGCACGCAGAAAATAGACGATGAATGTGCAGAGTATGCGGAAGGTAAGGTCTACGACATAAAAGTGTTAAATTTTAGATACAAAAAAGGGGCAATTAAGCCCCTTTTTTTGGATAAGCCTCGAATTAACGACGCAAACCTAATTTTTCAATCACTGCTTGGTAGCGCTCTTGGTTCTTACGCTTAAGGTAGTCAAGCAACTTACGACGTTGACTTACCATGCGAAGAAGACCACGGCGGCTGTGGTGATCGTGGATATGAGTCTTGAAGTGACCTTGCAAGTGGTTGATTTGCGCAGTTAACAAAGCAACTTGAACTTCTGGAGAACCAGTATCGCCTTGACCCTGTGCGTATTCCGCTACAATTTCAGCTTTCTTTTCAGCACTTAGTGACATATTAAATCTCCCGATTTATTGAATGAACCAGCGCCGATCACTAATTCAGCGGCTGGTAGAGGCCGCGTAATATAGCGACTTCACGGGTAAACTGCAAGAACTTCTACTCGACTCACAGAAATAGGCCATGTTCTGCAGCAGTTTAGGATGGAACCCTTTCGTGAGTAGGCACCACCAGTCGCTTTGGCGCGAGCATATGTTCGTCAACAATTTCACCCACACCGATAAACTGGTCTGATGCCTCGCGGATGATCCTCACCTGTCCGTCTGTGACTTCAGTCTCAACACGTACTGGGTTTCCATTTAACACATAAGAGGCAGCCGACTCACCTATCCATACTTTAGGTAATGCCACGACAGCACTATCTATGGGCAACAATAGTTCGTCCAAATAAGCCCCAGGACACTTCGATTCAGCATTAGCCTTGTCGCGCAGTGCTTGGAGTTCATCCATCGTCATCATTTGATCGGTGGGGTAATGAGCAACAGCGGTACGGCGTAGCTCCTGAACGTGGGCCCCACACCCGAGCATTTCACCTAAATCATCCACCAAAGTACGTACATAGGTACCTTTACTGCAATGCACATCCATCGTTAACAGTTCAGCGTCTAGTGACACGATCTCAAACGAATAAATGTCAATGGGACGTGCGGGTCGATCGATGGTAATGCCTTCGCGTGCATACTTATACAGCGGCTTGCCTTCGTGCTTTAAAGCAGAGAACATGGTAGGAGTTTGTAAAATTGGGCCTCGGAAGTGTTCCAGTTCTTGGTCAACCTGAGCCCATGAAACATTCACAGCTCGTTCGCTAATCAATTCACCATCGGCATCCGATGTATCCGTCCGTTGACCTAAACGAGCCACCACTCGATATTTCTTATCCGAATCTAAAAGGTACTGGCTAAATTTAGTGGCTTCCCCCAAACAGACTGGCAGCATGCCAGTTGCAAGCGGATCCAGAGCCCCGGTGTGGCCAGCTTTTTGCGCAAAAAACATGGCCCTGACCTTTTGCAGCACATTATTGCTGCTCATTCCTGTGGGCTTATCGACTAAAACAACACCATCGATTGGACGCCCTTTCCTGCGTCTTCCCATTAAGAATCTTGCTCTTTATCTTTTCGTTTGCGTTCATCTTCAGAAATTGCACCCGATACTACGTTTGACAAACGCATGCCTTCGGTCAATGAACTGTCATAGATAAATTGGAGTTCTGGCGTCAACCGCATTTTGACCTGAGAACCCACTAGGCTGCGAATATAACCCGAGGCATCTTTCAATGCTTCTAGAGCACCTTCAATTTCAGTGGGGTCGTCAAACAAAAATGTGACATATACTTTTGCGTATGCCAGATCTCGTGACACTTCAACATCAGACACGGTCACCATGCCGATACGAGGATCTTTAATTTCGCGTTGAAGGATTAACGCGATCGACTTTTTCACTTGCTGTGAAACACGATCTGTTCTTTTAAATGCTTTTGCCATTTGTATACCGCCTTAAACAAATGTGGGAGCCTAAGGCTCCCACATTCAAGCTATTTGATAACAATAACTTCTACAGTGTGCGAGCCACTTCAACTGTTTCGAATACTTCGATTTGGTCGCCTGCGCGAACATCGTTGTAGTTCTTAACGCCGATACCACACTCCATGCCGTTACGCACTTCTTGCACGTCGTCTTTAAAGCGACGTAGCGATTCAAGTTCGCCTTCGTAAATCACTACATTTTCACGTAGTACACGAATAGGAGCAGAGCGTTTGACAAGGCCTTCTGTCACCATACAACCGGCGATAGCACCAAGTTTAGGCGATTTAAAGACATCACGAACTTCAGCCAAACCGATAATCTCTTGCTTATATTCTGGAGCAAGCATACCCGTCATTGCCAACTTGACTTCATCAATCAAGTTGTAGATCACGCTGTAGTAACGTAAATCCACACTTTCTGACTCAAGCACGCGGCGAGCAGTTGCGTCGGCACGAACGTTAAAGCCAAGAACAATAGCGCTAGACGCTGCTGCAAGTGTTGCATCAGTTTCTGTGATACCACCTACACCAGTACCAATAATCTTCACTTTCACTTCGTCAGTAGAAAGTTTCAACAAGGCATCGGTAATGGCTTCTAGTGAACCTTGAACATCAGCTTTAAGTACGATGTTCAATTCAGAAACATCACCATCTGTCATGTTAGCGAACATGTTCTCAAGTTTAGCTTTCTGCTGGCGAGCCAGTTTCACATCACGGAACTTGCCTTGACGATACAAAGCAACTTCACGAGCTTTACGCTCATCACGAACAGCTGTTGCTTCATCACCCGCAGATGGCACGCCTGACAGGCCTAAAATCTCAACAGGAATTGAAGGGCCGGCAGATTCAATATCGTGACCATTTTCATCGCGCATTGCACGAACGCGGCCATACTCAAGACCACAAAGGATAATATCGCCTTTGTTCAACTGACCTTGTTGTACCAACACTGATGCAACCGGACCACGGCCTTTATCAAGACGAGATTCAATCACGATGCCACTTGCTGGGCCAGAAGCAACCGCTTCAAGCTCCAATACTTCTGAAACAAGCAGAATGCCTTCGAGTAATGCGTCGATGCCTTCGCCAGATTTCGCTGAAACGTGGATGAACTGAACATCTCCGCCCCAATCTTCAGGAATCACATCATGCTGAGCCAGTTCATTCTTAACTCGATCTGGGTCAGCCGCTTCTTTATCTATCTTATTCACAGCAACAACAAGCGGAACACCAGCAGCACGAGCATGCTGAACCGCTTCAACTGTTTGTGGCATTACGCCATCGTCAGCTGCAACAACCAACACCACGATGTCGGTTGCTTTCGCACCACGGGCACGCATGGCGGTAAACGCGGCGTGACCAGGAGTATCCAAGAAGGTAACCATGCCGTTTTCAGTTTCAACATGATACGCACCGATATGCTGGGTAATACCGCCAGCTTCGCCGTCAGCAACCTTAGCTTCGCGGATTCGGTCAAGTAGCGATGTTTTACCATGGTCAACGTGCCCCATGATAGTTACAACTGGCGCGCGGCCTGTTGTTTCGCCTTGAGCTTCCGCTTCAGCCAAAATGGTTTCTTCCAACTGATTCTCTTTGACAAGAACAGTTTTGTGACCCATTTCTTCAGCAACGAGTTGTGCGGTTTCTTGATCAATCACTTGGTTGATCGTCACCATCACTCCCATCTTCATCATTGCTTTAATCACTTCAGTGCCTTTTACAGCCATTTTAGAAGCTAATTCAGCAACCGAAATAGTCTCGCCAATGCGAACTTCACGTTCTACAGGCTGAGCTGGCTTATTGAAACCGTGCTGCAATGAAGAACCGCTCTTGTTTGCGTTGCGTCCACGACGACCAGCATTGCGGTTCGGGCGATCTTGGCCTTTCTTTTTCTTCGGACGGCGACGACGAGTTTCGTCGGCACGGTCTTGTTGATCTTCGGCTTCTTGAGCATAACGAGAGCTCGTTAAGTGAACGTCTTGCTCCAGCGCTGCTTTTTGCTTCGCTTCTTGCTCAGCCCAACGTGCAGCGTTTTCTTCAGCGAGTTTGCGTGCTTCTTCAGCTTGCTTTTTCGCTTCTTCTTCCGCTTTACGCGCAGCTTCTTCTTCTTGCTTCGCTTTAATAGCCTCAGCTTCTAAACGAGCAGCTTCGCGAGCTTTGTTTTCTTCTTCGCGTTTTGCTTTGGCTTCTGGAGTCATCGACTCTTCTTCCAATCTGCGTTTAGCTTCATCTTTGCGATGCGCTTCTTCAGCTTCGGCTTTTGCTTTGGCTTTGGCTTCCGCGTCGGCTTTCGCCTTAGCTGCTGCTTTCGCTTCTGCTTCAGCTTTGGCTTTAGCGTCAGCTTCAGCTTGAGCTTTTTCCTGCGCGATGCGTTGCGCTTGCTCTTCAGCTTCTTTTTGCGCTTGTTCTGCTTCAGGGTCACGCTTAACGTAAGTACGCTTCTTGCGGACTTCAACCGTCACTTTTTTATTTTTTCCTTCAGAACCAGTGACTTCCAAAGTGCTTTTGGTCTTACGACGTAAAGTCATACGTTTTGGTGCTGCATCACCCTCACCGCCATGTTGGCGATTCAAGTGAGTCAACAATGTTTGCTTTTCTTCTTCGGTGACCATGTCACCAGCTTTCTTTGTGATACCAGCCTCTTTGAACTGCTCTACGAGACGTTCTTCGCTAGTACCCACATCGGTGGCGAGCTTATTGATAGTTACTTCTGACATGCTTCGCTACTCTCCCGTTAAATCTGCATTATGCTTCGTCGCTGAACCAACAAATCTGGCGTGCTGCCATGATGAGTTCACCAGCAGAGGTTTCATCTAAATCTTCGATTCCGGAGATATCGTCAACTCCCTGCTCTGCAAGATCTTCAAGCGTCACCACTCCACGGCTGGCGAGTTTAAATGCCAACTGACGCTCCATGCCTTCGAGGTTCAGCAAATCATCTGCAGGTTCATTCTTATCTAGTGATTCTTCGTTAGCTAATGCTTTGGTTGTCAATGCAGCTTTTGCACGATCACGCAGCTCTTCAACGAGTTCTTCATCCAGTTCTTCTATTTCCAGCAGCTCATTAACAGGTACATACGCAATCTCTTCGAGAGTGGAGAAACCTTCGTCAACTAGCAAACCGGCAAATTCTTCATCAATCCCCAACGAATCCGTTAGAGCGTCAACAAACTTTTGGGACTCAGCTTTATGCTTCTTGTCCATATCTTCTTGGGTCATCACGTTCAGTTCCCATTCAGTCAATTGACTGGCAAGACGAACGTTTTGACCATTACGACCAATCGCTTGCGCTAAATTGCTCGCTTCTACTGCGATATCGATAGAGCCTGCGTCTTCGTCCACAATAATGGACGCGACATCGGCTGGCGCCATCGCATTAATCACAAACTGTGCAAGATTGTCATCGTATAAAACAATATCGATGCGCTCTCCGCCAAGTTCACCCGAAACGGCTTGTACACGTGAACCACGCATGCCCACGCATGCTCCTACGGGGTCAATGCGGCGATCGTTGGTTTTAACAGCAATCTTTGCACGACTTCCTGGATCACGAGCGGCGCCCATTAGTTCAATCATTTCTTCGCCAATTTCTGGCACTTCAATGCGGAATAATTCAATTAGCATTTCCGGCTTGGTACGAGAAATGAACAGTTGAGCACCACGAGCTTCAGGGTCAACCTTATGCAAAAGTCCACGAACTCGGTCACCCGGGCGAAATGATTCACGCGGCAACATATCTTCGCGGTACATGATCGCTTCCGCATTGTTGCCTAGATCTAGGATAACACTGTCGCGATTCACTTTCTTAACCGTACTGGTTAAAATTTCGCCTTCTTGGTCGGCAAACTGCTCCACAATCTGCTGACGCTCGGCTTCTCGAACCTTTTGAACGATCACTTGCTTCGCTGTTTGCGTGGTGATTCGGTCGAATACGATTGAATCAATCGTTTCTTCTACATAATCACCCACGTTTAATTCTTCGTTTTCCCAAAGCGCACGCGCTACTTCTAGCGTGTATTCTTTTGTTGGGAATTCCATTTGCTCATCATCGGCAATAATTAACCAACGACGAAACGTTTCGAATTCGCCTGTTTTACGGTCAATATCAATCCGAACTTCGATATCAGCTGCGTTCTTTTTCTTGGTCGCTGTAGCCAGGGCAAATTCGAGTGCTTCGAAAATTTTCTCTTCCGGCACTGCTTTTTCATTAGAAACTGCATCTACAACTTGCAGGATTTCTTTATTGTTCATGTGTTGGACCTCTTCCTAACCGCGCCAGTTAAAACTTTGCAACCAAATGAGCGCGCTCAATATTATCAAACATCAGCTCAACCTCGTGCTTCGTCGTCACAATGGTAATCATACCGTTATCGACTGCTTGCAAGGTTCCCTGGAATTTACGCTGACCAAACTGAGGCAGCCGCGTTTTAATTTTCAGCCCGTGACCAATATAGGCCTCGTACTGTGAAACTGTGTAGAGTGGACGTTCCATTCCCGGAGACGATACTTCCAAATAATATTCTTTGGAAATTGGATCTTCAACGTCCAGTACGGCACTGATTTGACGACTGCAGTCAGCACAGTTATCAACTGACACACCATCTTCGTGGTCAATATAAACCCGCAAGGTTGAATGACTGCCCGCACGGACAAATTCAAGCCCCCACAACTCAAAACCAATTGCCGAAACAGCAGGCTCAAGCATGTCTGTTAAACGTTTTTCCAACGACGCCATATAACTCCCGGAAACAAAAAAAGGGCTCAAAGGCCCCAGTCTGGTTTCTGCCTGTGACAAAAACCCACATAGCAAAAAGCCCCATTAGGTACGGGGCTTAAAGCTGCTTTACCCTGTCCTGCAAGACCTAAGTCTTGACTGGAGGATTGGTTGCGGGAGCCGGATTTGAACCGACGACCTTCGGGTTATGAGCCCGACGAGCTACCAGACTGCTCCATCCCGCGGTAACTGCATCAAATTGTACTTGATTTACTATAATGTATTCAAGCGTTCAACTTGTTATAAATTGGTGCCGAGAGCGGGACTTGAACCCGCACGCCCTTTCGAGCACTACCCCCTCAAGATAGCGTGTCTACCAATTCCACCACCTCGGCTAAAACTTAATTTGGAATATCACTTTCCGGTGCGGTCGCTGGAACTTCTTGTTCTTCAACAATTGTTACTGCGTCGTCTGCCAGGTTTTCCCATTCCTGACTTTGCTTTACTCGTTCGTTGGTAAGGTTACCAATCACCAAGCTCAGCACAAAAAATACGGTTGCTAATAAAGCTGTGGTACGAGTAAGAAAGTTACCAGAACCAGAAGATCCGAACAAACTCGCTGATGCGCCGCCGCCTGCACCAAACGATGCGCCCATATCAGCACCTTTACCTTGCTGTATAAGGACCAATCCAATGATTGCTAGGGCTACCAGCAGATAAACAATGATAATTAGTTCGTACATGGTTTTACTCTGTCTTTACCAGTACAGATGTACTGACTTATCTCTTATCAAGCCCACCAGCTTCAGGGCGGGCGAGATAGTATCTAACCTGTTGCCAACTTACAAGTGTAAATTAGAGGTTTTCTTCATCAAAAAGATCAACCGGTTATTCGCTAGCCAATTTCACTTGCTCTGCAATTAATTCGGCACTTTTTTGTACTAATTCGTGGTTATCGCCCTCTACCATCACTCGGAGTAACGGCTCAGTTCCTGATTTACGAAGCAGCACACGCCCGGTTCGCCCCAGCTTTTGTTCAGCATCAATCACGGCTTGTTTCACTGAATCAGCATTAAGCGGATCGGAACCTTCAGTAAAGCGCACGTTAATCAATACTTGCGGGTATTTTTCCATACCGCGGGCAAGTTCGTTGAGCGTCAACTCGGAGTTAAAGGAGGCATTGAGCACTTGTAGCGCCGCAACGATACCATCACCGGTAGTCGTTCGGTCAAGACAAATGATATGGCCTGAGCCTTCGCCGCCAAACATCCAACCTTTTTCTTTGAGCATTTCCATCACATATCGGTCACCCACTTTAGAGCGAACAAATGGAATACCTAAAATACCCAAAGCGATCTCCATTCCCAAGTTAGTCATTTGAGTGCCCACTACCCCGCCTTTCAAGCGGCCGTTGCGCATGGCATCGCGAGCAATGATAAAGATCAGTTGGTCACCGTCGAGCACTTCGCCCGTGTGATCAACCATGATACAACGGTCACCATCGCCATCTAGCGCAATACCAACATCCGCCCCTTCGGCTAATACAGTGTCAACTAATTGCTGAGTATCCGTTGCACCGCATTTGTCATTAATATTGATGCCATTCGGATTCACACCAATGGCAACCACTTCGGCACCCAGTTCACGGAATACAGATGGTGCGATGTCATAGGTTGCACCGTTCGCACAATCCACAACAATTTTCATGCCTTGTAAGTTCATTTCTTGAGACACTGTACTTTTACAGAACTCAATATAACGCCCTGCCGCATCGTCAATTCGGACCGCTTTGCCCAATGCTGCGTTGTCAACACAGGTCAGTTGCTTGTCAATTTCAGCTTCGATGGCAAGTTCGATTTCATCATCGAGCTTGGTGCCATCGGCAGAGAAGAATTTAATACCGTTGTCGTAATATGGATTGTGGGATGCACTCAATACAATGCCCGCTTCAGCGCGGAATGTTCGCGTTAAGTATGCAACTGCTGGAGTTGGCATTGGCCCCATTAAATTAGCTTTTAAGCCTGCAGCGGCAAGGCCTGCTTCGAGCGCAGCTTCAAGCATATAGTTCGAAATACGCGTGTCTTTGCCAATCAGTACATTTTTAGTGCCCTGCTTTGACAAGACGCGACCGGCAGCCCAGCCCAGTTTCAACATGAATTCTGGCGTAATCGCCCCTTGGCCTACTCGACCGCGAATTCCGTCGGTTCCAAAATATTTACGTTCAGTCATTTTTGCTTTTCCTTAATGGCCTTCCATACACGGAGACTATCGACTGTTTCACGCACATCATGCACGCGAAAAATGGTTGCCCCCTGCTCCACACTCACCATCACGCCTGCAAGGCTTGCGGCTAAACGCTCGCTTACATCGCGATTCAGTAGGTGCCCAAACATCGACTTACGCGAGAGCCCAATCAAGATTGGGTAGTCGTGTTTCAATAGTTCGGACGTGTGTGCAAGTAAAGTTATATTGTGGTCGAGAGTTTTACCAAAACCAAAGCCTGGGTCAAGAATTATCAGGTCTTTCGGTATACCCGCAGCTAAACACGCCTCAACACGTTGTAGTAGAAATTTTTCGACATCCGCAATGACATTGTCATACTGCGGATTGTGCTGCATGGTTCGCGGCGAACCTTGCATGTGCATCAAACACACAGGCACTTTCAATTGTGCCGCCACATCCACCGCTCCGGCAGCTTGCAGCGCCATCACGTCATTGATCATGTTGGCGCCTACATTCACGGCCTCCAACATCACTTTGGTTTTCACCGTATCAATGGATATGGGAATATCAAAATTAGCTCGAATCGCTTCTATCACCGGTATGACCCGATCTAACTCTTGTTGCTCAAGCACATCATCGGCACCCGGACGTGTAGATTCGCCACCAATATCAATAATGGTCGCTCCGTCTTTGACCATTTGTTCTGCTTGTGCCAAAGCATTATCAATGGAATTAAACGAACCTCCGTCTGAAAAGGAATCAGGGGTGACGTTTAGAATTCCCATTACTTGAATCTTCGAGAAGTCGATTTTGGTTTGTGTCGTATCAGACATAAAGCACTCAATACCTGAATCGTGGTAGTGACTATATTTGAGCTAACAAAAAGCCCCGATAACGGGGCTTTTTTCAATCACTTGAGAAGGTTATTTCGCTGGAGCATCTTCTGCTGAGCCTGCATCTTTGTCGTCGTTTTTGTTGACATCCATCTTAGTGGTGTCATCGCCTGACGAACCTGAATTGGCAGAATCATCATTCGACCAGTCTGCTGGGGGACGAACATCGCGACGCGCCATCAAATCATCAATTTGCAGCGCATCAATGGTTTCGTACTTCATCAATGCTTCTTTCATGGTATGAAGAATATCAATGTTCTCTTTTAGAATGGTCAATGAACGCTGATAGTTACGATCAATCAAGAGTTTGATTTCTTCATCAATCGCTCGCGCCGTTTCATCGGACATGTGCTTAGTTTTTGAAGCTGTACGCCCCAAGAATACTTCGCCTTCTTCATCAGCATAAAGCAGTGGTCCCATCTTGTCAGATAGACCCCATTGAGTCACCATTTTGCGAGCAATGTCAGTGGCACGTTCAATGTCGTTCGACGCTCCTGTCGTCACCATGTCATCGCCATAAATGACGGCTTCTGCAATTCGGCCACCAAACAAGCTCGAAATCATGCTTTCTAAGTGCTGCTTAGAGTGGCTCACTCGGTCACGCTCAGGCAGATACATTGTCACACCCAACGCTCGCCCGCGTGGGATGATCGAAACCTTATACACGGGATCATGCTCGGGAACGATACGCCCCACAATGGCATGGCCCGCTTCGTGGTAGGCCGTCATCTCTTTTTCAGACTCAGTCATCACCATCGACTTGCGCTCTGCGCCCATCATGATTTTGTCTTTCGCCTTTTCGAACTGTTCCATGGCAACTTTACGCTTGCCACCGCGAGCAGCAAATAAAGCGGCTTCGTTCACAAGGTTCGATAGATCGGCACCGGAGAAACCTGGAGTACCACGCGCAATAACAGCAGCATTCACATCGTCGCCAATGGGCACTTTGCGCATGTGTACTTTAAGAATTTGTTCACGACCACGAACGTCAGGTAAACCCACTACAACTTGACGGTCGAAACGACCTGGGCGCAAGAGTGCAGGGTCGAGCACGTCAGGACGGTTGGTTGCAGCAATCACAATAATACCTTCATTGCCTTCAAAGCCGTCCATTTCAACCAGCATTTGGTTCAACGTTTGTTCACGTTCGTCGTGACCACCGCCTAAACCTGCGCCACGCTGACGACCGACTGCATCGATTTCATCAATAAAGACAATACACGGTGCTGCTTTCTTCGCTTGTTCAAACATGTCGCGAACACGTGAAGCGCCGACACCTACAAACATTTCAACGAAGTCTGAACCTGAAATGGTAAAGAATGGCACTTTAGCTTCACCTGCAATAGCTCGTGCAAGCAAGGTTTTACCTGTACCTGGTTGGCCAACCATCAAAATACCAGTCGGTATCTTACCGCCTAGCTTTTGGAAGCGAGTTGGGTCTTTCAAGTAGTCAACGAGTTCGCCAACTTCTTCTTTGGCTTCATCTACACCCGCAACATCTGCAAATGTAGTTTTAATTTGATCTTCGCCCATCAGGCGAGCTTTGCTCTTGCCAAACGACATCGCACCTTTACCGCCGCCGCCTTGCATTTGACGCATGAAGAATATCCATACACCGATGAGCAGTAACATTGGGAACCAAGAAATAAAGATTTGAGAGATAAAGCTCGGCTCTTCAGGTTTCTTACCGAAAGTTTTGACGTTTTGCTTTACCAAGTCGTTCATTAAATCGCGATCATAGAATGGCATGATCGTTTCGAACGGCTCTCCGCTGCGGCGAACACCACTAATGGTCTGGTTATCAATTGTGACTTCACGAATATCGCCACGACGCACATCCTGCACGAAACCGGTGTAATCCATCTGCCCTTTGGCCGACTCACCGGGTGAAAAACTTTGGAACACCGACATCAACACCACTGCGATGACTAACCAAAGTATTAGATTTTTCACCATATCACTCAAAGGAGTTTTCCTCTCTCAGCTTTTTTATTCTGTTTACAGCAATCTTTCTTACTGAAGATTACCTTAGTTTGTAACCGGTCGCTACTATGAACACTTCTCTTGAACGTGCTCTAGAAGAATCTGGTTTACGTATTCGAACGGTTTTGAATGCTTTTCTAATATCATCTAAGTAATCATCAAAACCTTCACCTTGAAAAACTTTGACCGCAAAATTTCCATTTGGTGCCAATACCTGATGGCACATGTCTAGTGCAAGCTCAACCAAATACATACGTCGAGGCTGATCAACACTGGGGTTACCGGCCATATTAGGAGCCATGTCCGATAACACAACATCGACTTTGGAATCACCAACGCGTTTGAGTAATGCATTGAGTACTGCTTCTTCTTGAAAGTCGCCTTTCAAAAATTCAACACCCGCAATGGAATCCATGTCTAAGATATCGCAGGCAATCACTCGCCCACTCTGTCCTACTTGCGTCACACAGAATTGAGACCAACCGCCAGGCGCAGCACCTAAATCAACCACGGTGTTACCGGAGCGGATAATTTTGTCTTTTTTCTGTATTTCGTCGAGCTTAAATACAGCACGTGAACGAAGTCCTTGTTTTTGAGCTTCTTTCACGTATTTGTCTTCAAAATGTTCTTGCAACCAACGTGTACTGCTCGAACTTCGTTTTTTGCCACTCATGGGTAATTTCGATCTTTAGTTACCAGTATTCCCTCACATGGAGGTAAACTAGGGGGAATTCAAGTCATTTCAAAAAGAAACTTAATGATGCAACTGAGCAACAAACAAAAAAACTTCCTCAAAGCCCAAGCACATCCACTAAAACCAGTGGTATTGCTCGGCAATAATGGCCTCACTGAAGGCGTCATTGCCGAAATTGAAATAGCGCTTGATCACCACGAACTTATCAAAGTGAAAGTTTTGGGCGAAGACCGAGAAGAGCGGCAGGCTATTTGTGATGCAATCGTACGAGAAACTGGATGTTTGCTGGTTCAGATCATTGGTAAAACAGCCGTGTTGTTCATGAATAAACCTGACGGCGTAATAACATTACCCAAAGCCTAATGTTTGAAAGATTCGCATTGATAAAAAACCGGCATTGCCGGTTTTTTATGCTAGATATCGGTACTACTTATATTCAACCGACAACACTTCAAACTCAACGTCGCCACCGGGTGTAGACACGACGAGTTCGTCGCCTTCCATTTTACCGATGAGTCCTCGAGCAATAGGGCTATTCACGGAAATTAAGTTTTGTTTGAGATCGGCTTCATCGTCTCCCACAATCCGATAGGTCACTTCAGCATCAGTGCTAAGGTTTAACAATAGGACGGTGGTACCAAAAATAATTTTACCCGTATTTTCCATTTTACTTACGTCAATCACTTGGGCGTTTGAAAGCTTCGCTTCAATTTCTTGAATACGGCCTTCACAGAATCCCTGCTGCTCACGCGCAGCATGGTATTCAGCATTTTCTTTTAAATCGCCGTGCTCGCGCGCATCTGCAATTGCTTGGATGATCGTTGGACGACGAGTTCCCTTTAGATACTCAAGTTCTTCACGCAGGCTCTCTGCGCCATGCACAGTCATTGGAATTTTCATTCGATGAATTACCACACTTAATCGGTTAATCAGTTAATCAGTTGGCAAAAAAAACCGCCTCTTAGTCGGCTAAGAGACGGTTCTGAATCAGCCTAGCCGAACATTCTAATACGAATTTCCGGTCAGGTCATCTTGAGTTTGATTAACTCTCTATTTGCTCATGCAACTCTTGCACAGAACGAACGTGTTCACTCGGATCAGCAGAGTGGGCCATGCAGGCAGCAAATGCACCATTCAATGTTGTGGTGTAATTCACTTTATGCTGCAATGCCCCGCGACGAAGTACTTTAGAATCTTCAATCGCTTGACGACCTTCAGTGGTATTCACAATGTATGAATATTCGCTGTTCTTAATACGGTCGAGAATGTGAGGACGGCCTTCTTGAACCTTATTCACCGCTCGAACTTCAATACCAGCTTGAGCCAAAATAGTCGCGGTTCCGCGTGTTGCGTCCAACTCATACCCCAGGGCAATTAACTGCTTTGCCAGTTCTGCAACGCGTTTTTTATCACCAGGGCGAACAGACAATAAAGCACGGCCTTGTTTCGGTACATCTTTGACCGAGCCTAACTGAGCTTTTGAATATGCTTCAGCAAACGTTTCGCCAACCCCCATCACTTCACCTGTAGAGCGCATTTCTGGACCAAGAATTGGGTCAACACCCAAGAACTTGTTGAATGGCAATACAACTTCCTTGACCGAATAGTACGGAGGAATAATCTCTTCAGTGACACCTTGCTCAGCAAGAGAGCGGCCAGCCATAACACGAGCAGCAACTTTCGCCAGCGGAATACCTGTCGCTTTTGATACGAAAGGCACAGTTCGCGCAGCACGAGGGTTTACTTCGATTAAGTAAACTTCGTTGTCTTTAATCGCAAACTGAGTGTTCATCAGGCCAATCACGCCCAACTCAAATGCGAGTTTGGAGACTTGTTCGCGCAACACCGCTTGAATGTCAGCACCCAAGGTATACGGAGGCAATGAACATGCTGAGTCACCTGAGTGAACGCCGGCTTGTTCGATGTGCTCCATGATGCCGCCAATGACAACTTGCTCGCCATCGCAAATCGCATCGATATCCACTTCAATCGCATCATCTAAGAAACGATCAAGCAATACTGGAGATTCATTTGAAACGGATACAGCCTCAGTGAAGTAACGACGCAAATCGATTTCGTCGTATACAATTTCCATTGCTCGACCACCGAGTACGTACGAAGGACGAACAACCAACGGATAGCCAATACGCTCAGCATCGCGTACCGCATCTTCCATCGTTGTTACTGTTGAGTTTTCAGGCTGTTTCAAGCCTAAACGCTCTACCGCTTGTTGGAAACGTTCACGGTCTTCTGCACGGTCAATTGCATCTGGGCTCGTTCCAATCACCGGAACACCAGCGGCTTCTAGCGCACGCGCAAGTTTCAGAGGTGTTTGTCCACCGTATTGGACGATTACGCCTTTTGGCTTTTCAACACGCACAATTTCAAGCACGTCTTCAAGCGTTACAGGTTCAAAATATAAGCGATCTGAAGTGTCGTAGTCAGTTGATACTGTTTCTGGATTACAGTTCACCATGATGGTTTCGTAACCGTCTTCGCGCATTGCTAACGCAGCGTGAACACAACAGTAATCAAATTCGATTCCTTGACCAATACGATTTGGACCGCCGCCAAGAACCATGATCTTATCTTTATCAGACGCATTCGCTTCGCACTCTTCATCATAAGAAGAGTACATGTATGCCGTGCTAGTAGAAAATTCTGCAGCACAGGTATCTACACGTTTGTAAACCGGCACAATGCCTTGCTTATGACGCAGCTTACGCACTTCTTTTTCTGACACGCCAAGCAATACAGCCAAGCGAGCGTCAGCAAAACCTTTACGTTTTAGCTGACGCAGTAACTCAGCATTCAGACCCGATAGACCCGCTTCTGCGACTTGGGTTTCCAGTTCGATGATTTCGAAGATTTGTACCAAGTACCAACGGTCAACCTTGGTCAATTCGAACACGTCATCAACGGTGAAACCATGGCGGAATGCATCAGCGATGTACCAAATACGCTCGGCACCTGCTTCTTTTAATTCATGCGTAATCGTGGCTTTTGCATCGGGATCATCCAACGCAACAATAGGGTCAAATCCATTGGCACCCACTTCAAGACCACGCAATGCTTTTTGCAACGACTCTTGCTGGTTGCGGCCGATGGCCATAACTTCACCAACAGACTTCATTTGAGTGGTGAGACGATCATTCGCTCCGGCAAACTTTTCAAAGTTAAAGCGAGGAATCTTAGTCACAACGTAGTCAATTGCAGGTTCAAACGACGCAGGAGTCGCACCACCTGTAATATCATTTGCCAATTCATCCAGCGTGTAACCCACAGCAAGCTTTGCCGCGATTTTCGCAATCGGGAAGCCCGTTGCTTTCGAAGCCAGCGCTGAAGAGCGACTTACACGTGGGTTCATTTCAATGATGACCATGCGACCATCCGCAGGGTTCACACCAAATTGAACATTTGAACCGCCGGTTTCAACACCAATCTCACGCAAAACCGCCATCGAGGCATTTCGCATAATTTGGTATTCTTTATCCGTTAGAGTTTGTGCTGGAGCCACCGTGATTGAATCACCGGTGTGAACGCCCATCGGGTCAAAGTTCTCAATTGCACAGACGATAATGCAGTTGTCGTTCTTGTCACGAACAACTTCCATTTCGTACTCTTTCCAACCGATAAGCGACTCATCGATCAGTAATTCATTGGTGGGGCTCAAGTCGAGTCCACGCGTACAGATTTCATCAAATTCTTCGATGTTGTATGCGATACCACCACCTGTACCACCCATCGTAAATGACGGACGAATAATACAAGGGAAACCAATGCGGCTTAATACATCGTGAGCTTCTTCGTTACTATGCGCGATTTCAGCATTTGGTGTTTCTAAACCGATGGACTTCATCGCTTTATCGAAGCGATTACGGTCTTCGGCTTTATCAATGGCATCAGCAGTTGCACCGATCATGGTGACGTTGAATTTTTCCAACACGCCATGACGGTCCAAGTCGAGCGCACAGTTCAATGCAGTTTGGCCACCCATAGTCGGGAGCACTGCATCTGGCCGCTCTTTTTCGATAATTTTAGCAACAACCTCCCAGGCAATGGGTTCGATGTATGTTGCATCGGCCATCTCTGGGTCAGTCATAATAGTTGCTGGGTTCGAGTTCACGAGTACCACGCGGTACCCCTCTTCTCGCAAAGCTTTACACGCTTGTGCGCCAGAGTAATCGAACTCACAGGCTTGGCCGATGACAATCGGGCCAGCGCCTAAAATAAGAATACTTTTGATATCAGTGCGTTTTGGCATGATTCAGAATCTCGCTGCAGTTCTCAGGCACGCGCCTGCATCAAATCAATAAAATGGTCGAACAAAGGTGCTGCATCGTGTGGGCCGGGGCTTGCTTCAGGGTGTCCCTGGAAGCTAAACGCAGGCTTATCAGTGCGATGAATACCTTGTAAAGAACCATCAAACAGAGACTTATGAGTGGTGCGAAGTGTTGCAGGCAACGTATCTTCGTCTACTGCAAAACCGTGGTTTTGTGCAGTAATCATCACAACATCTCGGTCAAGATCTTTCACCGGATGGTTTGCTCCGTGGTGACCAAACTTCATTTTCACAGTGCTTGCACCGCTCGCAAGCGCCAGAAGTTGATGACCCAGACAAATTCCAAAAATAGGAATATCTTTTTCGAGGAATGTTTGAATCGCAGCAATGGCGTAATCGCACGGTTCAGGGTCGCCTGGGCCGTTCGATAGAAAGATCCCATCGGGGTTCAATGCCAACACTTCTTCAGCAGGAGTTTCAGCTGGAACAACCGTTAAACGACAACCGCGTTCAACTAACATGCGCAAAATATTGCGTTTGGCACCAAAATCGTATGCTACAACGTGAAACTTCTCGTTATCGCCGAGTTCACTAAAACCCTTTCCAAGCTCCCAAGTGCTGTCCGTCCAGGAGTAAACGTCAGAAGTAGTCACTTCTTTCGCTAAGTCCATGCCTTTCAAACCTGGAAAACCTTGAGCTTCAGCAAGCGCGTATGCTTCATCGAGCGAGTCGCCTGCAACAATACAACCTGATTGAGCGCCTTTTTCGCGCAGAATGCGGGTGAGTTTGCGAGTATCGATGTCACAAATACCCACAACATTTCGTTTGCTCAGGTACTCGCTAAGAGTTTCTTCGCTTCGGAAGTTGCTCGCAATAATCGGTAAGTCTCGAATAACAAGCCCCTTTGCCCAGATGGCATTGGATTCTTCGTCTTCCGAGTTTGTACCTGTATTACCGATGTGCGGGTACGTTAGGGTGACAATTTGACGTGCATAAGATGGATCTGTAAGAATTTCTTGATAGCCGGTCATTGAAGTGTTGAAAACGACTTCACCGGTTGCAGTACCGTTCGCGCCAATTGATGTGCCGCGAAAAATAGTACCGTCTTCGAGTACCAAGAGGGCAGCCTTAGTCAAGATAACCTCCACTGGTTGTGGTCAGCTGTTAAACTCAATATAGGCAGCTCGTTAAAGCCAAAATGATCCTATATATCCCTCTTTGCCTAGGTGTTGGCAAATTGGACGCATTCTAGTTCAAATTGGCCTTTCAGTCCATTAAGAATTTAAAAAACCTCTAATAATAAAGCTTTCATTTAAATTTCATCGGAAAATAGTAGAAAACAGATGAAATATTACTTTAATCCGAGTACGTCATGCATGTCGTACAAGCCGGTTTCTTTGTCCATGAGCCAACTTGCAGCACGCATTGCGCCATTTGCGTACGTCGCTCTGCTTGAAGACTTGTGAGTAATTTCAAGGCGCTCACCAATATCGGCAAACATTGCAGTATGCTCACCAATGATGTCTCCTGCACGAACCGTTGCAAAACCAATGGTCTTTGGGTCACGTTCGCCAGTAATTCCCTCTCGGCCATACACTGCGCATTCATTGAGATCGCGGCCGAGTGTGTCGGCAATCACTTCCCCCATTTTTAGAGCCGTCCCTGATGGAGCATCCTTTTTAAAACGATGGTGTGCTTCAACAATTTCGATATCGTGGTCCGACATCACTTTCGCGGCTTGCTCAAGAAGTTTGAACATCAAGTTCACAGCAACGCTCATATTGGGCGCCATCATCACAGCCGTTTCAGATGCTGCTTGCTCAATTTGAGCTTTTTGTGCGTCGCTAAAACCAGTGGTACCAATCACTAACTTTTTGCCGTGTTTGCGACACCACTCTAAATTAGCCAAGGTCGCTTCAGGAACGGTAAAGTCGATCACTGCATCAACCTTGTCCTCCAAGCCTTCCAATCCTGCGGTCACTACAACATCAAGTTTACCAACACCAGCAAGCTCACCGGCATCGATTCCAACAAATGGACTTTCTGCGCGTTCAAAAGCAGCTCCCAAGGTGACAAATGGTTTGTCTTGAGTCACTTCCAGAAGTGTCTTGCCCATACGACCCTGACAACCTGCAATGGCGACTCTAACTTGATTGCTCATGAATTCTATCCTTTGTTGTGTTTTTTCGGCGCCTAACTTTACTGATTTGACTACAAAAAAGCCAATAGAAATAGGTGACAGAGATGAAATGGACATAAAAAAGGCCAGCGATAAATCGCTGGCCTGCAAGATTAGCCTTTTATGTGCTGCGCACTATTATTGTTTTAAGCCTTTTTTGCATTATCAAGGACCATTGACAGGCCAAGTTGCTGATCCTTTTATAAATATCCACTGCTTTGGTGGATATCGCGTCTAAGTCTAGTAGGCATTTGCGAATGTTCTAGCTAGAAATACGATTTTTTTAAGCGTAAATGTAACTAAATCAATACACGTGCTTTAGTTGTATCGCATTGAGTAATCTATATATTGTGAACCTATTCGATTTTGGCCTGTCAGTAACCAAGCGGCTGGCTACTTGAGCCCACAATAAAACAATCACATTTTGAGACCTGCTTTATGCCAACAGACCATCAACAATCCCCCAAGCCTAGCGCTATCGCCCTGCTCCCTTTCGCATTATTTTTAGCGTTGTTTGTCGGCACGGGTTTTGTGCTCACGCAGATGAATATAGAGTTTGCGTTCTACCAGCTCCCAGCACCTGTGGCCATTTTACCTGCGATTATTCTAGCGATATGGCTACATAGAGCACCTCTGACCAAAACACTGAATGAATTTATGAGTGGGGTTGGCCAAAACACCATCATCACCATGTGCTTGATTTACTTATTAGCAGGTGCATTTTCATCGGTTGCGAAAGCCACTGGCGGCGTTGACGCCACAGTGAACTTAGGACTGACGATGATACCGGAGCAATTTATTCTGCCCGGTATCTTTTTGATTGCAGCATTTGTTGCCACCGCGATGGGCACATCAATGGGCACCATTGCGGCCATTGCTCCTGTGGCATTAGGAATTGCAGATACCGCAGGCATCGACAAAGCGCTGATGGCCGGAACGGTTTTAAGTGGCGCTATGTTCGGCGACAACTTGTCGATCATCTCGGATACCACCATTGCTGCCACACGAACTCAAGGCTGTGCAATGAAAGATAAATTCCGAGAGAACATTCATATCGCTTTGCCTGCAGCTTTACTTGCTGTGATTTTGTTTTACGTGCTGCAACCCGATACAGCCCCCACACCAACAGAGCCTACACAATGGTTACTAGTGCTTCCCTACTTGACCATCTTGATATTAGCGGTGGCGGGCATAAATGTATTTGTTGTACTTACCATTGGCATTGTGATGGCGGGCCTTATTGGCATGTTTAACCAAGGCTATGAAGTACTCCAATTCAGTAAAGACATTTATGCTGGCTTTCAAAACATGCAGGAAATTTTCATTCTGTCGATGCTGATAGGAGGATTGAGCCAACTCATTAAGGTTCAAGGTGGATTGGCATACATAACCCAGCTGTGTCGTGGCTTGGTGAAGAAGTTATCGAAGGCGAACCAAGGAGCCCACAACCCAAAAGCAACTGAAGCAGCCTTGGCTAGTATGGTAGGCATCACGAATTGTTGCACGGCCAACAATACGGTTTCGATTATTGTGTGTGGTGATGTTGCTCGCAATATAGCTCAAGAACAAAAAGTATCTCCGAAACGAAGCGCCAGCTTACTCGATATTTTTAGCTGTATAAGTCAAGGTATGATCCCTTGGGGAGCTCAAGCGCTGCTGCTCGGGTCGACCTTTGCTATCACACCCATGAATGTGGTGGGTCACAGTTATTATGTGATGCTGTTACTAGTGACATCATCAATCAGCATTGCTGCTGGACGAGGGATGAAGAAGCCAACGCACCAATAATCCAAATCACCCCCAAATAAAAAGCCTGCTTATATAAGCAGGCTTTTTGCATTTTGAGTCAGCTTAGTATCATTACTTTCAGCTTGATTTTTTACAGTTTGGCACTTTACCATTCGCTTGCGCTTGTTTGTAAACTTGGTTGTAGTGAACAACTCCTGCCGTCAAATCATTAATGCGAGTCTGAGGCGAGGGGTGAGTCGAGGCCAACTCTGGCGGCGCATTGCCCCCGGAAGCTTTTGCCATATTTCGCCATAGTTCGGCCGCCTCTGCAGGATCAAAACCCGACTCTGCCATCAGTTCTTGGCCAATCATATCAGCTTCAGATTCGTGAACTCTGCTATATGGCAAAATAAGGCCATAAGTTGCACCAAGCCCAAGCACAGCAAGATAAGCACCTTTATTGTCAACATCACTCAATGCGACACCTGCGGCTGCCATACCCACGCCCGCTAAGATTTGTGTACTCATTCGCTCATTCGAATGCTTGGCCATGACATGCCCGACTTCATGCCCGATTACCGCCGCCAGTTGATCTTGATTTTGTGCCACTTTAAGTAAACCTGTGTACACACCAATTTTGGCACCCGGTAATGCAAATGCGTTGACCTGATCGCTATCGAATACAACAACTTCCCATGCAGCAGGCTCGTAGCCATAACTAGCAGGTACATTTTGGACAATGTTTTTTGCAACACACTGAACATAATTATTCAGATTCGTATCCGTCGACACTTTTTCTTTTTGCTTTAATTGCTCAAACGATTGAGCGCCCATAGAGGCCATCTCACCTTCATTCTGAAAGGCCAATTGCGAACGTCCCGTGGGCGATGACGAACACGCGGCTAAGCTCAACAGCATTGCTGCAACACCATATTGTTTAAAATTCCGTTTCATCACTGTAATTCTCTATAACTCACTTATTAACAGTAATTGTATCAGTTTGACTCAATGTTAAAACCTTGCGGGTGCGAGAATGTCAGATCAAACAAATTGAGTAAAAAAATTTTTGTTGTCGATCGGTGCGGTAGAATATTGTTACAAATAATCAGCTCATTAAAGTTGAAGGCTGCTGGTTCAACACACTACAGTGTACTGATAAGCAAAATAACTTTTACTTTGAGTACAGCATGGAAAAGGTAACTCACATGAAATCGATAAGCATTGCAATTGTTGCAACAACAGCACTCATTGCGGGCTGCGTACCATCAAGCCAAACAGGGCAAGACTATTCACGAAATGAAGCGCGCAAAGTCCAGCAAGTTCAAATTGGCCAAGTATTAGACATGCAAACGGTCAATATCGAGGGAACTAAATCAGGCGCAGGAACTGTTGCAGGTGGTGCACTTGGTGGTGTTGCGGGTTCGGCAGTCGGTGGGGGTAAAGGCAAAGATATCGCGACAGTTGTGGGTGCAATTGCCGGTGCTGCTGTAGGAGCGGCTGCAGAAGAAAGTATGACTCGTCAACAAGCTATTGAATACACCATTCGCTTGGAAAACGGTAAAGTCATTTCAGTGGTACAAGCATCTGCTGAAAATGAAATTCCCATTCGTATTGGCGATAGCGTCAAACTATTAAGTCAAGGCAGTACATATCGTGTCACGGCGCTACCAAACCCCGCGGTAATGCAACAATAATGGTGATTCATCTACATTCGTGACTTTAACAGCAACGAATATCAGACATAAAAAAACGCAGGCTCAGGCCTGCGTTTTTTATGAGGTAAAGAATATTACTTAGCTAAGTCATCAAAGAACTTCTTCACGCCATCGAGAAAGCCCGTTGCTTTCGGACGATGAGAGCTTTCGCCCATCGACTCTTCAAACTCTTCAAGCAACTGACGTTGTTTTTCATTGAGCTTGATAGGTGTTTCAATCACAACCTTACACATCAAGTCGCCCAGACCGCCACCACGAACAGACTTAACGCCTTTACCGCGCATACGGAACATACGACCCGTTTGAGTTTCAGCTGGAATCTTGAGATTAACGCGACCATCTAAAGTGGGCACTTCAATCTCGCCACCCAATGCAGCTTGAGTAAAGCTAATTGGCACATCGCAATACAGGTTCGAGCCATCACGGACAAAAATAGGATGCTCAGCCACGTGCATTTGAACGTATAAATCACCCGCTGGTGCACCCGGCTCACCGGCTTCACCCTCACCGGCTAAACGAATACGATCGCCGTTGTCTACGCCCGCTGGAATCGAAACAGACAAGGTTTTAGTGGTTTGCTTACGACCTTGGCCGTGACACTCTCCACATGGATCTTTAATGATTTGACCTTGGCCTTTACACGTTGGACATGTTTGCTGTACGGCAAAAAAGCCCTGGCGCATTTGAACTTGACCAGTACCATGACAGGTTCCACAAGTTTGAGGCTTGGTTCCTTTCTTAGCACCTGAACCATCGCATGGTTCACAGCTAACCCAACTTGGAATTTTAATTTCTTTCTTGATGCCTTTAACGGCTTCTTCTAGCGTCAATTCCATGTTGTAGCGTAAGTCAGCCCCACGCTGTGGACCGCGACGTCTTCCGCCACCACCGCCGAAAATATCACCAAAGACATCTCCGAAAATATCACCAAAATCACCCGCACCAGCCCCACCACCAAAGCCACCTTGGCCTTGTTCGAATGCTGCATGCCCGTATTGATCATAGGCTGCTTTCTTCTGCGAGTCCGAAAGCACTTCATAAGCCTCTTTCAGCTCTTTGAACTGTTCTTCGGTGTTTTCATCACCAGAATTTCGGTCTGGATGGTACTTCATCGCAAGACGCTTATACGCCTTTTTGATGTCGCGATCGCTCGCGTCTCGTCCAACACCCAATACTTCGTAATAATCTCGCTTTGACATCTTCTGCAATAACCTTCGTGCAAATACGAACGCGGACGAAGCTTGCGCTAACGTCCGCGTTGAACTTTCAAATCAAAAAGTAAAATTACTTTTTGTCGTCATCTTTGACTTCTTCAAACTCGGCGTCAACTACATCATCTTGCGGTTGAGCTTGCTCTTGCTGAGCACCGCCCGCATCCGCTGATTGTTGCGCTTGAGCTTTTGCCTGAGCAATTTCCATCAACTTAGACGAAGCTTCCATCAATGCTTGAGTTTTCGCATCAATCACTTCTTTGTCGTCGCCTTTGGCAGCCGTATCAAGTTCAGTCAATGCAGCTTCAATGGCTGTTTTGTCATCTGCTGGCAAATCGTCACCGGCTTCTTCAACTTGCTTACGTGTTGCATGAACAAGGGCATCCGCTTGGTTACGTGCTTGCGCAAGCTCTTCAAACTTGGCATCGGCATCAGCATTCGCTTCTGCGTCGCGAACCATTGCATCAACTTCGTCATCACTCAAACCCGATGAGGCTTTAATCGTGATATTTTGCTCTTGGCCTGTGTTCTTATCTTTTGCAGATACGTGCAAGATACCATCTGCATCAATATCGAAAATAACTTCGATTTGAGGCGTACCACGTTGCGCTGGAGCAATACCTTCAAGATTGAATTGTCCCAAAGATTTGTTCACAGAAGCCTGCTTTCGCTCACCTTGCAACACGTGAATCGTAACCGCTGATTGGTTGTCTTCCGCAGTTGAGAACGTTTGGCTCTCTTTAGTCGGAATGGTTGTGTTTTTCTTAATGACCGGAGTCATTACACCACCCATGGTTTCAATACCAAGGCTTAGCGGAGTCACGTCAAGAAGCAATACGTCTTTCACGTCACCGGCTAAAACACCACCTTGTACACAAGCGCCCATTGCTACAGCTTCGTCAGGGTTCACATCTTTACGTGGCTCCTTACCAAAGAATTCTGTAACAGCTTTTTGAACCGCTGGCATACGTGTTTGGCCACCCACCAAAATAACGTCATTGATTTCGCTCACTGACAAATCAGAGTCAGCCAATGCGACCTTCAATGGCTCTAAAGAGCGCTTCACCAAATCTTCAACCAAAGATTCTAATTTCGCACGTGTCATTTTCACAACTAAGTGTTTTGGACCTGTTGCATCAGCAGTGATGTAAGGTAGGTTCACTTCTGTTTGTTGTGCAGAAGACAGCTCGATCTTAGCTTTTTCAGCAGCTTCTTTCAGACGTTGCATTGCCAATGGATCTTGGCGCAAGTCGAAGTTTTGCTCTTTCTTAAATTCTTCAACCAAGTAGTTGATAACGCGGCTATCGAAATCTTCACCACCTAGGTGCGTATCACCATTGGTTGCGAGTACTTCGAAGGTGTGCTCACCGTCTACTTCGTCAATTTCAATAATAGAAATATCGAACGTACCACCACCGAGGTCATAAACAGCAACGATGTTGTCACCCTGCTTTTTGTCCATGCCATAAGCGAGTGCGGCAGCCGTTGGTTCGTTAATAATACGTTTCACTTCCAAGCCAGCAATTCGACCTGCATCTTTCGTTGCTTGGCGTTGTGAATCGTTGAAGTATGCAGGCACTGTAATTACAGCGGCTGTGACTTCTTCACCTAAAAAGTCTTCTGCAGTTTTCTTCATTTTCTTCAGAATTTCTGCAGATACTTGTGGCGCAGCCATTTTTTCGTCACGAACTTGAACCCAAGCGTCGCCATTGTCTGCCTTCACAATTTTGTATGGCATTAAGTCAATGTCGCGCTGAACTTCTTTGTCTTCGAAACGACGTCCAATAAGACGCTTAATTGCAAACAAAGTATTCTGTGGGTTTGTCACTGCCTGACGTTTAGCAGATTGGCCGACAAGCACTTCGCCATCATCGGTGTAGCCGATAATAGAAGGAGTAGTACGGTCGCCTTCTGCATTTTCAAGAATACGAGCCTTGCCGCCGTCTAATACAGCGACACATGAATTGGTAGTACCGAGGTCAATACCTATGATCTTGCCCATGGGGTCAATCTCCGAAAAACGTTACATCAGTTGTCTGTTGAAAAAGTAAATTGGGGCGGGCAAAAGCATTTCAACCGAGATCCCCAAAAAAAGTTACATTTTTCTTCAAAAAACACCTTTTAAACGTTATTCAGCCTCTAAAAAGGCAAACCGTGGCTTCATCTCACCGTTAACCTCAACCGACTCAACAAACATATCAAACGGCCTAACCCATAGCTTTTGTTCTCCGTATAGTGGTTTATAAAGCACAAGATATTCTTCCGTTTCACTATGCCGCACCACGTCAATTACTTCATATCGACTGCCTTTATAGTGCTGATAAATACCGCTAGAAATTGATTTTGAAGATGTCATCGAAGGTTCACTTAATTCTGTTGAGCGCACTCAAAAATTTTTTACATGGTATCAGACTGATCTGCCCTGAATCAGTTGTCGTATCTTAGCCTAGAAGAAATCGAGGTTTTATCGGTTACTTTCTGCACATTATCCCAATTTCGTATTACTATTAATCTGAACCACGGAGGGGAGTAGTTATGCAACTGTCTAAGCGTCAGCTCGATACTATGGATGCATTTATGCTGCTCAGCATGGTGAACATGAAGTTAAGAGATGAATATAATTCTCTGGACTCACTTTGTTCGAGCTGTGATATTCCAAAGTCAGCATTGAAAGTGAAAATGGGTAGTATCGATATGGAGTACTACCCAGATAGCAATCAATTTCGATAACACTTAGTTGAGAGCGTCGTACACATCATCGTCAGCGGTGAGAAATTGGGCGGTGCTAAAGCTACTTTGAAATTGCTGAAGTATATAGTCTGAATTTTGAATGCGGCTGTCAGTACCGTCCCAATACGGATTTGTTTGCCACAGGCTGTGTGCTCTCCAATCTGTATTGATATATGCCAGTGCCTTAATGGTTTCTGGATGATCACCAATGTGTTGCAACAAACTTACAAAATATTCATTCCAAACATCTTCACCATTGGCTTGATTAATGGCCACATCATGTAAACAAGCCTCTGCTATCATCACCGGTTTTTGAGCCTGCTGAGCAAACGCTAGCCCCCCTGCTTGCGTTGTTGGATTTGTGTTCGCTTCAAAAAACGAATAGCCCAACCAGTCTACATAGTCATCACCAGGGTAATACTGTTGCCAATTGTCAATTGATGTAAACGCGCTGGCTCCCGAATACACTGATACAAAGTTACCCACTCCGGCCTCTCTTAAGCCTGAAACAATTCGCTGAAATGCGCCAATATAGTCTTGGCTACTCACGCCTTGTTGCTGATACTGAAACTCAAATTCATAGCCCGGTCGAATAAAAAATTTGATGTTTGGATATATGGCTAAGAACTCAGCAAGCTCTGCAATGATATGATCACGCTCGCCTTGAGCAATATCGCCCGCACTGCCGTCGGCATACCAAATGGATAAATGAACCAGTGTATCGCTCCAATCAATATCAGGGCTGTCTAAATAACATTGTAAGCAAACAGGCCCTGCGCCATAGTTCGTTTTGTTGAATAAACCTGCAATCATCTTCCCCTGAGGAACATTCGCAGACGGATTGCTAGAGCTGTCTACCAAGGAGATGTAACTGGTGATCCCTGCGGCCTTTGGCGCTTCGGTATTTAGATAACCAGACCACTTTTCCTGCGGGGCCTCGATATTTTGGTTCCCACCGACTCCTTCATTATCTTGGCCAATGAAGAATAAAACTTTACCATCCTCTGGTTCGTATGTGTTTCTTGGTTCCTGCTCTGGCGTTTGAGGCACTTCGGGAGTGGCATTTATCGGTGGCGAATCGTCACCTGACGAAACTTGCTTTTCACTAGACGAAGAACCGCCGCCGCAACCAGCAAGCGTTAGCGCCGCCGTTAACCACAATGTTTTAGATGAATACAAAGACATTCGTTTCCCCAGAAACCACCTCTTTCGCACATGACTCTTCATGATCACTATGGAAAGAGCTTTAAAAGACTTCGGTCGTGCTACAAAAAACAAACCCAACCGCCAACGTTACCGGTAACAAAATATTGTTCCAGCAAATAAATTTCTGTGACGAATTTAACGATTAACTTTGAGTCATCTGTTTTTCAGGTATAAAAAAGGCCGCTCTGTGAGCGACCTAACATTTATTCGTTGATAAAACGCGATTATGCGTTGGTATCTACCGTAGGTGCAGCTTTGCTGACCATGACCATTGCTGGACGCAACAAACGCCCATTGAGCTGATAGCCTTTTTGCATCACCGCAATCACAGTATTAGGAGCCATTTCCGCTGACTCTTGCATCGACATTGCTTGGTGCAAATCTGGATTAAAAGCTTCACCTTGAGGGTCAATCACTTCCACACCAAACTTCACCACACCATCGGTGAAACTCTTTAAGGTCAGTTCCACACCTTCGATCATCGGCTTCAATGCTTCTTGATCACGGTCTGCAACCAAGAGTGCTCTTTCCATATTGTCGATCACGGGTAAAAGCTCATTCACAAACTTTTCCAATGCAAACTTGTGTGCTTTTTCAACATCTGTGGCAGAACGTCGACGAATGTTCTCCACTTCTGCGGCCGCACGCACAACAGATTCTTTCTGTTGGGCAATCGTTGCATTGGCAGCTGCAAGCTCACGTTCTAATTCAGCAATACGCTCTGAAGGGCCTTCTACAGTTTCTTGCTCAACCTCGGCAGTGTCTGCTTCGTTTAACTCAGGTTGTTCAATCTCGGTTTCAGGTTGTTTTTGCTCTTGCTCACTCATTGCAACTCCAGAGGTTATAAATGGGGTCAAATATACTGACGCTAATTATGGGGACGCTTGGCGTCGATTCAAGATCTGAAGCCAATATTCGATAAATTTTTTACATTCCAAGCACGAATCAAGCTCAGATCCAACTACCGCTGAACAGAACTTAAGGCAGATGACAACATCTTAGCGGTCACGTCCACCATTGGAATAACTCGACTGTAGTCCATTCTCATGGGGCCAATCACCGCCAAAGCCCCCACGACTTTTCCGTTAACGGCATAAGGTGAACTGACCACCGAGCATGATGATAAAAAGTCGATGCCACTCTCTTTGCCAATGTATAGTTTGACCCCTTCACTATCTAAACAAGAATCCACCAATTCGAGTAATTTTTCAGCTTGTAACACACCATCGAATACACTTCGAATTTGGCTCACATCATTGGCAATATCGGCATCCAATAAGTGCGCTTCTCCAGCCACATGATATTGCTTGGAGTGACTCGTTTGTTCGGCTAAATCTAACGCTTGCTGACCCACTTCAAGCGCAGCTTCTTCTGCGTCTACCCATTGGCTGAGGTGTTGCTGAATTTCTTCAATGTCATGCGTTTGCAGTAACTTGTTTAACTGCTGAGTCATATCTAGCAAGCAATCGGCAGAAAAGTGCCTGTTCATTTGAAGCATGCGGTTGTGCACCGAGCCATCATCAGACACAAGCACAGCGAGTACGCGAGTTTCGGTAAGCTGAACTAATTCGATGCGAGCCAGTTTAGAGCTCCTGCAATGCGGCAACATGACAAACCCTGTGAGTTGTGTCATTTCAGACAACAAATCACTGGCACTGCGGCACAATTGCTGCGTGGGCATGGATAAATCGAGTTGATTTTGCATCGGCTTGTGCCAGTCGTCGCAGGGCTTTGCTGTGAGCATCGAATCTACAAATAAACGAAGTCCGTATTCAGTGGGAATGCGGCCTGCAGACGTGTGCGGCGACATAAGTAATCCAGAACGCTCAAGCTGAGACATCACATTGCGCACCGTGGCGGGGCTGGCTTGGATAGTTTGGTGATCGGCCAACGATTTGGAACCAACAGGGTTGCCACTTCGAATAAACTCTTCAATCAGATGCTGTAATACTTGCTCTGCTCGAGCATTCAGTTTCTTCATACCAAATCACTGCAATGAATCCCATCATTTACATATGCGTACACCGGAAGAGGAATTCAAGACCTTCTATCGCTTGTTCGATCACAAGTTCCGCATTATCCTGACGGTTGACCACTACTATGGACACCCCAATGAGCGAGTCAGTCTTTAAAACCATCGCCTTAATCGGTAAACCCGATCATGCTGGCGCCATCGAAACAGTTCAGGCGCTACTGACCGTTTTAGAACGCGAAGGCCTCAATATCATTATTGAAGAGCGCCTTGCTGCATCTTTTGATGATACCTATGCCACAGCGGCATTGAGCGACATAGGACAAGCAGCAGACCTTGCCATTGTCGTCGGAGGTGACGGTAACATGCTTGGTGCAGCGCGTGTGCTATCCCGTTTTAAAGTTGCGGTATTGGGCGTAAACAGAGGCAATTTAGGTTTTTTAACAGATCTGAACCCGGGAGACTTTGAAGCCCCGTTATTACAGGTACTCCGAGGTGACTATCAGACCGAATACCGGTTTTTACTCAATACTGAAGTATACCGTCATGGCGAGTTAAAAAGTGCAAACACAGCCGTCAATGAAGCCGTGCTTCACCCGGGAAAAGTGGCCCACATGATTGCTTTTGAGGTGTTGGTCAACGACGAATTCGTATTCCAGCAACGTGCCGACGGCATGATTGTCTCTACCCCAACAGGTTCAACCGCTTACTCACTTTCAGGCGGCGGCCCGATCCTAACCCAAGATCTCGACGCGATCTGCTTACTTCCAATGTTTCCGCACACATTAAGCGCGCGGCCAATCGTGATCGCAGCCGATAGCGAAGTTAAATTACGTGTAATGGAAGAAAATAGCGACACGCTGATGGTGAGCTGTGATGGACATGTCACATTGTCAGTCATGCCCGGAGATGAAATCATCATCCGCAAAGCCGCTCACCGCCTTCGTTTAGTCCATCCAAGGTGTTACAACTACTACGAAGTACTCCGCAGTAAATTAGGTTGGAGCAGTAAACTCTTTTAGAGCAACACCAAAGCTTCATAAAAAATAACTTGCACCACTGTATAAACACTGTATAAACTTCATCCATACAGTACTTATACAGTGGTTCTATTATGTTACAGCAACTTACCATTCAAAATTTTGCCGTAGTGTCCTCGCTCAGCTTAGATTGGCAACAAGGGATGACAACCATCACTGGCGAAACCGGAGCCGGTAAATCCATCGCGCTTGACGCTTTAAGCCTTTGTATTGGTGCTCGTGCGGAAGCTTCTATGGTGCGTCCTGGGGCTAATAAAACCGATATTTCTGCTTGTTTTAATGTGAATGAGATTCCACAGGCATTCGCTTGGTTGGACCAAAATGATTTAGGAAATGAAGACGGTGAGTGTATTCTTCGCCGCACGATTACCGCCGAAGGCCGGTCGCGCGGTTATATCAATGGTCAGCCCGTTCCTATTCAACAGCTCAAAAACCTAGGCGCGCATTTGCTTAGTATTCACGGCCAGCACGCTCACCTCGATTTAATTAAAAATGAACGCCAACAAGCGCTTCTCGACCAATACGCGGGGCACGACAATCTATTACAAAAAACCGCACAACGGTTTAAAGCATGGCAAACTGTTCAATCTCATTTAAAGTCGCTTCAGTCCAGCCAAGATGCCCAACGCGATCGCTTACAACTACTCAGTTATCAAGTAGAAGAGCTTAACGAATTTGCCCTTCAAGAAGGTGAATTTGAACAACTAGAGTTCGATTTTAAACGCCTTTCTCATGCAGTTGATTTACTTCAACACGGCCAACAAGCGCATGAGTCACTCGCAACCGCAGAGCCCGCCAATGTGGACGCTATGCTTCATCAGGTATGCCAACATTTACATCAGTGCGCAGAGCTCGATGAATCCATCAAACCTACACTGCAAATTTTAGAAGAAGCGCGTATACAGATTGATGAAGCATCTTCAGAACTTGAGAGCTTTTGCGGTTCTATTGAGTTTGACCCAGTTCGACTCAACGAAACAGAACAACGCATGAAAAAAGCCTTGGATCTGGCCCGCAAACATCATGTAGAACCCGAGCAACTTTGCCGCCACCATCAGCAACTCGTTCAAGAATTGGAGTTAATTGGTCATCCATCTGAAACACTTGAAGAGTTAGAGCAACAAGTTCGAGATGCTGAAGATCACTACCACAAAGCGGCGTTAAAACTCACGCATAGCCGAATAAAAGCCGGTAAATCTTTATGCAAAGGCATTATGTTTGAAGTTCAAAGCATGAATATGCCGCACACCAAAATCGCATTTGAAATTCAACCCAACTCTCCTTCAGCTATTGGTTCTGACGATATACGCTTATTGGTGGCAACGAACCCCGGTCAACCGTTAGGCGAATTGGGTAAAGTGGCATCTGGTGGTGAATTGTCTCGTTTAGGCCTTGCGATACAGGTCATTACCCACAACAGCCAAACCACTCCAACGTTGGTGTTCGATGAGGTTGATGTGGGTATTAGCGGCCAGACAGCCTCTATTGTGGGTAAGTTATTACGAAGCCTTGGCAGCAAAAGCCAAGTTATTT
The DNA here is from genome assembly GCF_023703465.1 of Echinimonas agarilytica. Taxonomy (NCBI): domain Bacteria; kingdom Pseudomonadati; phylum Pseudomonadota; class Gammaproteobacteria; order Alteromonadales; family Echinimonadaceae; genus Echinimonas; species Echinimonas agarilytica. The sequence continues at coordinate 214,689 of NZ_JAMQGP010000003.1, read as the reverse complement.
GTGTGACTCACCTACCTCAAGTAGCAGCGAGTGGGCATCACCAACTATTTGTAGACAAGCTAATTGCACAAAGTTCAACCGAAACGCGGGTACAAGTCCTAGATGAAAAAGGCCGTGTAGAGGAGTTAGCGAGACTACTAGGTGGTGAACAAATCACCGAACATACGCTGGCAAATGCTCAGGAGCTACTTTTTCATTCATAAAATCAATGTAAAAATAGTCATCTTGTGAGCGGAATATGCGAACGACAGTGTACGGAATAGTTGGAACTCGGTATGATGCTTCCAACTTAGATTTAACGAAGAAGTCATATCCCAAATGGTTAGAGTACTAATCGTTGCACTGGGCCTTATGTGCCTGCCAGGTTGTAGCTTTTTAAATAGCCTTGTCTATAAAATTGATATCCCGCAGGGTAATTTTATCGATGAGAAACAGGTTGAGAAACTCAGAGTCGGAATGACCAAAGAACAGGTCAAGTTTGTTCTGGGTACTCCCATGGTGAATAATGCTTTCAACACCAAAAATTGGAATTACCAGTACCGATACAAAACCGGTAAAGGGCAGCTCATTGAAAAGCGTCTAGTCGCAAAATTTGATGAGAATGAATTACTCACAGAAATCACTGGCGATTACGAGCCAAGTGAGAAGTTCAACGTTCCAATTGATGAATACGTTTCAGATTTCGACAACACAGAATTGTCTAGCGATGTTGTGGAAGAGCCTCCGGTCATTCCAGCCGCTTCTAAAGAATCAGATCTGTGGGCCATTAAAGTTGGCGAATTTTCAAATGCAGCCAACGTGAAACGTCTTCGCATTCAACTTGAGCAAGCCGGTTACATTGTGACGACATGGCCAGAGCAGCCTGCTGAAGGTCAGCCTGTGAGTGTTTTTGCAGATTCAGCAGAAACTCAAGAAGAGCTGCAAGGTCAATTAGAGGCCATCGCTGAGCTCACAAAAACCAATCCAATTATTGCGCACTTACCTCAAATGTAAGAACGCATAGCGACTCAGAGTCAGTTCGAAGCTCGCTTCGGATTGACTCGCCCTCCAGTGACTTTATCTGCTCGCCCTTCAAGCTTTGCCTTTTCCGCACGCATTTTTCGAACCTGCTTAGGATCAGCAATGAGAGGACGATAGATCTCAATTCGATCGCCATCTTTTAAAGCAGAGTCCAATTTGCAGGCCCGACTCCAAACACCCACTTTATTGTCTCCCAACAAATCAATGTCAGAATGCATGTCTAAAATGCCACTGGCTTCAATCGCGTCTTTCACGGTTGAATCTTCTGGCACACTCACGCTCAACAAGGTCTGCTTCAGCGGCAAGGCATATGCGACTTCAATCGCAATTTCATTTGGCACTGTAAACATCCTTAGCGCGCTCAACAAACGCTTGCACCATATTGCTGGCTAATTGATGGAACACTTTATTAAACGCAGCGCCAAGTAGGCCGCTGGAGAATTCAAAATCCAATTTCAAACTGACCCGACAAGCATCTTCGGCAAGCTCAGTAAATTCCCATAACCCTTTAAGATGACTAAATGGCCCATCCACCAACTCCATATGAATCGATTCATTTGAAGTCAGGTTGTTGTGGGTCGTAAACCATTTGCTAATGCCGCCTTTGGCCACGCGCAACGAAGCCTTCATATGGCTATCAGAAGTGTCTAACAAACGGCTTTCTGAACATCCAGGTAAAAACTCTGGGTACGATGCCACATCATTCACAAGATCATACATTTGCTGAGCACTAAAACTGACTAATGCAAATCGGTCTACTTTCGCCACGCTGGTCCTCCACCTACTAAGTGTCATGATTGTAACACAAGCTCAATTCACGATTGAATGCTCAGACTAATGGCATTCAAATAATACGCAGGTATAATAAGCGCCCTATGGCTAAGAAAAAATCAAAAGATAAATCAGGCTCCAACACGATTGCGCTCAACAAACGCGCCCGTCACGATTACTTTATTGAAAAAGAATTTGAGGCAGGGCTTGAGCTACAAGGTTGGGAAGTCAAATCACTTCGGCAAGGCAAAGCGAACATCGCAGAGTCTTACATCACGGTAAAAAACGGCGAGTGCTTTATGTACGGTTCGTCTATTTTGCCGCTACTTGCTGCTTCCACTCACGTGATATGTGATCCCACTCGTTCTCGTAAGTTGCTGTTAAATCGTCGAGAACTCGACCATTTAACAGGGGCAATTGAACGCAGCGGCCAAACCATTGTGCCACTATCGCTATATTGGAAAGGCCCTTGGGTCAAAATAAAAATTGGAACAGCGAAAGGTAAAAAACTTCACGACAAACGTGACAGTGCCAAAGATCAAGATTGGCAACGCCAGAAATCACGCGTCATGAAGCGAGCATAATAGACATATCGTTTAATCTCTGAGCAAACGAACGTTTGGGGCTAACGCACACAGGAATACTTCTGTTACACTTAGCCCGTCTATGACACAAACCCTTGGGGCCGATTTTGGATTCGACGGGGATGATAAAGTCTTAGGTGCATGTCGAGGGGCGGTTTGCCTCGTTAAAAGCCGCACATTAATAGTCGCAAACGACGAAAACTACGCACTAGCAGCTTAATAACCTGCTAGAGCCTATCTGCCCTAGCCTCTGCCCGTAGGACGGGGAGTTCAGATAGTCAAACCCAAACGGGATCGTGTGGACGCCATGCCTGATGGCCGAAGCATTAAATCTAATTCAGGATAGTCTGTGCGTGGCGTGTCTGTCCGCAGCGTACCGGCGAATGTAATGATTGACTAAGCATGTAGTACCGAGGATGGCGCATTCACGGACGGGGGTTCAACTCCCCCCGGCTCCACCACATTATAGAATTAAGACGTCTTAGGGCGTCTTTTTTTTGCCTATAATTTAACTTTTTCAATAAGTTAAATCTCTTTAAGTATATTTTCATCTCATCGTATCTCAGCCAATAAGTATCCCTTTCGGTATTCCAAACATCTGCTAAGCTCGGCTTGGAATACCAATTTTGGGTGCAGCCATGGCAAAGTACAAACTATCAGGCAAACAGTTAAAATCAGCCCCCCAAAAGACAAAGATTACATCTTGACGAATGGCGAAGGCCTGCAATTTCGAGTACGCACCAATGGCAGCCAACAGTGGGGTTTAAACTCTCGACACCCATTTACCAAAAAGCGCATCAACATGGGTTTTGGAACTTAACCTACGATATCATTGAAAGCCGCTCGCGAAATGGCAGACGAAGCACACACTTTGGTAGCTAAGCGTATCGCCCCTAAAGAGCATCGCGAAGAACACTGAAGTGCCAACCAAAAAAACAATTCATAAGATGACTCATCCCCGTGGGTACGGGGAACACCTGTTTTTTCTAAGCCGCCTGTGCGGCGGTGAAGTCGGAGGTGTGACGCTCAATTTTTTACAGCAGTTTCTAAGCCGCCTGTGCGGCGGTGAAGAGTAATTGGAAAGTGATCCCTGCCACTACTGCTAAAAACTGCACTCAAAGTGGCACAGGCTAATAGTAGATGATTTATCAATAATCGGAGCTAGCAAACTTTGGGGCATAAATGCGTTAGCGCATTTATTTGAATTAGCCCCACCCGTCGATTAGATTAGAACCTGAACAGTACACCGACGGAAAACAGATCAACGTCTTCGTCTATATCATACCATTCCCACTCACCTACAATACTGAACTGGTCTGTAAACATGTATTCAGCGCCGAGCCCATACAAAAGGTCGCTGCCATCGTCATCAATACCGGAAGCAGCTCCGCCCCCTTCGACATCCCACATGATCATGCCGAACTTACCGAACAGGCCAAACTGGTCGTTGAGTGGCAGCGTGCCCTTCGCAGCGAGTGACCATCCGTCTACTTCGGCGCTAATTTTCGAACCGTCTAAGGAGCCATCGACCTCACCAAAATCCACCCAAGCGGCCTCAAAGGCGAGGTGCGAATTGAACTCCCAACCGCCGAAGATCTTCCAGCCGGTGTCCTCATCGTCGCAGTTGGTGATACCGCTGCAAGCATCGATGCTAGCCTGCCCGATACTCGCCCCCGCATAGAAGTCATTCTGTGCGACGGCATTGCCCGCTATACCCAAGGTCAACAAAATTGCGCCATTAAGTTTCAATTTTTTCATTACCTTTTCCTAGTTGAGCTAAGAAAGCATAAATGTTATCCCCAAGTATATTTATGCTTACCAAGCCTGTTATAAGGTTCCCATTCCTTTGTAAAGTGGGTTTCCTGAATATGGGGGTCCCATTAGAGCTCCCCTGCTTTTGTGATTGTACTGTTAATAGCGTAGTGGAAATTTTTTTTTCAACTCGGAATATCAATCTGCTCTGGGGTCATTGGTACGGTATATCTGCTGCTCTAACTCATTGAATTCCGATCTTTGATGGGAATGGGTTTTAAAGGGATAAATGACATTCCTTGTCCTTATGGGCGCAATACAACCGTGAGTTAAGTAAGTAGCGCTACCGACCCTTATCAGCTCCACTTGCCAGCATAGAGTAAAATTTGCCCCTTAATTCAATCCAAATTAGGCTCTAATCTAGTCAGGATTCGCAATAAACCAACTTATGCTGGCCTAATCATCATCAAACCACACCCCATGGCTTTGGCTCTGCCAAACCCTTCACGATATTTCTTAAAAAATGTATCAGGGTTTTCAACCGTTAAGATCCCCTGAAAATCAACGCTGGAGAACTGAACATGATGGCCGCTCTTTTTATGGATGCGGTGCTGGCTATAGCATTCAACATCGGGCTGACAGTCCAACGTGATACTCCATTCGTTCAAACGCTTTTCATTTGCCAACCAGGAGATTGCAGCCTGTTCCATTCTGGCTTCATCTGCTTGTTTGACGGAATAGTTTTGGTCAACAACAAGCTGGGCGGCTTCTAATCGAAACGCGGGGCTAAATGTTCGTCTGGTACGTTTTGTCATGGTTCACCTGTTTGGTTTACGAGGTGAGCATATCACCTCTAATCAGATGCCAAATTCAGTGCGCCACTACAGATTAGTAGGCCTAGCCCTCCCTTGATTAATTGTTAACTATTATTTGATTAATGTTAACTAAACAAGAACTGGATCACATTTCAATATTACTTCTAGTCAATAGCTCCCATTTGAAGCTCTGACTCATTGACAGAGAACCAACAGCTGACTAATAAACGTACCGCAAACAAAACGTTAATGTGTTGTTACAACGTGTTGTGTGCTCAGAAGTTATATGTCTTTCATATAAAACAAAAGTTGCCCTCTATCTAATATTTTAGATTTAGATTTTTACTATTAATAAATTTGCGAGAAATAACATGAAAATTTTGAATAGGATATTTTTGACATTAGCAGTTTCACTTGCTTCTGTGACTATGTCTCATGCGGCTACAATAGTTGAGAACTTTGATGGTGCAGATGATGGTAGTTTCCAAAGAGTCCACTCAGACTTTAATATCTTAGGGTATTCAATTGCATATCGGAGCGGTGCAGTTTGGCGAGCTGGTGGCTTTGTCGGTATGTCATCCGAGTGGCTTGGTAACTATGCTCATGGTGGTGCATATTGGGCTAATACCAATAATACCTTAAAGAAAGCTAAAGCTATTGCAGAAGCGCGTGTCACTATGTACGGAAACTCACAGAATGCTCCCTATAACTGGGGCGCATGGTGGGTAAGTAACCTCTTAATGGATAACAATGTTTATGAAATTGATATTATGGAAACTCCATACCCGGAAGGAAATAATTTCAATACTTTCAATTACTGGGCATCGGGAGCTTTCCCTACTGGCGACCATAAAACAATGATTGGAACTCAGTGGTGGAGAAACAGCTATAGAACTTATAAGGCCGACTACACAAAAGCGAAGGAAGTTAAGTTTTATATGAATGGAAACTTACAATACACCTCTGTTATCAGTGAAGATAATACAGGTAGAACCGTTTGGCCTCTATTCAATAACCGCCCGTCAGTTGTCCAATTGGTCGAGAGAGGCACAAACCTACCTTCTGGTCGTTATCCAGACCTTTATGTTGATTGGATGAAAATTACTTACTAATTGAATTGATAAATTGGCTTTTGCCTTTTGAAGGCTTCGAAAGAGGCCTTCAGGCTTCACTTCATTTACTTAATCTTACATAGCAAAATAGTGTTGTTTGCTAGCAGTTAAAATAATTATGCGCTCTGATATTTTATGAAAATTTCAATTTACCATGTGACTGTGATTGCCACAATTCTGATTGTGGTTGCATTACTCTTTGGTCTAGGTTACTCGGAAGATTCTAATCCACCTGTTCAAGAGTACGATGGCTTATTATTTCCAGATCTGGATGTTAATGATATTGATAAAATAGTTCTTTCAAATATTCATGAAACAGTCTTTTTAAATCGTGATGGCGTAATTTGGAATGTAGGGGATCCAGTAGACTATCCGGCCTTTCAAAGCAAGGTACAGTGGTTTCTTGCTGATCTTGAAGAAGCTCAGAGAGGCCAAGAGGTTGAGGTTGCTGATGATGATCTTTCTCGGCTAATGCTTGCTGACCCTTTGTCTGATGAGAATCAAAACACATCTGCAGTAAAGGTAGAAATATCTTCTTTATCAGGGGGTTACAAACAATCTTTCATCTTGGGTAAATTTGATTTCCCAGATAACAAGCCACTTATTTCAATCGTGGGTGAACGTGCTTCGGCGAGACGATATGTACGTATTTTAGGTGAGGAAGAAAGAGTTTTCCTAACTTCTTCTAGCTTAATGAGAGCAGTCCCAATGACCCGAAAATGGATTAATAAAGGGGTTGTACCTATTCAAGCATTTAAGAGAATTTCAGGGTATTCAGACAAAGGTGATGAGTGGGCCCTGTATCGCAACTCAAGATTTGGAAAAGTGATGGGAGAAGGATCGTTAAAAGAATTTAAGGCAGATTCTGAATTCCTTAAAAATCTTAGCATGTTTTTTGAAGGAGGATATATTTCAGATGTATTACCTAGTCATTCGCTAACGGAGGTAATGAGAACGTCGAATCACCGTAGATTTCGAGTTGAAGATTTTGATGGGACAATTCATGATTTTGAAATTGGAAATAAGACAAGCCTCTCTAAAGAGCATGATCCGGCTAACGCATTGACTGATGCGGTTCTTACTCTCACCAGTAAGCCAATAGCTGATAATGCTGATTATCTGGCTGTTACTATCAGAATTCATGTTCCAGATTCAATTCAGATTTCAGATACACAAATGGGGCCTTTTAAAGGAGGGGCGCAACGTGGATTCTTAATTGATGAGAAGTCGCTGTTGTTGATCTTAAATTTGTTCAATATTTCAGAGGAAAACTCTAAGAGACCTCACTTAGAAAAGAGTAAGTCATGATGCTAATTGACAAGAAATTATTAGGGTTAGGGGCTGCAATAGTAGTTGTGGGAGGCTTGGTTGTTTTGCTTGTTGGCTCAGAGGTGGAGCGTGAACAAGCTGAGTTGACCAGCTTAGATGAAAAGGAGTTCTCTTCACATCCAGAAGTTTTTGTGCATGTTCATAAGAAAGAAAACGGACATACATCGGGAAATCATATCCAAGATAATACTCTATCAGAGCGTATTAATAATCTGGTTGAATTACATGGCATTGACCCTGGGTTGATCGATGATGATTATCTTAGGATGATTGAAGCCTTTGAGGCTGGTGATGAAAAGGAAGTTGATCGGATGATGATGGAGTTATTGGAGAAAGATATATTCCAAGCGCTAAGGACTATGGAGAAACTAGAAAGCCATAATTTGGAATATAATATTGAATTGCCTTATCAAGTAGTTGCAGAGCATCTTCAACAATATTATACCGGGCCTGAACGTATGGAATTGCTGTCGTCAATGGATACCTCTGGTTCAATTCAGGAAACTGGACGTTATGTCTTTAATGATTGGGCAGAAGAGAACAGAGGAGAGCTATTAGCGTGGGTACGTGATAATCCGAGTTTTAATAACTCTACTCTTCTTTATCATTTTTATAAACAGGAGATGGCCGGTGATTCAGCCTATGAAGTAGTCGACTATATCAAGAATCTTCCTGAAGACGATGCTCGTCGTAATCAAATGTTGACCAATGCTTTATCTCATTGGGCTGTAGTAAAGCCAGAAGATATTCCTCAATTTTACCACACACTGGAGCCAGGAGATGCTCGTGCTGACAATGCTCTTGAGGTTTATGCCGTTGAGTATGCGTCGAAAAATGATGGTTTCGTTGCGATGGAGTGGGCGAATAAAGTTGTCGATGAGAGCAGGCGCACGAATGCGGTTATTTCGGTAGGTGCCACGTTTATGTTGAATGATAAGGAGGGCTTTGAGGATTGGCTAGAAAGTGCCGACCTAGGAGATCTCGAACAGCGAGAGCAACTACTAAACGAAATGTCTCGTAGGAGTGACCATCTTCGACAAAATACTCCGACAAGACCAGAAGATTTTGAATGGCAAGATGGAGGTTCCTAATCCAATTTCGTTAAGCAAAGTGGATGAAATGAGCTTGAAGCTCTGTGTCGCTAACTTACCTAAGGCACTCCATCAGCTCATTTCAAATAACGCCATCAATAATAACTTATAAATTAAAGCGCTACATAACTATGATTCAAGTAAAACAGCTCAACCGAACATTCGGCGCCAAAAAAGCGGTGAATAACCTCTCATTCTCCTTATCGAAAGGCCAAGTATTAGGGCTGATTGGTCCCAATGGCGCAGGTAAGTCTACTGCGATGAGAATGATTACTGGATTTCTGCGGCCAAGCTCGGGATCCATCTCGTTAGGGGGAATTGATGTATGGCAACACCCCAAAAAAGCTAAGCGATTACTTGGATACCTTCCAGAAAGTGCTCCACTATTTGAAGATATGTCTGTGGAAGGCTTTTTGGGTTATTTATCAGGTGTTCGCGGTCTGCATGGGCGAGAACGGACCCAGGCAATCGATCGAGCCGTTGACCTTTGCTTTCTCCAGAGCGTTCGCCATCAGGCAATCGATACTCTATCGAAAGGCTATCGCCATCGTGTCTGTTTAGCACAAAGCATATTACACGATCCACCCATCATCATTTTTGATGAGCCAACGGATGGACTCGATCCTAACCAAAAACAAGAAATCAGAGACTTGATCAATGAATTTCGCCACAACAAAACCATCATTCTTTCTACTCATATTCTTGATGAGGTGAATGCTGTTTGTACTGATGTGCTTTTGCTCGATCGGGGCAAAAAGCTGTTTACGGGCACCTTAGCCGAACTGAGATCTCAAACACCTGAAGCTGGAGACTTACTGTTACAGGTTGGATTCGATTATGTGGAGCAATTTAGGACATTTAGAGAAAAGTTGAAGATCTTGGCTGGGGTTTCAGCTGTCGAGATGAGTGAAATGAACTCAAATGAGCTTAGGGTGAAAGTGATAGATAAAACACTAAGTGGGATAGAAGATTTAACTCATCGTGTTGTTCAACTGGTTGTTGAAGAGAAAATGAAGCTATTACAGCTAAGACAAGATCAGGGGAGCTTGGAGTTGGCATTTAGAACCATGACTTCATATGGAACGCACTGCCGAGGAGATGAGCTATGAAAGATTTTCTGTCAGTGATGTGGGCAATTGTTGGGCGAGAGGTTGGCGGATACTTTCATGCTCCGATTGCATATGTATTCATTTTTATCTTCTTGATCATCTCTTCCCTATTAACTTTTGTTCAAAGCGGTTTTTTTGAAGCTGGAGAAGCAACGTTAGCATATGCATTTTTTAAATGGCATCCATGGTTATACGCATTTTTAGTACCAGCTATTGGTATGCGCGTATGGACTGAAGAAAACCGCCAAGGGACTATCGAATTGCTGCTCACTCACCCTGTCTCTTTAGGCCAGTTAGTGTTAGCTAAGTACTTGGCTGCATTGGTACCTTTACTGGTTACATTATTGTTAACCGGAACAAGTGTGCTCACTGTTGAGTACCTCGGAGACCCTGATTATGGCCCTATTGTTACGGGCTATTTGGGTAGTGTATTACTTGGAGCCTCTTTTTTAGCATTATCTTGCTGTTGCTCGGCTTTAACTAGAAGCCCTGTAATTGCTTTTATCTTTGGTGCGGCACTTTGCGTAATGTTGGTGTTAATTGGCTCAAAGGAGGTTGGCGAAGTTTTAGTTCGATCATTTCCTGAACAGCGCTGGTTAGTCGAAAGTATTGCCGCAACAGGTATTGCTCAATATTTTGCGATGTTCCGGCGAGGCCTACTGGCGACTCAAGCCGTGGGCTATTTTACGGTATTAACCACTTTTGCGCTGTTGGCTAATTACCAGATTCTTCGTTGGAAGCAGGGGTAGGACTTCAAATGTACAAGCAAATTATTAGGACCATCAACGCTATTCCACCAGCATTAACCTTACTGCTGCTATTTATTGCTCTAATGTTGGTCGCTTTTCCACTGAAAAAAATATCATCCAGAGTCGATCTTACTGCAGATCAAATTTACACCCTATCAACGGGCTCAATTGAGGTGCTAGAAAACCTAGATAGGGAAGTCACTATCCGGTATTACGTTAATAAATCCGATAACATTCTGCCTTTTGTATTGAGGAATTACGCTGAGCGAGTGAATGATTTTCTAGCTCAACTTGAACAAGTGAGTGCAGGTAAAGTCAAAGTTATTCAGTACGATCCTGAGCCTGACTCGGATGCGGCAGTTTCTGCTGAGCTTGATGGCATTCAGCCTCACTCAGTAGCTCCCGGAATTGAAGGGTTTATGGGGCTTTCAATCAATTGCCTTGATCAGAAGCGAGTCTTACCATTTTTAGATCTAAATAGAGAGAATACGCTGGAGTACGATGTTATCCGTAAACTTAAAGAGGTTACGCTATTTAATCGTAAGCGGGTGGCAATATACTCCAACGTGCCTGCGTTGGGGGTCTATGAAGGAAGTGAGATGAAGCTTCCAGAATGGAGCTTAATTAAAGAACTTAACAGTAGTTACGACATTACACACCTTAGCGGCCTTGAATTAGAGATCACAAAGGATGTAGATGTGCTCATGCTAATGCATCCAATGGATTTAGCTGAGGGTTTTGAAACTGCCATTGATCAGTTCATACAGCGCGGAGGGAAAATGATTGTGATGCAAGATCCCCTTGCGTTTTCATTCATGTTTTATGGCCAAGGATATGTAACAGAAACGGTCTCTTCATCCTGGCCAGCACTTGAAAGAGCTACAGGTGTATCATTTAGCGTGACAGATACAGTTCTTGATATGCAGTTAAAAACGTCACTGAATCGTGGGCAAGGACCTGAACAACTCAACTTCATCTTAACTTTAGATCAAAACTCTATTAACCAAGAGCATCCAATTACTAAGCAGATGAGTAAATTGGTTTTTGCCTCAAGCGGATACTTTTCGGGTGATCCTCGAAGTGGCATCAAGAAAACGGTATTGGCACAATCAACACGAGACTCGATGACTTCACCTATCACTCAGGTTATGGATGCAGGAAAGTATGAGTCGGAAAAATTGTTAAGGACCTTCAAGGCTGACGACTCTCATTATGATCTCGCGCTTATCCTTGAAGGGGAGTTTCCATCCCTGGTCAGCGGAAAACTTGAGGCTGGTACTCAACCCTCTCAAATTTTCCTTTTAGGAGATAGTGATTTTGCTTCAGACCCATTTGCTGGGCAAAGCATGCAAGTACAAAGGCGACATGTTTTTTACCCAGAAAATGACAATGTAAGCTTGGTTTTGAATAGCGTTGATTACCTAGTTGGGAACTTGGATTTAATTGATGCTCGTTCGAAAACCCGCCGCTCAAGGCCTCTGACGAAAATGATTGAACTTGAACGCAAAACAGAAGTGAATTATGACGAGCATCTTAAAAGGCTCGATCAGCTCTCTGAGAGGCTAGATAGAGAGTTGAGTAACGCCAAAAACACATTTTCCAATACATTGGATGAACCTGTACGAAGTCGTGAAACTAAAGCGAGAATTAACGATCTCGCGGCACAATTAAAGGCGACACAGACAGAAGCTCGGATCATGCGTCGAGATCTGCGGCAAGATATTGATCAGATACGTAATAAGGTAATTGGGTTCAACTTACTTTTTTCGCCTATTCTGGTGATGTTATTTGGATGTGTGATGTTGTCGTTTAGGCACTACAAAACTAGGCCGAGATAGTAAGTAGGCCACTACATTTCTCTGTATACGGAGGACCCGATTTAGGGTTGGCAGGTAAACCGAAAGCGTGGCTGTAGGTTTTAGCCGTGGAAAGTGTCTGCTCCCAGACTCCTGAACATACCGTTCATCAAGTTAATGAATAGATAAGCGGCGCCTAGAAAATCGGTGCCGCTTATCAATGGTTCAATCACAAATACAACTATGATTGTTACAAGTTCGATTTCGCAGGAGTGGCAATAACACGCCAGCGTACTCTGTCGCCAGTATCATTGGTTAAATCCAAGTTAGGGCTTGAATCAATTACTTTTAGGTTTTCAAAATGGCTTCGATTCTCAAGGAAATACCACCCCTCTTCCCCTGATGGCACTAAACGCCATTGAACAGCGAACCCAGTATTATTGGTGAGATCCCAAGACTTCGCACCGTCTACGTTCTTCAACCTTTCATTGCTTTTGCCTTTACTTTCTAAATAAAACCAACCGCTACTTGTTGGTACCATACGCCAACGAGAGTTACCTGAAGTATTCGAAGACATGCTAAGTGCACCAGCAGCGTCATCTGCTTTTAAATTAAGGCCGCTATGTTTGTTGCGAAGTAGCACGTAGCGAGCATTTTCATTTATTGTGTGAGACACATTATTACCGTATGCGCCAGGGTAGTAACCGTTGTAGACAACTCCATCAATCCATACGTTCTTTAACTCACCTGCAAGATAATGCATAGAAGGGTTACTTAGCTTGCCTCTCATATCGATGGTAACGTTTTTGATGACACCATCTCCTGCGTTGATCACAATTGGGCTATAAGTATTGCCATCTTTAGTTTTTTTGGTGGCTCCATCTGGCAGCTCGCCAGTCATCCATACATTATCAATTGTGCCTGTACCGCCATTAGTTATGCGTGCGATAAAAGCGAAGTTAGGTCCATCTTCAACTCGAATGTCAGTGTAGTGAATTTCGCTTATATTATGCTTTGTTTGAACCGACATCGCGGCATGGTTTGCGTAAAGCCGTCCATCAGGAGTATAGAGAACTTGATCACTTTGGCTTGGGTGAAGATCAGTTCTACCTTTTACAATGATATTTTTTGCGTAGTGTCGTGGCGTATTAGCACCGCCCCAATCAAGCGTAATTGCAGAGCCATTACCTTTCATTACGGCTGTAGAGTTTTGAACAGTTGCACCTGGATCACTTACTTTAAATGTGTCATCAACAATGTTCGCATAAACACCGTCCATGACACCATCATCTCCAACGCGGATATGCCCTGCACAATTACTTCTATCACTACAGCTAACAACATCAACATTAATTAATTTATTGCCGTTACCCATGATGTTGACACCTTTATGGCCAGCAAGACCATATTCAATACGCAAATTTCTGACTGTAACGTCTTTACCTCCATAGCCATTGTGTATGACATAAATGGTGCCGTCATCTTGATCAATGTCTTTCAATGTGCTGACATTTTTTCCTTCGCCCTGAATTATAACAGGGCCTTTAACCCCCGAACCAATTCGAATGAGGCCTTTTACAGTTCCTTTAATGGTGTAAGTACCTTCTTCGTTGATCCAGTAAGAGCCAATATTTTCGTTTTCCCACACGACATTTACGGCAAAAGACTTTACAGAGAAAAACAAAGAAAAAATAATTAACCTTTGTAACAGAGTCATTTTTGTATCCTTTTATTGTTAACTTTAAATGTTCAGACATTACCAACACAAATAAAGACATCTTATTTAATATATAAATTGATTTAAACCACTAACAAAAATCGCATTTAATAAATACCAACTTCCATTAATAGAGGAACCACTATCTCTCCAGCGATTTTCAGGATCGTACTTCAAACTACGGAACACGTTCTGGACTCAAGTCTCAATTTAAACGCATAAGTTTTTCCTGATAAAATCATCAACCTAACATTCACAAAAAAGGTACTAACACTGCCTTATCTCAATTAAAATAGAGAAACATGAAAATTAATAATTAATTACCCACAACATGAAATTCATATGGCTCACAGTAATTATTTCTACTTTGTCAACTTGTTCTTCAGCCGAAAAATTAAAAAAAAACGTTCATTCGGACATATCAAATACAGATAAACCTAATGTTATTTTTATTTTCATCGATGACATGGGGTTCGCCGACATTAGCGCATTTGGCAACCAAAAATTAAAAACACCAAATATAGATAGGCTTGCAGAAGAAGGATTAAAGTTTACAAACTTTTACGTTAACTCACCTATTTGTTCAGCTTCTCGAGTCGCCCTTAAAACTGGCTTATACCCTCAACGTTCTGGTATTCATTCGTTCTTAAGTACACGAAAACACAACAAGAGCCGTCAAATGCCAGACTTCCTATCAGCTGAATATTTTACTTATGCAAAACTGCTTAAAAGTTCAGGCTATGTCACCGCGCACTATGGGAAATGGCATATTGGAGGTGGAAGAGATGTGAATAATGCACCGTTACCTCAATCATATGGCTATGATGAATCACTCGTTTCTTTTGAGGGGCTAGGAGACCGAATTCTATGGAGTAAAACGGGCAATCAAACGTTAAGTTGGCAGCATGGTCAAGGTGAAATTTTGGACCTTCCAAAGCACAAAACAACAGAAACGTACATTGACTACGCGATTAGATTTATCATCAAAAATAAAGATAAACCTTTTTTACTCAATTTGTTCCCAAACGATGTTCATGACGGACATAACCCATCATCGCTTCAATTAGCCAAATGGAAAGGACAAGGTCGACATGAGTATGATGCAAAATTTTTTGCAGTATTAGATGAGATGGATAATCAAATTGGTCGATTACTCGATGCATTAGGTGCATTAAAATTGTCAGATAATACGGTTGTCATGCTCACCAGTGATAACGGCCCAACCGATTGGAAAAGATACTACGATGAAAATATTGAACCACCTGGCTTTACTGGGCCTTATAGAGGTCGTAAGTGGAGTTTATATGAAGGAGGAACTCGAATGCCATTCATAATCCGCTGGCCTGCTCAAATAAAACCTAAAACTGAGAATAATACATCTATTTTATCGGCCATTGATATTCTCCCCAGTCTAGCAGGGTTACTTGACCTTGAATTACCTCAAAATGTATCAGTAGATGGCAAAGATATGTCGTCTACTTTTTTAGGTAAAAAAATCAGTCGAAACCAACCATTGTTTTGGGAATATGGCGTTAAAGGGAGCATCAAACCCGGTAAAGCGAGTCATGTGAGTCCTCCTTTGGCAATGAGAGATGGTGATTGGAAGCTACTTATGAGTGTAGATGCGACTCATGTAGAGCTGTACAACTTGGTTGAGGATAAATCTGAGCAACACAATCTAGCCAACCAACACCCCAAAAAAGTTGAAGAAATGAAAAGTCAATTGTTGGCATGGTGGCAAGACGTAGCGCACAACTCAAAACTGCCTAGCAAACGTTAGCCTTATTTTATTTTGGGCTATACATATACAAACCTACCCTGGTCAATCATTAGCAATGACCAGAAGCACTATTAAACATTTGTTTTTATTAAATATGCACAATTTAAACCCTATTACCAACAATAGTACTACACTTATCAGCCTCGACACTTAAAACCAATGAGTATGAGGCTAAAGGCAGTCATGTACGAATTTTGATTCAGTAAACCTACTCATGGCGCAGGTCATATTGGGCATGTATTCATTTAATACCTTCAAAAAAAAGGCTGATAAGTTTTTTAGCTATTTATTTCTATGATACTTTTCTATGAAACTTAGAATTCGAACAACAAGCTCATTGTTGAACTTGCAGTTTGGTCGGCTCTGCTTCATCGCACTTTTAGTCAGCTATCTGTGTTTCTAGGTCAATTAGAAAAAAGTCTCATGAGAGGGACAGATGATTGAAGTATTGCACGTATTTTTCGGATTCGCTTCTCTCGTTAGTGGCTTTATCGTCTTGCTTAAAAGAAAGGGAAACTCGAGCCATCGGCTTTTGGGACGAGTTTATTTCATATGTATGCTGGCGCTTAATGTGACCTCGTTTGGCATATATAAGCTATTTGGAGGCTGGGGCGTTTTTCATTGGATGGCTATTGCTAGTTTAGCTCCCTTGGTTGCCGGTTACGTAGCAATACGTTACAAGAACTTGAATGCGCATTATTTTTTTATATGCTGGTCATATATCGGTCTTCTTTGTGCCACGATCAGTGAAATATTCGTTCACGTACCGTTGGCAGTATTTTTACAAAGCAAAGTTCCTCACTTAGATACAGCGCTGATGCTCAGCCTCATAGGTGCTGGTTTATATTTATTACCCAAGTACCAATCTCGATATGTACGTGGTAAGCGCCCCACTCCAATGCCATAACTGAACTCAACAGGCACTAGATTTCACACCCCTTTGTTACACTTCTTACGCTTGGTTGTTCTTCTCTTTGCTCAACACGCAAAAAAAAGCACCGACTGAAACAGACCGGTGCTTTTTAGCGGGGGGGAGATGGTGTTTATCTAGGCGTTAATTCAATCAACAATACGCCTTCAGATTCAAGTTCAAAGCTTGACTCAACGGGGTTACGTGTCATCAAGTCAATCATACTGAACGCTTGACCTGTGTTCAGTGCCAGTTCCAATTTGGCCGTGTTGTGGCCGAAATTAAGAATATTCACCAAGTAGCGGCCATCGGCTTGTTTCACTGCGCGCCACGTAGTGGTTTTGTGTGGTTGGCCATTGTCTTCTTTGAGAGTTACGCCCGACAGGCTCGTTGACTTCACTTCGGCCACTGCTGCTTGTTTGATCTTCTCGATGTCGTCTGTTTCCAGCACAATCAATTTGCCTTTCGCAGCAGTTAGCTTGTCAGCGCGTTTCTGACCGTATTCATTCAGAGATAAGCTTTTCTCAGAATCTAGAATGACGGTGCCGCCATTGTTTAGATAACCTTGCAGTGTTGCGAACTCTTCATCAGTGACGTATGCGTTGCGGTATACAACCACAGTGTCCCAAAGATCGTTATTCTGCTTTTCAATGATGTTCTTAGTCACAAAGCCTAGCGGAGTGCCTTCGAAGAAAAGCGTTTCGTATAGCTTGTAACCTTGGGTCATGTAGTCATCAATGTTGATCGCTGTTGTTTCTGAATAGAACAAGCGAATTGGACGACGCTGTTCGCGCAGTTCAACAATCTCTTCTGAGAAACTGTTCAAGTCGTACATGACCTGCGTGACTTCATTGGTCACATGCGGCTGCATATTGTTGGAACCGGCATACGCGCCTCCCAAACCAGGATCAAAGAAGTCTAATTCGCCTTCTAAACGGTCTTCCGGTGAACCATCTGGGTCACGGGCCCAGAACCAACCCATGTTCGCGTCCATTCCCAACAAGGTTGCCAACCAATAAACACTGCGAACGTAGCTTGTTCGTGTATCTAGATCGCGCCATTGGCCCGACGATAAAAAGTGTGACTCTGAGTTCACGTTGATCTTGTCTGGAGCAACCGATTCCATGAAGTCATGAAACATGGCTACGATTCCCCAGTGGTACGCATATTTTTCAATCCACTCAGACGATTTGCCCGGGCGAATATTCTTACTACCAAATGATTTGGCATCATGACCAACCATTGTAGTGAGTTCGGCCAAAGCTTCTGTATCGATACCACCGGAACGCGAGTCATCCATAAACATGCGCGGCATGACTTTAATGTGAGTCGCAGCTTCTGGATTCACCGCATGCAAGTTGTCTTGCATAAATTTAAACCAATCAGTACCGCGGTCCATGTTGTAGCGCATCCAGTCGTACCAAATCGGTTGGCCTTTATAGGCAGTATCCAGTGGGATTTCGATCTCGACTTGAGCAAATTCAGTGTATTCAGTGTTCCAGTTGGCGTTCAGTACCGCAATGTCGCCGCTGTACTTAGCATTCAACCAATTACGGAACTTGTTCAATGTGTATGAAGAAATCGAGTTCATTTCTTCAAAACGATAAGTCCAGTGGTCTTTTTCAGAAAACCAATGCGGTTCGTTCGCCAAAACAAAACCAAGCTCAGTGACTTTTTTGCCCTTCGTGAGCTCACCCGTTCTGCGAATAATTTTGGCCCACAAATCGCGAGCTAACGGATTATCAACATCAAAGCCAGTGAATAGAGAACGCCCTTTGCGCACTTCTGGCTCTTGTTGTTCAACCCATTCCGGAATCCCCATAATCCAATACACTAAAAAACCAATATTAGTATCTGGAATACTTGTGAGTTCTTTCATCAGTTCTTCATCAAACGTACCGTCTTCTTTCAACAAGAACGAATTAATCGCACGATCATGGTCGACCGGGTAGAGGTTTTCGCCGCCATGGTAAAGGGCCCCCAAGTGGTCGTTATAAATATCTGTATTGGTCAGTGGCTGGCCCACTGTTTTAGAAAAATAGTCGTATGGGAAAATAGGTTTACCGTTGCTGATAAACATGTTGTCGCCAGCTTTAGTGCCTTGCCAATCTACTTTATTGACGGGGCGACGTTTGATTTCTCCTCGAAGTTCTTGACCTAAAACATCAATACCTTTGTCGAGGATTTCGATCACTTTTCGGCGTTCAAAATCGGGTAGTTCTGCGGCTAATTTATCTTTGTCATTGGCATAATAACGCTCATAGCTAAATGCTTTTGCAATCGTCTCTGGGTTGGCTTCATCCCAGTTGGCAAATTTTAAAAACTGTTCCGAGAACCACACTATGGTTTCTTCGCGGGCCACATCAATTTCTTTCGTTCGAGCTTCGTCCATCATACCTTCAAGTGTGGCTAATTTCTGACGCGCTTGAGTTTCCAATGCGCCCATTGCAATAGCACTATCTTGAGCAACTTCAGCTTGCACCTGCGGTGTACTTTGTTGTTCCGTTGCCTTCTCGTTGCAGCCCGTCGTAAGCAACAATGCAGACGCTATTGATGCTGTTAAGAATAGTCGTTTCATGATTTCACCCGCTTCATATAGTGTTGATCCGCAACACTACAATGGTTGTTTTTATATGTTGTGACCGCCAATATACTTCAACATATCACGATGTCAAACATCATATGTTTAACAAGTGAGATTCATCTCGATAACAATTGAATTGTGATGAATCAACGCAAGCCAAAATCAATTTGAATTTTTGAATTGTAGTCGACAACTTATAGCGCGGCATCGTTCACAGAAAGGTTCTGAATAACGCTTCAGAGCCTTATAACGATTGAGGTAGGTGTTGTAATTGAGTGATTAAGCTTACGTTGTGAAGGCTGTGAGTTGACGTTTTAATTGCTCACATACACGGATCGTAAGTTCTTCGAGTTGTGCTATAAGCACTTGTTCATCAGCATTAAGCTTCAATGCCTGCTCAGATCTAGCTGCTAATTCTGCAATATCGGTTAGGCCTAAATAAGAAGCCGCGCCTTTAATGCTGTGTGTAAACGCTTGCAGTTCGTGACTGGCAATCGTGAACCCATTGCCGTACATATCCACAAATTTAAGTAGCAACTTCTTGTAGAGTTCAACGCTGCCGCCACAGCGTTTGATACTTTCCTCGCGATCAATGTTTAAGTCCAACGCATTCAATTGAGACAAGACTGAATTGACGTCAGTAGCGCTTTGACTATTAGGGTTGGGTTGCTTCTCTAATCGTTGCTGATGACTTCTGACCTGCTGAATCAGTTGTTGGTAATCCGTCACTAATTGATTGCACATTGCTTGTTTATCTTGCGCTGACAATGAGCTGGCTTGTGACTCAAGTTGCTGTGCGAGGTGACAAGTGTCTTGTGCGCCAATCTCTGCGACTGAGGCAGATATTTGTTGCGCCACCAGCTTTAAAGCATCGGTGTCCGATCGCTTCAACACTCGCTTGAGCTGCATCATGTCTTTCACGCAGTGAGCCAAAAAAGTCGCTAGCACGGCGGAATTGTTCGATAATTTTTGGCTCATATTTTAACGACTCTCCTACGAGTAATATCAAACATCATTGGGTAATTACGCAATGTTTAGCCCCTGCTGATGACTCAGCTCGATAACCCGTTCAAGCGCCTCGTCAAACTCAAAGTCTTCGATCATTTGCTTTAGGCTCGACACGACTGAAAAGAGTTCTGAGTCGCCTTTGTCAATGGCTTGAAGAACATTCTCAATCTCAGTCATTGCCTGTGCATCATATGTTTTCAGATAGCCGACTAAACGCAATAGCGCTTTGTGTAGATCGTTTGAAGCGCTATTAATGTGCATTTCTCGTAATGACGCGAGTACAGGCATAAGAGCAGCCATCAACGTATTGAGTAACCGATCTACTCTTTCGGTTTCAAGGTTATCCAACAGCGCGTACTCTAGCTCTTTGGCTGCATCCTGCACTGATTTTGCACCAATACTTCCGGCTACACTCTTTAACGTGTGTGCCATTCGAGAAGCCATGCTGTGATCGTCACTTACGAGCGCTTCTTCAAATTCAGATTCAAAATTCTCGTAGCCTTCAGAGAACTTCGCCAGCAGCTTTTGGTACAAGACTTTATCATTCATCGATGCTCTTAAACCGGCATGAGTATCAACCCCGTCGATGATTGGAATTTCGATGCCAGACTGAGAAATAAGCTGACCATTGGCCTTGCTGTAAGCTCCATTTTTGGGGTGAATCCAAAGCGCCATGGTTTGAAAGATAGTTTCGATGTCTATGGGTTTAGCGATATGATCATTCATTCCCACCTCAAGCACTTTTTCGCGGTCTCCGGCCATCACATTCGCTGTCATAGCAATCACCGGCAGATCTTTGAAACGCGGCTGCTGACGAATGGCACGAGTCGCGGAATAGCCATCCATGACGGGCATCTGGCAATCCATCAGCACCCCGTCAAACTCTTGTGTGTCCAACAATTCAAGCGCCTCTTGGCCATTGCATGCCAAAGTCGGCTTCAACCCTTTACTTTTGAACAGCTCAATGGCTAACTCTTGGTTAATCTCGTTGTCTTCCACCAACAAGACTTTGGCTCCTTGCAGCTGCCGCAGCGCATCGATAAGGCTTTCTTGTTTGGTGGACGATCTCGAATCGACCACAACGCTATGGCCCAATGCCACCATAATGGTATCGAGCAGTAACGAAGGCATCACAGGTTTGGCTAGAAAACCTGCCAGCGCAACACCTTTGGCCTCTAGCTTTGCCTCTTCTCGACTATAGGCAGTGACCATAATCACCGTGGGAGCAGATTTAATATTCGGATCGCTTTGAATAGTGCGAGCCGTTTCAATACCGTCAAGTTCTGGCATGCGCCAATCCATGAGTACCAATTGATATGGCTTGGTCTGTTCGGCGTCTTCAATCATGGCTATGGCTTCACGGCCATTTGTTGCCTCAGCGACTGAAAAACCAAAGTTGCTCAACATGCTTTTAAGAATGAGCCTGGATGAGCTGTTATCGTCAACAATCAAAGCGTTTAAATCTTTGAGTACAACCGGCTCTTTGTTGACTCGTCGCTTTGGTTTTTCTTGAATACCTAAACATGTTGTGAAGTAGAAGGTACTGCCTTTGCCCTCTTCACTGTCTACCCAAATACGGCCTTGCATCAGCGCCACAAGCTGCTTACAAATGGCAAGGCCAAGACCCGTGCCGCCGTGCTTGCGCGTTGTTGAAGAGTCGAGCTGACTGAACGATTCAAACAAATGTGTTTGTTGGTCGACGCTCATGCCCAAACCGGTATCTCGAATGGAAAATTGAAGTTCTATGTCGGTATTACGTTGTTCTATAAGTTTGGCATGAATGACGACTTCACCGCCCGACTCCGTAAATTTAATGGCGTTGGCCCCCAGGTTGAGCAATATTTGTCCCAGCCTTAACGGATCTCCTTTCAGCGCGGTAGGCAGCTCGACCGGCACATCAAACATCAATTCAATGCCACTTTCTTCAGCTTTGAGACCTAATAGATTGTTTAGATTTTCGAGCACATCTTCCAATTGAAAATCAATGTACTCTAGGTCTAACTTGCCCGCTTCGATCTTCGAGAAGTCTAAAATGTCGTTGATCACACCCAGTAGGCTTTCGGCACTGCGGTGAGCTTTTTCGATGTAATTTCGTTGTTTAGCATCGAGCTCAGTTTGAAGCGCCATATGCGACATACCGATCACCGCATTCATTGGCGTTCTAATCTCGTGGCTCATATTGGCCAAGAAGTCAGACTTGGCTTGCGTCGCTTCCTCTGCAACTTTTTTCGCCTCTATCAGCTCACTCACTTCCGCAGAAAAACCAAACATACCTACAATGTTATTGTCATCATCATAAATGGGGCGTTTATTCGACTTAACCCACCCTTTTGAACCATCTGGTTTCAGGTATGTTTCAAGGTGATCAATGAGAGGCTCACCGCGTTCAATCACGTTGTGTTCAGCTTCAAAATAGGCTTTTGCATCTTCTGGTGGGAATACGTCAAAATCAGTTTTGCCTCGTCCGCCAAAAATCGAATCGAAACCAATTAAGCGCCCAAAGTTGAGATTGTGTGCTTTGAACCGATGTTTAGCGTCTTTAATGTACAAAAAGTCGCTGGAGAAATTCAGAATCGCTTTGTAGTCGATGGTTAAATCTTCAAGCTCTTTATTCTTTCGCTCTGCATCGTGGCGAGCAAGTTCGACCTGCTGAATCAACAGGCTTTTCTCTTCATCTTGAAGATTGCTTCGTCGTAAGTAGATAAACAAGAAAATCGTGAGCAATAGTACGGCAAAAGGCAGTACTAAGCTGGTTGGATCCCAATTTGGATACAGTGCATCATTAGACGGCAAAGCAATTATTCGCCACTGACGATCACCGAAATAGATAGTCTGAACGGACATGACCTTTTCGGTACTAATATCAAAGGTTTCGGGCGGCTCTGTTGAATCTGGATAGCGGCTACGGTGGGTGTAGAGAAACAACGGCGCTTTGGGCTCACTCACATCCATAAACTGCATGTGTAAACCGGCAGGCTCAGAGTAATTGTTGAGAATATCCTCGATCATCGAACCAATTTCAATGGTTGCGGCCGCAAGCCCAACCACAGCCCTACGGCGATCCGCGATATCTGCCAACGGCTGGTCAATATCGTATATGGGCAAAACTAACGCCCCACCCACTGCACCTTTAGAGCTTCCCAAGCGAAGCGGTAGTGCCGCTGTGACGATGTTCTCATCAATAGCTTTGTAAATCGCCGGCAGAGAAAAGGATTGGAAGGTAACATCTAGCCCTAGTACGTGTTGATTGGTGGCGTAAGGCTCTAAATATAAAATGGGGTAATACTCTCGCTTACTCGGCGCAACGACCATTTCATCATCGTCAGTTAAGCGGCTAATTTGCACCGGTTTGTCATAGATGTGACTCGTCGTTCGCTCAAAGGAAGCTCGGTCTTCATCTACTACCCGGGGCAGCCATTGCAAACCCAATAATCCCGGCTGAACCTGTAAATTCCGTTGAACGTAAAGCGCAAATTCTTCACGACTAATTTGTTGTGAGGCCCAGAACAATTTCTTGATGTCGAAAAGCGATTCCGTATACGCATCAATACCTCTAGAAATAGCATTGGCATGGCTTTGAGCCGCAGCATTAAATCGCGCTTCTGTGGTTTCTCGCGAGCTTTTGTCGAGAATGATATACAGCAGGCCTGTTAGCGCGATACCAAAGATCAGCGTCACCCAAGGCGCATAATATTTAAATTTTCCCGGTTTAACTTGAGCAGCGAACAGGCTATTTCGAATGGCCATGGTCAAACCCAGCGTAACAATAATCCCTACAAATAGAACGCCTTCGTCCGCAAATGTGTTGGCCGATGAGCCAAACAAAGCCACTAGGTGATATTCATGGGATTTTAAGGCTTGCCATGCCGCAATACTAAAAGACAAACAGCCAATTCCAACAGGCCAAGGCAACCATTGCGGAAAGTGCAAAGTACGATTAGCCGAAGCAGAGCGAATCGCATGTCCGAGCAAGCCAATCCCCAGTACGATAAATCCAAATGACGTATGAACGGCCATTTGAGTGAGTTTGCCCCAACCATATGCAGTGTTAATTCCTGTTAAATAGCCCGTAAATGCGATAAATCCCAATGAGAAAACAATGGATGCCAAAATCGCAGAAGTCGCTAACTTAGCATTCAAACCCTTTTGGCGTGAGATGACCATGATCCCTGCGCCAAAGAGCAAAAAGCACAAGGCGGTATTCGGAGCCATTCGACCCGGGTGTGAAGTATTGATATCGACATAGTGTTCCATCGCAAGTTGATCAATACCCAAATCAATAGCAGCAATGTATTCAAATAAAGTCAGCGCTCCTAAGAGCATTAACACAAACGATAAAACGCCACTGCGAAGGGCTGAGTTCACCGCAAACAAGCCGCTACCTGCGATAAGAAAACCAAATGCAGTGTTGTATTGCATCGGTACAAATGAAGGGGAAACCTGAATAAGTAACTCGTTGTGAGTGTACCAACCAATGAGTACCAAAAGACCTAAGCAAACAGAAATTACTGAGGCAATCTGTTGCGTTGTTTTCAACCATTTATCTTGAATCATAGTGAAATATCTAACACCCGAGGGCACTTCCCTTCATTTTAAAACTCACCCATTGAAGTGAGCTTTAGTTGTTCGTCGCTAATCCGTTTTCAATAGCAAATTTCACCAGCTCTCTGGCATTGTCGAGCTTCAACACTTCAATAATCTTATACTTGTGAAACTCAACCGTTCGGCTTGAAATATTCATAACATTCGCCACTTCTTTGGCTGTTCGGCCTTCGGCAAGCAGTTGCAGCACTTCTTTTTGGCGGGGAGATAGGAGTGCCAATGGGTCGGCATTTTTTTGGTCGCCCCCCAAGCGATATGCTTCCATCACTTCAGCAGCCAACAAAGATGTAATAAACGTGCGCCCAACCAATGCGGCCTCAACCGCTGCAAGCAGTTCATCGGCCGCCGAGTTTTTAAGCACGTACCCTGAAGCGCCGGCATCTAATGCCCTAATTGCATACTTAACGTCTGGATGCATGGTCAGGAATACTACTTTTGTGTCTACGTGTTGCTCTCTCAGCTTATTTAACGCATCAATACCATTGAGCAATGGCATGGAAACATCCGAGACAATCACGTCGGGATTCAGCTTTTTAGCTTGCGTAATGAGATCTCGACCATTTTCGACAGTCGCAACGACCTCATATTCCTGCATGAGTAAATTCTTAATACCTTCAGAAACAATGACGTGGTCATCGGCCAAAATGAGGGTTTTCTTCATCAATATCTCGTTACGTTGTCACGCGTCGCAAGCGCTCATTCAATGGATTCAGATTAACTCAAAGCCAACCACAATGAAACTAGCCTGAAACCTTACCAACTGAACTGACTGGTAATTTTACCAGTGGCCTAGCTCGTAGTTTTCCTATCACTTTCCCGAAGTTTTGCGAGTACCTCAACACCGTTAACAGGCATAACATTGTCATCAACAAGTGCAACAACACACCAACATTTAAGAGCAAGCGGCTGAGACCAGCAAGTGCTCAAATTAATCAAGAAAGGGAATCGATATGAACGCTCAAACACACTTAGCTCACACCCCATCAAACGCTCCATTCGCTATCGCGGACATTTCTGATATTGACGCCACTATTGCTAAAAACGAAAAACTCGACCAAGAATTTCGTAGCAGCACCAAACGTCAGCCCTCACAGGATGTGGCTCCTGATTACATTTATTTCCAAGAAGTCGGGCGCTACCCATTATTGAAAGCCGCTGAAGAGATAGAGCTTGCTGAGCGAGTGCAAAAAGGTGACCAAGCTGCTCGCCAGAAAATGATTGAATGCAACTTACGACTTGTCATCAAGTTTGCCAGAGGGTACTTAAACCGTGGGTTGCCACTGTTAGACTTAATTCACGAAGGCAATATTGGACTCATCAAAGCTGTTGAGAAGTTTGACCCTAAAAAAGGATTCCGCTTCTCTACATACGCCGCTTACTGGATTCGTGACACGCTCGACCGCGCCATCATGAATCAATCTCGAACTGTGCGTTTGCCCGTTCACTTACTCAAAGAAATGAATGCGTACATTAAAACAGCTCGCGAAATGGCAAAGTCTTTAGACAATGAACCTACAGCAGAGCAACTTGCACAGAAGATGAATAAGCCCGTGGCTGATGTGAGAAGAATGCTCAAGCTCAACACCAAAACAAGCTCCCTAGACGTGCCCGTTGGTAAAAATGAAGATGCTTCGTTGGTCGATTTACTCGCTGACGAAGACCAAACAAACGCAGAAGACGCAATCCAAAAAAAGCAAGTGAGCTGTGTACTCACTGAATCTTTGCAAGGCCTAGAAGACGATTTGAAGTCAATCTTGGCTCGACGCTTTGGATTACTTGGATACGAGCCAATGACGATCACCGACATCGGTAAAAGCATGGGCGTTTCACGTCAAGTAGCAAGCCACTACCAAACTAAAGCACTGGCTCAGCTACGCCAAATATTCAACAAGAAAGGTATTTCCATGGAGCAAGCTCTGGGTGCCTTTGCATAACACTCAAGCCCTAGTTTAAACCAAGGTCAATGCCTACAGGCATTGGCTCTCACTCCCCTAACCATTGTTTGAACTGACCGCAATATCACTCGTCACAAGAAAAAACTGAATACAGAGCAAGTCATCCCCCAGCTTGCTCTGTATTTATATCTTTTGAACAAAAACTGATTCTACCTTATTCGTAACGCAACGCTTCGATGGGATCTAGGTTTGCAGCTTTGTAAGCCGGATAAAAGCCAAAACCAATACCGATAAGCGCCGTGCCTACTACACTAATGGCGATGATCATTGGTGACAGAGCCATGGTCCAGCCCACGCCATATTGCAAGATCGCAACCACCAGCAACGACAACAACACGCCCATTAAGGCACCGATCACACAAAGCGTCACGCTCTCAATGAGAAACTGAATCAAAATATGTTTGGGCTTTGCGCCAACGGCCATACGCAGTCCGATTTCGCGAGTTCGTTCGGTCACACTCACCAACATAATATTCATGACGCCAATACCACCAACCAGCAATGACACTCCCGCAACGCCAGCTAGCAACATAGAAAAGACGCGATTGGCTTCAGCACGAGTCGACAACATGGCCGATAAGTTCATAATGCGAAAGGCGCTCAATTGCCCAACGGGCACTCGATGCCGCTGGTTCAAAAGACGTTCCAATTCCTCAGAGACGTAATCCATGTTTTGGGCTTCATCAACTGTGACCGTCAAACGCTGAACTCGCTTAATATTAGTGCCGGAGCGCCCCAATACCCGCCGATTGGCAGTGCTGATGGGAATGATCAAGATATCGTCTTGATCAAAGCCGCGCATGTCTTGCCCTTTGGCTTTAAGCACTCCCACAATCGTTAATGGTACTTTATTCACTCGAACCACTTCGCCCAGTGCGAATTCCGCATCACCAAACAGTTCTTGAGCAACGGTATGACCGACTAAAGCGACCTTAGCGCCGCTTCTAACGTCGCTATCGGAAAAATAACGGCCCTGAGCGATTTGCCAATTGCTGGCATGGAGGTAATCGGTATTGGTGCCTTGAATACCCGTCGACCAGTTTTGATTGCCCCATACCACTTGCGCTTGGCCACCATTTGAAGCGCCCACGTAAACCACTTCTGCAATGTCGCGTTTAATCGCATCGGCATCTGACATTTCTAACTTACTGACATTTCCCACCGCCTGCTTCGCCCCACCCGATTTAGTGGAGCCCGCTCGCACCATCAACACATTGGTACCCAAACTTTCAATTTGTTGCTCAACTTCGCGCTGCGCGCCTTCACCCAAAGCAAACATCACAATCACCGCACTGATGCCAATGATAATGCCCAAGGTGGTTAGAATTGACCGCATTAAATTACGTCTTAGCGAGAGCAATGCCGTATGAACTAAGGTCATATTATTGCCCCTCGCTTACAGCATTTTGCGCAGGCGAGCTAGGTTGCAGTTCACCATCTCGCACCATCACAATTCGGTCAGCATAGGCGGCAACTTCATCTTCGTGCGTGACTAATACGACGGTTTTTCCTTGCTTATTGAGTTCTCGGAACAGTTTCATAATGTCGCCACTGGTATGGCTATCGAGTGCACCGGTGGGTTCGTCGGCCAATATAATATTCGGTTGATGGATCAGTGCTCGGGCAATGGCGACCCGCTGTTGCTGACCACCTGATAATTGACTGGGGTGGTTCGACAAGCGATCACCCAAGCCCACAGACTCTAAACATTGTACGCCCAGCTGGTGCGCATTCTTCACCGGGCTGTCGGCATACATCAACGGCATTTTCACATTGTCTAAAGCCGATGTACGAGACAGCAAATTAAACTGTTGAAAAACAAAACCAATACGATCGCGACGTAAGGTGGCGAGTGCGTCTTTGCCCATGCCTAAAGTAGATTGTCCTAAGATTTTCACTTCACCTTGTTCGGGCGTCATCAAACAACCAATTTGGTTCATTAAGGTTGATTTACCTGAGCCCGATGGCCCCATAATAGCCACCATTTCGCCCTGTTCTATGGTTAAGTCAATATTTTTGAGCACTTGAAAGTGCTCCCCCGCCATCGGAAAGCTATGACTTAAATTGATGCATTGAACGGCTGCTGTCATTTCGAACCTGCTTTCATTTGAGTAATCACATGTTCGCCTTCTAAGCTGGGTTTAAGCACTTGAGTATATTGCCCGTCGGTAATGCCGGTAGAAATTGTCAGGCGCTGCTGCTCACCATTACGGAGCACCAATACTTGCGAGGTTTTTATTTTTCCGGATTTGAGTGCCAAATATTGTTCTTTCTGCGCGTCAGTCAACACATCATTAATCACTTGTTGCATGCGTTTTCGTTGCTGCTCCGATGCACCGCGCCCAAGTGCTTGAGAGCGCTCTGGCATTTGCTCTTTAAGTTGCAGCTTTTGCTGTTCTGTCAGATTCAGCTCAGACAATTGCCCCATTGGACCTCGGCGCTGGGTTTGCTGCGATTTGTCTTGGGTTCGGCTCGCCAGTCGCAACGCTGCATTTGAGACGCGTTGTACGTCTTGTACCGCATCAATAGAAATATCTAAATTGGCTGTCATGCCCGGCAGTAATGCTCCCGAACGATTATTGGCCGACACAATAACGGTGTAGCTCACAACCCCTGAAGTGTTTTGCGGAGCCCGACGAATTTGTTTAATCGCACCATTAAATTTTCGATCTGGAAAGGCATCTACGGTAAAACTCACACGCTGCCCTTGTTCCAATTGGCCAATGTCTGACTCGTCGATATACGCTTCAATTTCCATTTGTGACAAATCTTTAGCCAGCGTAAATAGCTCTGGAGTGTTTAAGCTAGACGCCACGGTTTGTCCTGCTTCAATGGTTCGGTCAATCACAAAACCATCAATAGGTGCTCGAATTTCAGTTCGGCTCAGGTCAATTTGGCTTTGTTGCATGCTCGCTTCGTTGGCTGCCAAGTTAGCGTGCAAAACCTCAAGTTGAGCATGAGCTTGTTGCACATCAAGCTTGGCCTGATCGAGCTGTGTTTGAAATGCATCTAACTCATCTTCTGAAATGTTATTGGTGATCGCTAACTTTTTTGCGCGCCGTAAATCACGTTCCGATTTACCCAAAGTAACCTCAGAGCGCTCAATCGCGATTTTCTGTAAACTAATATCAGCCTTCGTTTTAGCCACTTGCGCTTCAGCCTGAGCGACTTTTGCAGCAAAGGTGCTGGGATCAATTTGCGCCAACAGTTGGCCTGCACTAACAATGTCGTTGAAATCCACGTAAACCTTTGTAATTTGCCCCGACAACTGGGCTCCTAAAATCACATCATCAACTGCGGCAAGGGTGCCCGTTGCGCTCACAGAATTGAGAATATTACCTTTACTGACCACTTCTGTTTTGTATTGGTTGGTGTCTCCCTTCGATGTTGCATTGCTGTCGGAGAAGAAAAACCAGCTGGCTAAAATAGCTAGCGCAACGGCAAGAATCATGTAAAAACGTTTCATAGTGGCTCTAATAGTCAATCGCAATGTTGCTATGCTACCAACGCAGCATCCAACAACCCCATGATTTTTACACAACTTTACGCCCCATCATGCGCTTCCCACCATTATTGTTCTGCCCTCTAAAGTCACGTTTCTAGGCTTGTTTCGTGAAGCATTCAAACTGCTTAACGAAACTTATTGGTAAATATATTTCTTTCGACTTGCACTTTAAAGTTTCGTTTTGATAGAATCCTGCCTCCGAAACGAAACATATGTAGCTCATGTCGAAACGAAACACACAACAACGCCGCCATCAGATTGTCAGCCAACTCCTTGAAGAAGGTGAAGTAAGTGTTGATCAACTGGCTCAGCGTTTTTCTGCGTCAGAAGTTACAATTCGTAAGGATCTCACTGCTCTAGAAAAAAGTGGACAATTGCTTCGTCGCTATGGCGGCGCAGTGCCAATGCCGCAAGATTTAGTCAGTGATTCAAATGAAATCGGCAGTGAAGATACTTCAACGTGCAAGCTAGCCATTGCCAAAGCAGCAGCTGAACGCATTCGCGATCACAATCGAATCATTATCGACAGCGGCAGCACCACAGGCGCATTACTTCCTGCATTGAATCAAAAACATGGCCTTGTGGTCATGACCAACTCGATTAAAGTAGCGAATGCACTTCTCGAATTAGAGAACGAACCCACCCTTTTAATGACAGGTGGTACTTGGGACCCACATTCAGAAGCGTTTCAAGGACAGGTTGCAGAGCAGGTGCTACGCTCTTACGACTTTGACCAACTATTCATAGGAGCCGATGGGGTTGACTTAGCCCGCGGTACCACCACATTTAATGAACTCATAGGCTTGAGTCGCCAAATGGCAGAACTCGCCCGAGAAGTTGTGGTGATGATTGAATCAGACAAAATTGGACGCCGAATTCCAAACATGGAATTGGGCTGGGACAGCATCGATACACTCATTACCGATGCCAACTTATCGCCAGAGGCGAAAGCAGCGATTGAACGCCAAGGCGTCACCGTGATCGCCGCGCCTTTAAGCGAATCAACAAACAAGTTTTAAATTTTAATTTGGAGAACTAACTATGTGTGGAATCGTCGGAGCAGTAGCTCAACGTGATGTGGCCGAAATTTTGGTCGAAGGTCTAAAGCGTTTAGAATACCGCGGCTATGATTCAGCAGGGGTTGCCATGCTCGATGCAAACGGTAAACTCCAGCGCGTTCGCCGATTAGGCAAAGTGAAAGAGCTTGACGATGCAGTAAAAAGTTCTGGCACCAATGGCCCTATTGGTATTGCTCACACTCGCTGGGCCACGCATGGTGAGCCAAGTGAAGTAAACGCACACCCACACATTTCAACCCGCTCTATTGCAGTGGTTCACAACGGCATTATCGAAAACCACAATGCACTCCGTGAAAAACTACAAGGCTTGGGTTACACCTTTGCTTCGCAAACAGACACTGAAGTGATCGTACATTTAGTGCATCACGAACTCAAAACAGCCAACAGCCTGCGCGAAGCCGTTCAAAGCGCAGCGACCCAGCTAGAAGGCGCATATGGCACAGTAGTGCTCGACCAGAACGACCCAACACGTTTAGTCGTTGCCCGTTCAGGCAGTCCACTCGTCATTGGTTATGGCTTGGGCGAAATGTTCCTAGCGTCTGATCAACTCGCTCTGTTGCCTGTTACGCGCCGTTTCAGCTACCTCGAAGAAGGCGACGTGGCCGAACTGACCCGCAAGGGTGTAGAAATATTCGACGAGTCGGGCCAGCCTGTCACGCGTGAGGTCATTGAATCAGACGTAGAACATAACGCCGGTGGTAAAGGTGGTTTCCGCCACTTCATGGAAAAAGAGATTTTTGAACAACCTTTAGCATTACAGCAAACCCTAGACCAACGTATTTCATCAACCGGTGTAAATTTAGACGCATTCGGTGAAAACGGTGCCGAGCTACTGTCTAACGTTGAACATGTACAAATTTGCGCCTGTGGCACAAGCTATAACTCAGGCATGGTCGCGCGCTACTGGCTTGAATCCATTGCCGGCGTCACATGTAACGTAGAAATTGCATCAGAGTTTCGCTATCGCAAATCCGTGGTTCGCCCAAATAGCTTGTTCGTCACCTTATCTCAGTCGGGTGAAACAGCCGATACCTTAGCTGCGCTACGCTTGGCAAAAGAGATGGGCTACATGTCTAGCTTGGCAGTATGTAACGTACCCGGCTCATCACTGGTACGTGAATCAGATTTGGCATTCATGACCAAAGCGGGCGTAGAAATTGGCGTTGCATCATCCAAAGCATTTACTACCCAGCTCGTGGCATTGTTGCTGCTAACCTTGGGCATTGGCCGTTTACAAGGCCGTATTAGTGCTGAGCGTGAAGCTGAAGTCATTCATGAACTCAAAGCCGTACCGGCAAAAGTAGAGCAATTGTTGAACCAGTCCACAGCCATCGAAGCTCTTGCTGCCGACTTTGCCGACAAACAACACGCATTGTTCTTAGGCCGTGGCGATCAGTACCCTATCGCAATGGAAGGTGCTCTGAAACTCAAAGAGATTTCATACATTCATGCCGAAGCCTACGCCGCTGGCGAACTCAAGCATGGCCCACTGGCTTTGATTGATTCAGAAATGCCAGTCATCGTAGTTGCCCCTAACAATGAACTGTTAGAGAAACTGCATTCAAACGTGGAAGAAGTTCGCGCTCGTGGCGGATTAATGTACGTGTTTGCCGATAAAGACGCACAATTTGCCAGCGATGAGACCATGCAAGTGCTCGATGTACCGCATTGTGACGACCTCGTCGCTCCTATTTTGTACACGGTACCGCTACAACTCTTGTCGTACCACGTTGCGCTCATCAAAGGCACGGATGTTGACCAACCCCGTAACTTGGCAAAAGCAGTGACGGTTGAATAGTCTTCATAGACAGAATGGTTAGAAACAGAAAACGGCCGCTCACCAGAGCGGCCGTTTTTGTAGTCTCTCCAGATTTTTAACATCATACTTTAATTGGATGATAACTCTTTACGTCAACGGTCACTTGTCATCTCAAGGCTGGATGGATTTCACAGTTGCGCTCACTCAGCTTTGCCCAAAAACAAGTGAATGCAAACACTCCACACAGATGACATCGCTGCTATTGAGCCTTTAACCCGCCCTTAACCTCTGCTGGTTTATCTTGCTTACAATCTTGTGGGAGATAACACCAATGACGTTTAGGTATTCAATCATCGCTGTGATGATGACAACGCTGCTCGGCTGCGCATCAACAAGTGATTCCGACTTTGCAACTCAGGCAAGCAACAGCCAAATTCAATCGATTGAATTGTTGGTGGAAAAGTACCAGCAATCCACACCGGATAGCTCTGATTTGGAGCCTAATCAGATCACTGATCTCGTGAATGTACCCGAGCTAGATGAATACTTAAGCACAGCGTTTACCCACAGCCCAAGCCTGCAACAAAGTATTCTTGCTCTCAAAATAGCGTACGCGCAAGAAGGCATTCGTTTTGCTGATCAATTACCAACCGTGAATGCTGGCTTATCGAGGCAATATGCCGAAGATAGTGAGGATCATTACAATGCTGATCTAACCGTGAGTTGGGAGTTAGATTTATGGCAACGTTTGGCAGATATCACAGCGGCTTCCGGTAAAGACATTGCTGCGACCCAAGCAAATTTGCAAAACGCTCAGGCGCTTCTTGCTGCAAATGTGATGCGTGGTTGGTTGGAAATCAGTGTCAACCAACAGTTGCTGAAAATTGAACAGCGCCGCTTAGACATTCTAAGTAACAATGAAACCTTAGTGCTTGAGCGATACCGCGTTGGGCTGGGCACATTGGAGGAGCTGGACAATGCCAAAACCAGCACAGCGTCATCTCGTGCAACGTTGGCGCAATACCAGGAGAATCTAGCACAAAGCCAGCGTTCGCTGGTATTACTCACAGGCGAATGGAATTCAGAGGCATCAGCGATCACGGTTGCAGAGCGCTTCCCTCAAATTATAAACCCATTGGATTCGATGTCAGTGCAAGACCTGTCCGGTCGTCCTGATTTACAGCAAGCCTTTTTCAATATTGAAGCAGAGGGTCTAAGAACCGATGCAGCTTACAAAGCAATGCTGCCATCATTTAGCTTATCTGCAAGTTTGCAAGATATGGCTGAAACGCCAAGTCAGGCGCTGTTTAGCAACCCATTGTGGAGTGCGCTTGGTTCCATCTCTGCCCCACTCTTTCAAGGCGGAAAGTTAAAAGCGAATGCCGAAATAGCCGAGCTAACAACGGAGCAAGCCTATTGGACGTATCAAGAAACCTTGCTGAATGCTGTGAATGAAGTTGAAAACGCCATCGGCCAAGAAAGCGCGTTAGCAAAACAACAACACCACCTCAATGACGCTTTAAGCAGCGCTCAACGAAGCGTGGTGAGTTACGAAGAGAAATACCGTCAGGGGTTGGTCGATATCTTCGATTTGCTGACCGTTCAACAGCAAGCCTACGATGTTGAAGCCCTGCTTACGAATACCACTTATCTACGATTACTCAACCGCATTGATTTAGGCCTTGCACTTGGCTTAGGTACTACAGGCCTTGGAGAAAAAGCATGAAAAACGCACTCAAAAACAATGCAAAAAGCGTTGCCATCACACTGGCTTCGGTCGGTTTAATTTTTGCTGTTATGAGTTACAACGGGGCTCAAATTGCCCAAGCTGAACAAGAAAAACCAATGCGAAAAGCGAAGCCACAAACCGAGCTGTCGCTACCTCAAGTGGCAGTTCAGTTAGTTCAACCCGCCAGCTACCAAGCTCAAGTTGTGGGTTATGGCGAAACGAAGCCACGCTTCGAATTGGCTTATACCAGTGAGGTCAGTGGCCGTGTTGAATGGCTTTCAGAATCGTTTGAAGCGGGTAAAACTATTCAGCAAGGAGACCTGTTAGCAACGCTTGATGCAACCACATATGAACAAGCCGTAACCGCTGCAAAGTATGACCTTGCCAATGCAAAGCAAGAGCTACTTGAAGAGCAGCGTGAAGGTGAGCAAGCTCGCTCAGAATGGCAACGTTCTGGCCTAACGGGCGAGCCGAGTTCTCCTTTGGTTTTGCGTGAACCGCAGCTCGCCAGTGCGCAAGCCAAGCTTGAAAATGCGCAAAAAGCTTTGGAAAAAGCAAAAAACGACCTCGAAAAGACACAAATTATCGCCCCATTTGATGGCGTTGTTATCGCTCGTGACATTCAGCCGGGCAGCTACCTCAACGTAGGTTCCAATGTGGCGACACTTTACAGTATCGACCGTATTGAAATTGAAATTCCCCTGTCTGATTCGCAGTGGGCAAACTTACCCAAGCACAATACATCTTCGGAAATGAATTGGACGGCAACCATTACCAATAGCACCGGCTCGCACTCTTGGAACGCGACCATTGAACGCAGTTTTCAGTATGTTGCTCAAGAAACTCGTCAACGCTCTGTTGTATTAGTAATTGATAATCCCCTCGAACAAACAGAGCCACTATTCCCAGGTACTTTTGTGAAAGCGACGATCCAAGGCACTGAAGTGAATAATTTGTGGCAACTTCCTGCATCAGCATTATCTCAGCAAGGCGAGATCTGGACGGTCGATGCACAAGGTCTGTTAGCTAACAAGGCCGCAACCAAAGTCTTTGAGCGTCAAGGCCATATCTATATCAAGCCAACCGAACCTTCAGACAATGTGCAGGTGGTCAAACGTCCACTGAGTAACTTTAAGACCGGCATGATGGTTAAGCCTAAACTGGCACAAGCATCAACAGATATTGCATGGGTTACTGCGAATAATGAATCTGGAGAAGACTAAAATGAGCGGTAATCTTGTAGATAAAGACACGAGCAACGACGGTTCAGATTCAAGTCATTTAGAGCAACCTTACCCAAAAGGCGTTATCGCTTGGTTTGCCCAAAATTCGGTTGCAGCAAACTTGCTGATGATTGGTGTGATCCTGTTGGGTTTACTGTCAGTCAATAATCTCCGTAAGGAAGCTTTTCCAAGCTTAGAACCAGACATTGTAACGGTCTCAGTCACATACGACAGTGGTGATCCGATTCAGGCCGAAGAAGGCATCGCAATCAAGATCGAAGAAGCGTTAGAAACGGTGTCGGGGATCAAACACATTACGTCAACCTCAGATTCCACAGGTAGCCATGTCTCTATCGAAAAAGAAACCAATTACGAGCTAGACGTATTGCTCGATGACGTAAAAACCAAGGTCGACGCAATCAACAACCTGCCTGTCGAAGCCGATAATCCAGTCATCGATAAAGCGCGCAGGCAAGAGCATGCATTGTGGATTCAACTCTATGGCGACACCGATCGCGGCACACTGCAAGATTTAGCAGAGCAGCTTAAATCAGACTTACTCGCCCAAAGTGAAATTCGTGATTTGGACATCAAAGCGAAGATAGATCCAATGATTTCAGTTGAAGTGGATGAGTCCAAGCTGCAAGCCTACAACTTAACGCTCACCGATGTATCAAATGTGATTAACGCGGAGTCATCAACCAGCATTGCAACCAGTTTGCGCAATGGAGAAAAGACCGTTCGCCTCAAAGTGAGCGAGCAAGCTTATGAGGTTGAAGACTTTAGAACGATTCCTGTCTTAACAACCGCAAACGGCAGCCAAATTCAGTTAGGTGATATTGCAACCATTACCGATGGTTTTGAAGAAGATATCTTCAGTTTATCTCGCTACAACCAACAAAGTTCGATGGGCATCCAGATTGTAATGGATGAATACAGCGACGTGATCGGCATTGTCAATCAGGCTAAGCAAGTGATTGATGCTTGGCAAGCGAGCAACCTTCTTCCTGACAACGTTGAGATTGAAAGCTGGTACGACAAAAGCACGCTAATTAAAGAGCGTTTGTCATTACTAATTAAGAATGCGATGACAGGTATTGCATTAGTCTTTATCGTTCTTGCGCTATTTCTTAATGTTCGAGTTGCGTTTTGGGTCGCGGCGAGTTTGCCCTTTGTATTCTGCGGCACGCTTTACTTCATGACCGATTCTTTTATGGGCTTAACCATTAATGAAATGACCACTTTTGGTTTTATCATGGCGTTGGGTATTGTTGTTGATGATGCCGTGGTCATTGGTGAAAGCGTGTACACCACTCGCCGAGAACAAGGAGACTCTATCAAGAGCACCATTATTGGTACGCACAAAGTTGCTGCACCTACGATCTTTGGTGTGCTTACCACTGTGGTCGCATTTGTATCGATAGCCATGGTTGACGGCAAAATGGGGCAAATTTACGCACAGTTCGCCTCTGTGGTTGCTATCTGCTTGATGCTGTCATTGGTTGAGTCAAAGCTGATCCTGCCTTCGCACCTTGCTCATGTCAATACTCAGCGTAGCGAAAAGAAAGGCATTTGGAATCGCATTCAACAAGGTGCCGATAACGGTCTTGAATGGCTTAATCACAAGGTTTATAAGCGTGCCATTCAACAAGCATTAAACTTCCGATATGCAGTGGTTTTAGGCTTTGTAGCATTGTTTATATTAGTGGTTGGCATGCCATTTACCGGAGCCGTTCGCGTTGCCTTTTTCCCAGCAATTACCGGTGATACTGTGACCGCTGATATTCGCATGTACAACGACAGCGGCTTTGGCCAAACCCACACAAACCTATTAGCTCTTGAACAAAATGCTATTGAGGTAGACCAGCAATTACGCGCCGAACATGGCGGTGATAAATCAGCAATTGACAGCGTTCAGGTGATTGCCAGTGAAGATAAAGCAGGCTCTGTCACGATTGAGCTTGACGAGGAAGCAAGCTATACCTCAAACGATTTTGCCAAACTTTGGCTGGCCAATTCATCTCATATGGAAGGCGTGAAAAAACTCAAAGTTCTTTCTATGAAGGAAATGGTAGACGCCTTTAAGGTCGAGTTGAAAGCCAGTGATGAAATGCTGCTGACAGAAGCCGCAAACAAGTTCAAAACCCAGCTTCAAGAGGTCGCCGGAGTAAGTGGTATTGACGACAATTTAGACCTAGGAGAACCACAATACCGGTTTGAGTTAACTGACCAAGGCCGTGCATTGGGCATGGATACCGCAGCTTTGGCACAGCAAGCGTTGCAATCATTTGGGGGCGATATTGTTCAGCGTTTCCAACGGGGCAAAGACGAAGTGAAAGTCCGTGTTCGTTATCCCGAAGAAGCCCGCCAAACTCTGGCAGATATTAAAGCATCGAATGTGCGCACGGCAGATGGCACAGTGGTTCCACTCACAACGGTAGCGGCTGTGCATTCGGGTTATCAACAATCAGAGATCACACGCATTGATAATCAACGAGCTATTTATATTACGGCGTCGTTGGACCAAGACATTATCGCCTCAAATGAGTTGGTCGCACAGCTACAAAACAGTATTGTTAAAGAATTGAAGTTGAATTATCCAACGGTGTCCATCGACTTTGCAGGCGAAGCTGAACAGCAAAAAGAGTCAACAGATTCGATGCAATCAACCTTCATTTTGGCACTGATCGCAATTTTCGCTCTGCTGGCCGTTCCTCTCAAATCATACGTGCAGCCACTGATTATCATGGTTGCAATCCCGTTCGGCATTGTCGGTGCAATCTTAGGCCACTGGTTGAATGATTTAACGCTGAGTATTTTATCGCTGAACGGAATTTTGGCATTAAGCGGTGTTGTGGTGAATGATAGCCTGCTATTGGTGTCACGCTTTAATGAACTGGTGAAAGACAAGAATTTGTCTATCAATGAAGCAATTGAGAAAGCATGTACCGCTCGTATGCGCGCTGTGTTACTCACCTCAGTGACAACTTTTGCGGGTCTTGCTCCTATCTTGAGTGAAACTTCAATGCAGGCACAGTTCTTAATTCCCGCAGCGGCGGCTCTGGGTTACGGGATTTTGTTTGCAACCGTCATCACTTTGCTACTTACACCGTCACTGTTAATGATTCAAAATGATGTAAAACAGCTCATTAGCGCACTAAAAAATAGGGTTCTGGGGCAGAATACAAACCTTAGTTATTGAGACAAAGCAAAGTGCAAAGATGCCATAAAATACATCTATTTGAGCTTGACGAGGGCAGCAAAGCCAACAACGCTTTGATTTTGAACGTTCCCTCACCATATAAAACAATGAGAGAGAAATAATGGCTGAAAATCTACAACTGCTGCTGGTGGAAGATGATATCGACCTCGCAACAGCCATTATCGACTACCTAGAACTGGAAGGCATCCAGTGTGATCATGCCGCAAATGGTTTATCGGGCTACAGCCTTATTGAATCAAACCACTATGATGTTGTGATCCTAGATTTAAACCTTCCCAAAATGAACGGCCTTGAGGTCAGTGAACGCATTCGCTCTCAAGGCATTGATGTGCCAATCCTGATGCTAACCGCGCGCGACACCTTGGACGACAAGCTAACCGGTTTTTCGAAAGGTGCAGATGACTATTTAGTGAAACCATTTGCCATGGAAGAATTGATTGTTCGCACCCAAGTGCTTTCTCGTCGGCGCAGCGGCCAAATCAGTAAGCTTAAAGTGGACGATCTTCAGTTAGATTTACAAAAAAAAGTAGCTACGCGTGCCAATCAAGCCATTAAGCTTTCACCAATCGGCATTAAGTTATTGGAATGTTTACTGCGGAATAGTCCGAATACCGTTTCTCGTGACAAATTGATGCAAAGCGTATGGGGAGATGTTCAGCCAGACAGCAATAGCCTCAAGGTACACATGTTTAATCTAAGAAAAGCTGTTGATGGCCATTCAGAACACAAGCTGATTCACACCATCACAGGACACGGATTTGCCTTGAAAAAAGAAGAGGCCCAAGCGTGAAAATAAGACCGAGTATTCGAATTTACTTTCTCGTTGCCATGCTATTCACCGGCACACTGACCATTGGCGTACTGACAGCAACCGCTGTGAATTACTTTTTCTCAGGCATGGATATGGCGATGAGCGGCATGCTTCGCTCGCAAGCTATGGCCCTTGCGCTAGGAGACAATGATTCACCACTGCAAGCGGATGACTTAACCATTGCGGCAACATGGCAAGATTTACCGCTTCCCATCCAATACAACTTTGTTGAAGCTGAGTTAACCCCAAATAAATTGGTCAAGGTCATTGATGGTATTCCAATCATATCTCCACCGAAGTTTGGCTACTTTGTGATGAAAATTGTAGAAGGCGACAAGGTTCGTTACGCAGCTTTAGTATTGGAACACCTCCGCAAGGATGAAAAATTTAATGGGCAATTGCCACCATTCTTCTACATCATTTTAACCGGCTTGGTTGCAATACTTTTCTTCTCCTTAGTATTAATTGTGGTGCAGCGGAAAATTGCATCACCAGTTGAGCGCTTAAGAAATTGGGCCAAAGGCTTAGATAAAGAACAGCTGACTCAGCCCGTTCCTAACTTTCACTACAGCGAATTAAATTCATTGGCAGAATTGATTCGTTCGAGTCTTAGCTCCGTGCAAAAAAGCCTTGAACGAGAGCAACGCTTTTTAGGCTATGCCAGTCATGAATTGCGCACCCCCATTGCAGTAACCCGCACAAATGCAGAGTTACTCCGTAAGATGATCAATAAGCAAATTCCAACTCAAAAGCAGTTAGCGGTATTGGATCGAATCGAGCGCGCAGGCTATACAATGACCGACCTAACTGAAACCCTGTTGTGGCTTAATCGCCAAGAAGGAAAGTCATTACCAAGTCAGGTTCTTCAAATCGGTGAATTAACGAAACAAATTGAGTCAGAACTTCATTATTTACTGCAAGGCAAACCCGTTGATGTCAATCTAAGCGTGGATAACGCCGAAGCCGAGCTACCTGAAAGCTTATGTCGTATTGTCATTGCCAATTTAATCCGGAACGCGTTCCAGCACACTCAAAAAGGCAAAGTTGATATCATTCAAACAGATAGGAAAATTTCCATCGTCAACCATAACCATGGCACTGAAACAAGCGAAGACAATCTAGGTTTCGGATTGGGGCTGGAGTTAACTCAACGACTCATTGCACATCACGGCTGGCATTACAAAACCATTCACGATGAACAAGCTTGGAAAGTTGAGGTGATATTCAATCGTTAATGTCAGCTTTTTAAAGTGGTTGGCCGCTATTGAGAATTCATAGTGTAGAAAGCGGACTCGCCCTTCACCACTGATGAGTCGCACGGCGATTAAAATGTCACTGCGATGGAAATATACATCAAAAACAAACCAAACATAAATGAGACTGCACCTGCAATTCTGAACGTTTTCTGAAATTTACGCGCCGACCACACTGCAAACTGACGATGCTTGTTCGCCCCTATCAGAACCAGCCCTACACTCACTGTAATCAGTACATACCCCATCCCCTTTATCAATTGGGGATAGATCGAGGATGAATGAAACACAACCAGCATTGCGCCTACTGCCAACCGACTTAAGACCTCAAACCAATGAAAATAACGTCTACGGCTAAATTGAACGATGCCATCTGCCCACAATTGAGGGCGTATTATCATCATGCTACTCAAACACAGCATGAGAAAGCCAAAAGCTGCAATAAAATACATTCAAACTCCCAATGATATCCGCACGAAGGGCATCACAAGCATACTCAGGCATTACAATCTGAAACGATTTCTAAGCCCTAACCCCAATAAGAACACCAACACAACAGACACCACCCCTTGAAACAATACAATGGGGATCACCCATGCCAGCATATCTGATTGGACGAAGTGAGTGTCGATGCCGATTCCGCGCGCCGTTCGAGCCTGCGCTAAGAAGGGCAAACTATTGGCGGCTGAAAACATCATTAATTCCCACACCTGCCGAACAGAAGTCGTTGTAGAGGCCAACATGGCATAAACACCACCAAACATCACAATCGACAACCACCAATACAACAACGGCCGAAGGATACTCTGACCATAATCGCACAAACCGGAATACAACATATCTAGCATTGAATGAGCAGTGCTCATGGTTCGCCAACGCCGCACTCTGTGCTCATCAGCATTGGCACGTAACGCAAGCCCGTGATCTTTATTCACCTCCGCCAGCTCTTTTAAACGATTGAGTTTTTCTGAATCATATGGACGACGCGACTTAAGTGGCGATAGGTATCGACGCTTCAATCGGTAACTTATTTTTTGCCGGTCGGTGTACACCTTTCGGTAACGGGGTTCACGATGAATGTTGTAGGTGTAATGAAACAACGACAATTGATTGGATATTCGGGTTCCGACCAAATCGATGACAGATAATGTGCTGACCTTTTTTAGGTCAAGCGACCGCTCAAGCGTTGCCCCGCGAAATGATAAGTCCTTTAAGTCTTCAGGAGACGTCATGGTAAAATCTGCTGCGCAATAAATCTTCTCGAATAAAACATTCGCATGGCTGTATTTTACTTTATTGAAGGTCACCTGCCCTTTGCCAAAATAGCAATGAGAGAAGTCGACTTTCCCTGCATGAAAGACGGAGTCGGAAAAATCCGTTTCTCCGTCACCAAAGTCAGTGCCCTGAAAGTTGACGTCACTTTCCTGTCCAAAATCCGCTAGAAAACGGATTTTCCCTTTGCCAAATTTGGCATTTGTGAACACCAAATCAAATCGGCCGAAGAACACCCCACTGAAATCAACATCCCCTTCGCCAAAACTTGTATTGTTAAATAAGGTCGGGCCGTCACCAAAATGAGTATTTGTGAAGTTCACTTGACCTTTTGGGAACCGATAATCATCAAATGAAATCGAGGAGGACGGCACTGAACGACAGGGCTCAAAATCTAGTTCGGAAAAATCGATATTGTAAATAGGGTTTTCAGCCACCCAATCATTCCAAACTTTTGAGCCTTGTTTCCACAATTCCAGCGCAGCCTGAGGTT
This sequence comes from Echinimonas agarilytica, assembly GCF_023703465.1. Taxonomy (NCBI): domain Bacteria; kingdom Pseudomonadati; phylum Pseudomonadota; class Gammaproteobacteria; order Alteromonadales; family Echinimonadaceae; genus Echinimonas; species Echinimonas agarilytica. Next base: position 171,658 of record NZ_JAMQGP010000003.1, on the reverse strand, counting down.
CAAGTGTAGGCACATCACTTTCATGATTGTCTGTCATCGTTGAACGTCCCTATCATTCTCCATTGTATGAGGTATAGCATAAGGTGGACGCTTATTCTTGCTGGGTTCGATCTGGTTGCTCCGCTATTTTTCAATAAAATTTAATGCGGATCATGCCCTTGGGGGAAAACTTGCTCGGTAAAATCAGCCGAAACCACAAACCTGATGTAAACTCAGACCATTGCGAGCACGATAGATTCGTACTCGACTGAAAACTGTCGCATTATTAACCGTTCAGCGCGGTGCTTTATCGCTTACATTGGAACCCGACATGCTCAACAGCAATACCAAAAGCCGAATTCAATCGTTCGGACGCTTCTTAAGTAATATGGTGATGCCCAATATCGCTGCGTTTATCGCATGGGGATTTATCACCGCTTTATTTATACCAAGCGGCTGGCTACCGAATGCAACGTTGGCGGTGATGATCGACCCCATGATCACCTACATGTTGCCGCTGCTCATTGGTTATACCGGCGGTAAGTTGATCGCTGCCGAACGCGGTGGTGTGGTAGGCGCAGTTACCACTATGGGCTGCATTGTTGGCTCTGATGATCCGATGTTTTTAGGCGCGATGATTGCTGGTCCACTCGCGGGATGGGTGATTAAAACGGTGGACAGCGCGCTTGAAGGCAAGGTCAAAAGTGGCTTTGAGATGTTGGTAAACAACTTCTCAGCGGGCATTGTTGGTATGTTGCTATCGTTACTTGCATTAGTGGTACTTGGGCCCTTGGCCGATTGGTTTGCAGAGGCGCTTGCCGCAGGTGTTGATACCTTAGTGCAGCACAACCTATTACCACTGACTTCAATTTTGGTGGAGCCTGCCAAAGTTCTATTTCTCAACAATGCCATTAACCATGGCATTTTTTCGCCCATTAGCATGCAACAAGCCAGTGAAGTGGGCCAGTCTATTTTCTTTTTGATCGAGTCCAATCCTGGACCCGGTTTAGGTGTTCTACTGGCGTATAGCTTGTTCAGCCACGGCCTTTCCAAACAAACCGCGCCCGGCGCCATTATCATTCAGTTCTTTGGTGGTATCCATGAGGTGTACTTTCCCTACGTATTAATGAATCCGCGCCTACTGCTGGCCGTGATTGCAGGCGGAGCAACGGGGGTGGCAACCATGAGCATGTTTAATGCAGGATTAGTCTCTCCGGCATCACCAGGCAGCATATTTGCCATATTGCTGATGAGCCCCAAAAGCAGCATGTTGGGCGTTGTAGTGTCGATTGTTAGCTCCACACTTGTATCTTTTATTATTGCCAGCTTTTTCGTGAAACGAGCAGCATTAGAAGCGAAAGCAAACGAAGAATTGGGCGCTGAATATACCCCTACAGCCAATACTCCTATAGCCAATGTTCATACTGAAGCTGAGGGCTCTGTGGGATCTCAACAAGTATTCGCGCCAGTTGTTCCTATTCAACCGTTGCCAGAAAAAACATTTAAAACAATCGTGGTGGCTTGTGATGCAGGCATGGGTTCAAGCGCAATGGGTGCGAACTTGCTCCGTAAAAAAGTAGTGGCTGCTGCGCTGGATATCGACGTTCGAAATATGGCGATTGACCATTTGACTGATGATATCGACATCATCATTACGCACCAAGAGCTCACGCGTCGGGCGATAAACAAAGCACCATCGGCCGAGCATTTGTCGCTGTCTAACTTTACCGATGATGTGTTTTACGATGACTTAATCAGCCGACTAAAGGAATAGACATGTGAGTAAGGCGCTCGCCTGAATGGCCTCAGGCAGACAAGTCACCCAAGGTGCCGCATAATAGCCCCAGTGTTCTGGGGTTGTGCACACAATAATTTCAGTGGTATGAATGAAGAGTACAATCGAATCGATGCAAACGATTAACGTTCCAATTAATGAAGAAGAGTCTATCCCTTTGATGGAAGCCATTACGCGCTTACCCACATTGAGAGGTAGCCTGACACTGATTATGGATCAACTCGACATTCTACTGCAGAGTGCTCTTGAGCAGTCTTTTCAAGGAGAAGATGAGGCCACACGTTATGTCACCGCTCCGCTATTAACGCAAGAAAGCCCGCTGCATGATTCTTTGCTTAAAGCTCGGTTACTCGTTGCCTTGGGTAAAATAGATGCCACCGTGTTTGCTGACATTGAACATCTCGGCCACCTTCGTCAACAGCTGATTAACTCCCCAGAAGAAGTCGGATTTACCTCTGCCGTTGCATTGAATGCTCTGGGCACGCTCAACCATTTTGATTCAATGCTGCTGCAACAATTTGAAATGCGCTTGCAGAATGTGCCTGAGGACCCCGACTTATCAGCACAATATTTAACCACAGTTGAGTCGAGTATTCGCGCAGCTCTGGCACTGTCAGTTCAGACTATTGCCCAGAAGATAGCGACCTAACCCCTCACCATGTAAATACTGTGTTAACAACATTTTGCCCAAGCTCCCCAAAAAAACATCTCAAATAATTATCACTCTCAATTAAAACCAATTTTAGATGAAAACCACCCAACACAACATGTGACACACATCACACTTAATAGATTAAAAAACAGCCACTTAAAGTGTGATCTATGTTCAATTCTTACTTTTACCTTGATTTATGTGATGTGGATCACTACCAAATTGACGCCAGCAAAATTTTAGCGTGACATTGGTCACTTTAATCTTTTCTTAAGTGGTGAAAGATAAATCTACCGTTTTCGAGGACACGATGAGTCGCAAGCTGCATCGAAAGTCCTTACCGATGAAATGTTGCAGGTAGGTTAAAATGCTCAATGACAACGTAAAGGTTCGAGTTCAATCATTCGGACGCTTCTTAAGTAACATGGTCATGCCAAATATTGGCGCCTTCATCGCGTGGGGATTTATCACCGCGTTATTTATACCAAGCGGCTGGCTGCCCAATGAAACTCTGGCAGGTTTAGTCGGTCCGATGATCACTTATCTTTTACCACTCCTAATTGGTTATACCGGTGGTAAATTAATCGGTGGTGACCGCGGTGGTGTGGTAGGTGCAGCCACCACCATGGGCGTCATCGTCGGTTCAGACATGCCGATGTTTATGGGTGCAATGATGGCCGGTCCATTAGGTGGATGGGCAATTAAGAAGGTTGATGCTGCACTTGAAGGCAAGGTCAAAAGTGGCTTTGAGATGTTAGTGAACAACTTCTCCGCTGGCATTGTGGGGATGTTACTCGCACTTGCAGCCATGATGGTAATCGGCCCGTTCGCGACGGGTGTCTCAACTGTTTTAGCCTCGGGGGTGAATGTACTCGTTCAGCACAATTTATTGCCTCTGACCTCTATTTTGGTTGAGCCTGCAAAAATCCTATTCTTAAACAACGCCATTAATCACGGTATTTTCTCGCCTTTAGGCATTCAACAAGCCAGCGAAATGGGCCAATCAATCTTTTTCTTGATTGAGTCAAACCCCGGTCCAGGTTTGGGCATTTTGTTAGCGTACACCTTGTTCGGCAGTGGCAACGCAAAACAATCTGCGCCAGGTGCTTTGATCATTCACTTCTTTGGCGGTATTCATGAAATTTACTTCCCGTATGTACTCATGAATCCACGTTTATTGTTAGCTGTGATTGCAGGCGGCGCAACAGGTGTTGCAACGATGGCAATGTTCAATGCAGGCCTTGTATCTCCAGCATCTCCGGGCAGCATCATTGCGTTACTCATGATGACACCAAAAGCGAGCATCGTGGGCGTACTGTTGTCGGTGCTGACTTCTACGGCCGTATCATTTGTTGTGGCAAGTGTGTTTGTGAAAAGTGCTGCGGCTCAAGAAGGCGACGAAGACTCTCTAGCGCAAGCATCAGCTCAAATGAAAGGCATGAAGCAATCGTCTAAAGGCAAAGAAAGCCAACCTGCCGCTGGCATCACGATTGCTGAAGTAAGCACAAGTCACATCAAAAAAATCATTGTGGCATGCGATGCTGGCATGGGTTCAAGTGCGATGGGTGCGGCGATTCTGCGCAAAAAAGTGCAAGCACAGAATCTCAACATCATGGTGAAGAACCTCGCGATTAACGATCTGCCGGATGACATCGATATTGTTGTTACCCACCAGAACCTCACAGAACGTGCATTACGTGAATGCCCTACTGCACAACACTTGTCGCTCAGTAACTTCATGGATCACGCATTCTATGACCAGCTCGTGGCTCGATTAACCGAACATGCAGAGGGTACGGATGCAGCTCCTATTGCTAGCACTCAAGTTGAGGTGGCAACTGCCCCTCAACAGCACGACGACATTCTTACGGTTGAAAACATTTATATCGACCAGCCCACCATGAGCCGCGATAACGCCATTCGCTTGGTCGGCCAGAAACTTTACGAAGCTGGATTTGTGGATGCCGATTACCAAAGCGCAATGATTGAGCGCGAAGCACAAGTTTCTACTTACATGGCCAATGGTGTTGCTATTCCACACGGCACTTCTGACGCAAAACACCGCGTGAAGAAAACAGGCTTAGTCGTCTGCCAATTCCCACAAGGTGTGATGTACGGCACTGAAGGTGAACAAGCCCACATTTTGATTGGTATCGCCGCCACCGGTGACGAACACATGAAAGTACTTTCATCACTTGCCGAAATCATGGGTCACCAACGCTTGATGGATCTACTCGCAACGACCGACAACAGCACGCTTATTTACAAAGTGCTCTCTGGTGAGTCGGCGTACTACTTGGCCAAGAGTGCCTAAGTAACTCACAAACAACCTTTTAAAAATTAATTGAATACTGGCCAAAAAATAGCCGGTAACTCTGGAGTCACATCTATGAAAAATTTAATGCAAGCTCTTCACTTTGGCGCAGGCAACATTGGCCGCGGTTTTATTGGCAAATTATTAGCTGACGCAGGCATGAAAGTGACCTTCGCAGACGTGAATGAAACTGTGGTAAATGCATTGAAACAAAAGCAACAATACTACGTTGACGTGGTGGGCGAACAATCAGAAGTATGTTTGGTAACAGGTGTAGACGCACTGAATTCAATCCACGATGACGTGCCAGCCAAAATTGCTGAAGTCAACATGATCACTACGGCTGTTGGCCCTACAGTACTTAAGTTGCTCGCCCCCACCATTGCCCAAGGCATTGCGTTGCGTCAGCAGCAAGGTAACGTCGAAGCATTGAACGTCATCGCTTGTGAAAACATGGTCCGTGGTACGTCACAGCTCAAAGCAATGGTGATGAACGAACTTTCCGATGAGCTCAAAGCATTTGCCGCTGAACACGTTGGGTTTGTAGATTCAGCAGTAGACCGCATTGTGCCGCCCACTGAAAATTCTGAAGACGACCCACTGCGCGTCACGGTTGAAACATTCAGCGAGTGGATTGTGGACAAAACTCAATTCTGTGGTGACATCCCAGACATTGCAGGCATGGAACTTACCGACAATTTGTTGGCGTTTGTTCAGCGTAAATTATTCACACTCAACACCGGCCATGCTGCCACAGCTTACTTGGGCATGACCAAAGGCTACGCCACTATTGCCGATGCTATCAATGATACAGACATCGAACAAAGTGTTCGTAACACGATGGCAGAAAGTGGCGAAGTACTGATTCGTCGCTTTGGTTTCGACCGTGAACAACACGCACAGTACATCAACAAGATCATTGGTCGTTTCCGCAACCCTCACCTACACGATGAAATCATTCGTGTTGGCCGCCAACCGATTCGGAAGTTAGGCGCTGAAGATCGCTTGATTAAGCCTTTAGAAGGAACATTGGAATACAAGGTGGCCAACGAAAACTTGTTGCGCACCATTGCAGCGGCATTTTTATACAAAAATGATGAAGATGAGCAAGCTGTAGAAGTGCAAGAAGTGATTCGTGAACAAGGCATTGCTTCTGCGGTATGCCGCTTTACCAATTTAGAACCTGGCAGTATTCCTGAAAAATCAATCGTCAAAGCGTATGAGCAACAACACGTTGCTTAATAATCACGTGACCTAATCGTACCTCGGAGTAGTGGACGCTACATTGCTCTGAGAACCTTGATTCAGGCGTTCGTAGAACGGACGTCTGAGGTTCAGAATTCGGAAATCACCATCATGACAAACTCCCTTGCGACTGCAGTTCGCCAAATCATTTTAACCGCGCCTATCAATGGCACCATGGTCGATCTCAACACGGTTCCCGATCCACTTTTCGCTCAGCAATTAGTCGGCAAAGGGGTTGCGATTTATCCAAAGCAATCACCTCAAAAACAATCTCTTATTGCTCCGTGCAGCGGCGAAATCACCTTAGTTCATTCCTACAACCATGCCGCAATCCTAACCACAGAATCTGGTATTGAGATATTGCTACACATCGGGGTCGATACCATTTTACTCAAAGGTGAAGGCTTTGAACCTCAGGTTAAAGTGGGCGACACCGTGCAAACAGGCGACACTTTAATCACCTTTGACACATCACTCATTGAGCACAAAGCTGCCAGTTCACACACCATGATGGTCGTGACCAATGCAGCCGATTCACACATCATCACGCCTGAGTTAGGTGACGTTTTAGTGGGCGACAGCTGCTTAACCATCGATTTAGGGGAAGAGTCCACGGTGGATGTAAACACCCCCAATAGCGCCGAACATTCAGCCATGAGTTCGGGCCCCATCAGCTTGCCTAACCCCGCGGGTCTGCATGCACGACCAAGTGCGAACTTAGTGGCCGCCGCCAACAAATTCAGCGCCCAAATTGACATTAAATTTGGCGACAAAACAGCCAACGCGCGTTCGCTAGTTGCTTTGTTAGGATTGGGTACGCGCCTGCATGACAGTATTGAAGTATTGGCCTCAGGTGATGATGCGCAACACGCCATCGACCACATCCGGCAAGCGATTGTAGAAGGCCTTGGCGAAGACTGCGCAGCAGAACAACTAGCAGCCTATTCGCCTCCAAATCATGCGAAAGAGCTTCCCGAAGAAGTCTCGTTGTTAGCACAGTCGAACGACGATCCCAACGTTTTACAAGGAGTAGCGGCTTCACCGGGGCTAGCAATTGGGCAGGTATTCCAATTAGCAGAAGACTTATTTGAACTTCACGAGCATGGTGAAGATATCAAGGCAGAAAGCGAACTGTTCGTTTCTGCCGTATCGGATGCCAAACATCAATTGTCTTGTCTCAAACACAATGTGGTGTCTGCAGGCAATGCTGAACAAGCTGAAATTTTCGATGCTCACATGACCTTGTTGGATGATCCGGATTTAACAGCTCACGTTGAGCAACAGATTAACACCGGTAAATCGGCGGCTTTCAGCTGGCAACAAGCCATCGATGCACAATGCAACACGCTCAAACAACTAGACAACGAGATCATGGCTGGACGTGTCGCAGACCTTGAAGATGTGTGCAAACGTGTGCTTCGTTCCATTCTCGATATTCCTGAGCAGTCGTTAGACTTGCCCGACAACACTATTCTGGTGGCACGTGATTTAACCCCCTCCATGACGGTGAAATTAGACACTCGAAAAGTTGTTGGATTTGCTACATCCGAAGGCGGCTCTTCAAGTCACTCGGCAATTCTAGCGCGCAGCATGGACATTCCGGCCATTGCTGCAGTTGGAAAGCAAACGGATGCTCTTGAGAATGGCGCAAATGTGGTGCTCGATGGTTTTAAAGGCACACTGAAAATCAATGTTACCGATGACGAAATTAAGTCGATTAAAGCACAACAAGCGAAAGCCGCTGTACAAGCTCAATTAGATCTTGCTGCTAAAGACGAGCATGCCGTCACAAACGACGGACACACGATGGAAATTGTGGCCAATATAGGCAATCTCGAAGACTCGAAAAAATCCATGACGTTAGGCGCTGAAGGTGTTGGATTGCTCCGCAGCGAATTTCTATTCTTAGACCGCAACACTGCGCCAAGTGAAGATGAACAATTCACGACCTACAACGGTATTGTTCAGTCTCAACAAGGCCAACCGGTGATCATCAGAACACTGGATGTAGGCGGCGATAAACCACTTGATTACATGCCAATGCCAACCGAAGAAAACCCGTTTCTGGGTGAGCGAGGTATTCGAATTGGTATCAATCGCCCTTCTATCTTAAAAACCCAAGTCCGCGCAATTTTGCGTGCAGCGCAACACAATCCGAAGAGTTTGGTAAGAATCATGTTCCCGATGATCTCAACCATTGAAGAACTCCGTGCTGCCAAGGGAGTTGTACACGCTGAAGCCAAAGCGCTGAATGTGACTAACTTTGAGGTGGGCATCATGGTGGAAGTTCCCTCTACTGCCGTGATGGCCGACTTGTTTGCTAAAGAAGCTGACTTTTTCTCTATTGGCTCTAATGATCTCACCCAGTACACGCTTGCTATCGACCGTGGACATCCAAAACTAGCAGCTCAAGTGGACGGTATTCACCCATCGGTATTACGCTTGATTGAATTAACCTGCAAAGGCGCGCATAAATATGGTAAGTGGGTGGGGGTATGCGGCGGTATTGCCTCTGATACACAAGCTGTACCGTTACTCATCGGCTTAGGCGTTGATGAATTATCAGTGAGTGTGCCGAGCTTACCTGCCATCAAAGCACACGTCCGCGAGTTATCATTGAAAGATTGCCAAAGCCTTGCCCAAAAGGCACTCGATTTGGAAACCGCATCGCAAGTAAGGGCTTTAAGCTCGGGACGTTAAAAACGCTATATCCACCATAGGTATCAACAAAAACCGACGCTCACTCATTACGGTGAGCGTTCTCTTTTATTCGCTGCACCGGCGTTTTAAAGAATAAGCGGCGTGTACGAGATATTGAAATGAGCGCGACCGTTGTCTTGGTCGTGCACATTTTCCAGCACAGGGAAGCCAAGTGTGAAGGTCGCCTGAAATACGCGTGATGCACTCAAGTTGAAGCCCACACCAACACTGCCAAGCTGATCACCTTTGCGATGACTCGGGCCTTCAGGGCGATAACGATAGGCCCCACCTCGGTCCATAAAGGCAAATGCGGTAAACGTCACTGGGGTGTTTAGTGATGCAGCTAAACGTGGTTGAGGAATAGAATGCTGTAATTCAAAGTTCAGCAAGAAACCTTCATCGCCACTGACGAGGCCTTCTTCGTAGCCTCGCACTGTGGCGGCACCACCAATTTGGAATGCTTGGCCTCCGGGCAAGTTGTTGTCATCGGCAAACTGGCCTGACACATTGAGCGATGCCGACCACTTCTCATTCCACTGATGCACATAACTACCGTATGCGGTGTAACGTGTGAAATAACGAGCATCAAACTCTTGCTCTCGACCGCGAATAGCCTTGAAGCCAGCAAATACCGCTCCTTGTTCGGTATAACGGTTCCAATTGATGCCAATGGGCCATGTGTCTACATCTGAGCGTTGTACTAAGAAACCATCAATCGTGGTTTTCGATTTTCGATCTTCAAAATCAAATGTGACGTTAACCAGATCCAAATCGTTGATCCACACCGGCTGTACAAAACGAATGATTTTGGCCGTTGATTCTGAATCGACATCCACATCTCCCAGCGATGGATTGTCGATATCGAGTTCGTCATCAAGGTAGGTAATACCTATTTTACCGCCGCTGCGCGTGACCGGAACATCGTAATAAAACATAAAGCTTTGGCTACCGGAAGCGCCCGTAAAATTCATGTTGAGCCGGTCTCGAACGCCAAACACGCTGTTGTTGGTGTAACCAATACCAAAACGATTCTCGCCCGTTTCATCAGTACCGGTATTGTCACCGTACACATCAATAATGTGGTGAGGTGGTTCAAACGCTTGCAGAATAAGGTCTGTCTCGCCGAATGAATCCCCCTTTGCCATTTGCGCCCGCACCTGAATATCGCTAGTGCGATTGAGTCGCACTAAGTCGTGCTCTAATGACGACAAATCAACCAACTCACCTTGTTTGAGCTGAACTCGGTCGGCCACATATTTTTCAGAAGTTGAAGCGTTGCCTTGCACATCAATCTTACCCACGCGGCCTTCAACCAACTTAATGTTTAAAATGCCATCGGCTATTTTTTGCGGCGGCAGGATAGCACTCGCAGTTAAAATATTTTTATCTCGATACAGTTGGTTCACTGCATCCAACAAGGCTTTGACATCAGAAAAGCCAACAGATTTACCGGTAAATTGAGCTGCCACTTCGCTTAATTGGTGTTCAGTCAGCCATTCCGATGGGGTGAACTTGATGGCTTTTAGTTCAAAACGAACCGAGTCATTGGTGGGCACTGTTGGTGAATCAATGGTGATGTCGCCTTCAATCGGATCGACCAATTCCGCGCGCTCTTTGAGTTTTTTCTGTTGCTCAAGACGCTCACGGTTTTGTTGTTGACGCTGCTGCGTTGCGGCAGGGTCATTGGGCAATTGCAATGCAGGAAGTTCCTGCGCGATGGCTGCACTGCACACCCCCCATTGCAACAACGCCACGGCACCCAGTCTTTTGATTACGCTACTTTGTGGTACCGTTTGTGTGCCTTTGAGTTTTAACATTTCACGTCCTCATGATTCTTTGCATATCCCTCTGATTTCAAACATCATAGAGCTATTAATGGGAAGCAACGAGCAACCTTGCATCTTGATTTTTCAACATGGCTAAGCCGTTTTCATCATGAGCCTTGGGTAAATACGTCAAAGGCACATCCGTTTCTTCATTGTCTAAATTCATTAAATTTTCTGGTTTAGTATCCTCAGGTAACGCCAAGCTTGGCTGCGCCCGTTGTTGACGAACTTGCAGCACGTTCTGACGCACTTCAATCGCGTTATCACGGCTTTGATGATGCGCTGAGCTGGTTTGCGTTTGGTGCTCGGTATAGCGTGCTAAATCAACGTTTTCACCCAAAGGTGTATTCACTGTGTGGCTGCTGCGCGTTCCTATTACGACATTCTCGGTGGTAAGCTGACGCCCTTCCAATACAAACTCTACATCTTTTGGTTTTGAGTACACTTGCACATCGGGCTCTACCTGACGTTTCACTTCAACGTTATCAACAACGAGCAAGGTATCTGGCGTTTGGAAACGCGCGCCTGTTTCGAATATGCCGCCTTCAAGTATGAGTTCGCGATGATGACTCATCACATCCACTTGCTCACTCCAAAAGCGCTCAAACACTAATCCGTTATCAGTTGTCACGTCCAACTGTGTTTGTTCCACAGCCGAATCGCCTTGCTGAATCACCAATGCTAGCGGTGCGTCTATACCGTCCAACTGAGTGATATTTGCAGTAATTAACGCGCTATCGAGCATGGCCGACTGACCCACTTCAAGTTGATTCAACATCATTGACTCAGAGGCAACCAATTGTGCAGTTGTTCCAGCTTGCACCAGAGTTGCTGAAGTCATGTGGCCTACAACGGTTGCTTCGATGGCTGTGCCGGCATCAAGCAATATTTCTACATCACCTGTATTGTGAACAAAGATATTGCCTGTCGCCGATTCTGCTTGAAGCGCTTGCACTTGAGTGAGTAGCGCGACATCAGCTGCGCCAATATCCGTTTGTGCCGTTAGCTCTGCACCACCATTTACCGCTGAAATATGAAGTGCGGATGAATCCGAACCCGCAATATGTTCTCCGGCTTTAATCACAACCGCGTCGGTGAGTGTGCTAGTGGTGACAATTTCTTGAATATCCACACTCTGCTCGCTTTCAATGATGACTTGCTCGCCGCTACTCAAAGTCGCGGTATTGGCCATGACAAAATTGCCCAGCGCGTTGATGCTAACGTCATTGGTGGCTGTAACTGCTTGGTTCAATAACACGTCAGAACCTGCTGTCACATCAAATCGACCGCCGATATTAACCCGCTCGAAACTCGCATCAGCAGCGGTATTCACAGCAACGTCACTGCCAGCGTTGAGCACACTATCTGGATTCATGAATAAACGCGTGGCGGTTGCTTCAATGCTCGTTCCAGCATCAAGCGTATCGTTTATCTCAATGACATTCGCGGCGACCAGTGCTATGGCATGACTGACATCAATGGTTTGAAGTGACACATCAGTACCGCCCACAATTGTAAGTTGATCGGATGATAATTCTTCAATCAGCAGATCTTCAGCAGAATCAATGGACGCGCCAAGTGCGATCGTCACTCGATCGAGCGCTATCGAACCTTCGCCCTCAACGTCAAGTTGATTGGCTGTGACTTGGCTCATTTGCAAATCACCGCCAACGCTTACTGTCATCAACTCTCCAGAGCTGATTTGAGCGTCAGATGCTGTGACCATGTCATTCGCTGAGGATAAGCTCATAGCTCCAATGGAACGTAACTCGCTAGCATTATCGAGTTCAAACGCTCTTTGGCTGTTCGCCGTTAGGTCTGCGCCAGCAGAAATCGAGTTTCTGAGCAGTAAGTCTGTTCCAGTACTGATCATCAATTGACCTGCCACTGCAACATCAGTCAGGCTCGCCGCTGTATCGGTGGTGAACTCAGAACTGTTGCCTGATTCAAATGAGCTGCCTTGCAACATCTCAAGGGATGCAGATTCAACGCGGCTGTTAAAGCCAACTGTAGTGGTACTGCCAAGTTCAAGGGCTTGAGCGATGTCGGCCGTAAAGTTGTTGCCCACTGCAATTTCCTGCATTTGAGCATTGGCTTCACTGGTCACAGATAGCTCCTCAGCTGCGATGTTTATGAGGGTTAAGTCGCCTAGCACGTCAATCAGCGACTCATTGGCAAATGAGGCGTTTTCCACCGTGACATCAGACTGCCCCCGAATTTCGGCATTGTGAGATGAGACTTGTTCAATCTCGATATCTCCTTGAGCCAGCAAAGTCAGCAACTCGCCACTTGTGAGCTCTGAATTCTCTGCCCCTAGGATTGCGCCTTGTGCAGTGATGGTTAGGTCAGATGCCGAAGTTACAACAGCACCAGCATTGAAACGAACATCACCAGATGTTTGTGCATTGAGACTATCGCCCACTGTGACAGATTGAATGACATTCATGTCGCCGGTTACATCCACCATTAGATTGTTACCAACGTTCAATTGAGTCAATTCGATGCTATCAGCACTGGTTAGAACCGCATTTTTAGCAACGTTCATATTACTGCCTTGTTGCATTTTTATACCACTGGCTGAGACTGTTGCGTCTGTTCCAACAGATATGGCATTCGCCAATTCAAGGACATTGACCGTCGTCACAGTGACATCGTTTTGCACTGTAATATCCTGCATTGCCGTGGATGCCTTGCCATCTAACATAAGCTGCCCCGCCGAGACGGAAGTCAGTGACATGTTGTCTTGTGCATTGATTGTTGCGTCCGATGAAATCGTGGCATTAACAATGGTGATGGTCGAACCTCCATTTGCAAGCAAGCTTGCGGCGTTCACATCATTCATAGAAAGCTGCTGCGCTGAGTTCACATTGGCGGTATCAACGACCTTCACATCGGTAAGTGCCATATTTGCACGCCCTAAAATATCGGCGTTTTGCGCAGAGACAGTGGTCAATGCAAGATCGCCCGAGGCGTCGAAACTGGCTTGTTGCTGAATATCGACGCGAGTCAGATTCATCGTATTTTGCGAGGTTGCAGTGATTGACTGCGCCATAAGGTCGCTCAATTCCATAGTCAACAATGACACTAACGTCACCGCTTTGGTCACGGCAATAGTGCTCAGTTCAATTGCAGCAGCGCTATCAGCATTCAGCGTATTGGCTGTGATTTGATTGAGGCTCATGTCACCTTGTGAGGCCAGTATTGCGGCTGCGGCTACATCCACTTCGTCCAGCGATACGGCTGTGCCTGCGGTCACATCCAAAGCACCGACTTGTGCTTGTGCCATCATCACATCATCAGCGGCAACCAAGGTCATGCCTTCGGTCACGGCAATAGTGCTCAGTTCAATTGCAGCAGCGCTATCAGCATTCAGCGTATTGGCTGTGATTTGATTGAGGCTCATGTCACCTTGTGAGGCCAGTATTGCGGCTGCGGCTACATCCACTTCGTCCAGCGATACGGCTGTGCCTGCGGTCACATCCAAAGCACCGACTTGTGCTTGTGCCATCATCACATCATCAGCGGCAACCAAGGTCATGCCTTCGGTCACGGCAATAGTGCTCAGTTCAATTGCAGCAGCGCTATCAGCATTCAGCGTATTGGCTGTGATTTGATTGAGGCTCATGTCACCTTGTGCGCTAATGCGTGCATCATTCAAAATCGATACGTTGTTTAACGACACCGACGATCGCCCATCAACGCTCAATTGTTGAGCCATGATCTGGCTCAACGTCATGCTACCCAGAGCGCTCAAGGTCATTGCGCCGCCGCTTAACAGCGACGAACCTGCAGCGCTATTCATGGCGCCCAAAGAGCGAATTGAAGATACTCCTGAAGTTTGAATGGCAGAATTTTGCACCAATGTTAGGTCATCACCGGACAGCACATTCAAGTCTTCAGATACCGTGATATCAGCAAGCTCTACCTGACCACCGGTTTCGAGTGTAAGATTGTCCGCGATGATGGCACTTTCTTGTTCCATCAGCAGGTTGCCTTCAATATCAATCTCGGTATTCTCACCCGCGTTAATTTGGCTCCCCACCCCCGATGGTGCAAGCAGAACCAAGCTACCATCGCCTGTGATCACAACATCTTTGCCAGCCGAAATTTCAGTGTGTATCGCGGTACCTGTCACACCCACGTCTAATCCCACAATATTGCCCGCAGTAATCGAGTCAATATTCAACGGCACTGAATGATTCGCTAAATAAACATTGTGCAATGCGGTGGCGGTAAGCAACGAATTGCGGCTCGCTTCTATATCGACTGCATTCGCAGCGTCACCAATACTGCCATTGTTGGCGGTGAGGTAAATGCCGTTCCCAATCAGGTTGATGTCATCATTGGCAAAACCGTCGATAATGTTGGCATCACTTTCTAAATACACCTCTGAGCGGCTATAAACCGTATCGAGCGACAAGTCTCCGTTGGTTTCTTTGACGAATAAATCACCTTCCGAACGTGCAATTAAGCTGCCGCCATTGATCAGGTCAATCAGCACCGAGTTGGTGGCGTTACCAATACCACCTTGAGCTGATTCAAGTATGATACTTTCGGCTGTTACATGAGCCGTTTGGCCGCCCTTGAGAGCTTCAGTATCAATTGTGCCTGCGGCTTTGATCCGTGCTTCCTTATCGGCCACGATTTCCGCAATGGTAATGTCACTTTCTGAGCCGACATAAACATCACCAAAATGGCTGATGATCGACACGGTATCGGTGGAATCTAAATTCACCTGACGACGACGGGTAATAATAATATCGTCGTCCTCATAACGAATATCGCCACGTTCAGCCGAGGCTAGTGCCAATTTTTGGCTCAACGACAACGTGCCCACGGCAACATTCCCGGGAATGCGGATCTGAACTTCTTGGTGCCCAATGCCAGCAGATTGCGATTCTAATCGAACCGATTTACCACTGACGTTAGCGACTTTAAGAATTGGGTTTGAATCGGTCACATCCTTGATGAGTCCGGGTGATAAAGCCAGCGTGAGTTCACGTTCTGTCCAGCTCGATCCTTTGAGTAATGCTTGCTTGTCGTCTTCACTCAATTGATACACGTAATCCTGGTCATAAACTCCGTTGTTTAAGTCACCCACTTGATCATGCAAGGTATGATATTGCGAGGTACGGTCGTCTTCGTATTGCGTAGTTCGAGCCGAGAACTCACTGGAATCAACGCCTTCACGAGCCCATTGGCGTTCTAAGTTGGCAATCTCGACATCGCTCGCTGCATAACGATAGTTTTCATTATATGTGTCAGGATCCGCTTGCTCTAAGCGCATTTGCCAATATTGAGAATAGCCATTGTTGTTTTGACGTTCTTCAGACACCAAAGACTGCACTTGTTTTTTGCCATTGGTAGAAAGGTTCTGATATTCACTGCTGGCGAACATGGCATCGTAGTCTCGACTATCGATCCACTGACTAAACTCATCACTTTCGAAGAACACATTGTCGTTTTCATCACCAATCAATGCTGTGCTATCCCAAAATGCCAATAGTTGCTCTTGGGTGGCATCATCCACACGCTCATCTGGGTTGTTGTCGATGAAAGTGCCATGTGCTTTGAGATCTATATCACCGGTTGCCGATTTAACCTTATCAATCAATAAGTGACCACCGATGTTAATGTCAGAAGCGACTTGTTCAAGGTAGATTCCGTCCACGGCATCTATCGATACACCAAAGGCATCATTTAAAGATTCGGTGGTATAGCCTGCTGCAATCGTCAGTCGGTCATCGGCACTTTCACCAATGCCTCCGCCAGATGCGACTAAGTTGATACGGTCGGCTTTGACTTGAGAAGCATTGGACGCACTTTGGATAGCGCCTGCCGATTTCAGTTCGACCAAGTTGTTAGCGACGATGCTACCGACCTGCAAGTCACCTTGCTGCTGTTCAATTCGAATCAGCCCATCCGCACTGACTGCGTTGACTTGGCCACTTGCTCGAACTTGTACTCGGGTGGCATCGGCATCGCGGTAAATGTCGTTTTTCGCCACTAAATTGAGCGCCCCCGTCTGTAACACGGAGGTTTCGTCTGATTGCACAATTTCACCAGAGCCTGCGAGAATATTAGTCACACCATTTTCATTGAAGATACTACCTGCGATATCAACCTTGGAATTGAAATTTGATGTCACCGAAACGTCTCCACCACTTTCATCCCCAATAAAATCGATAGCGATCGGATGGCTGGCATAAACAGAGTTGCGATTGACCACGGTTTGACCACGCGTTTCTCGCGCTGTAATAGTGACATTTTGCACTGTACACAGTGTCCACCAGTTACACTCAGAACGTTCACTGTAGGTAAACTCACTGGCAGTGGTTTTCGTCTCTGTTTTTTTCTTAACGTTGGTGTAAGAACCTGTATTGTTTTCCAACAAGTAACGTCCACCATCAAGTGCAACCGGCTCTCCAACGGGCGTTGAGGACACTAAGTATTGCTTGAGTTCACCTTCGCTCAGCTTGATAAAGCCAAACAACGACGTTCCTTTTTTGATGTACACAAACTTAGATGACTGATCTTGAGCTGTGGTGAGTACAAATTCCATGCCTGCTTTGGGTGCATAACTGAGCCCACTTTCGTTCACATTGGTCGCGCTGCCTGAGTTCACCGTCTGATAAACTTTGCCATTGAGGCGTTCGTATATAGTGCGTTTCAGAACGGGTTTATCGTCGGCATCAACACTAACAATGTCGGTAATATCAATCACACCTTCAACACCACGCCCAGTGCTGATATTCGACAATTCAAGGTTATAGCCACTTTGATTATCAATCTGAACTTGACCATAACCGTCAAGTACCACTAATTTGCCCGAGTCATTACTGGTATTCATAAGCTGACCAAACAACTGAATAAACCCACCGCTGACTTCAACACCATCCACCACAATTGTGTCGCTGCTGGCGTCAAAAGCGGCACCAATAGTGTCGTCATTCGCAACCACCAATCGGAAAAATTCGCTCGCATTGCTTTGCGATTTATAAGTGTCGTAATAGGTTTTTGCAAAGGCAGTACTGAACTCAACACTCACTAACTTGCCATCATCGTCTTTGATATAAGTGACGCTGGCGCCCTGCCCGCTGGCCAAACTTTTCACTTTTGATTCAGTGACAAAGCTATCATTGCCGTCGATTCGAGCTTGAACCGTTGGCGCAGAGCCAATATCCAGTTGCCACATTTCACGACCACTTTGAATGGTGCTGTTGATGTTCAAGTAACGGGCGCTAATCAGAATATCGCCATTGGCAAAAATACCTCTGCCAACCGTTTGTTTGTTACCTTCAACCGTAATCGGCTCGCCACCAACGTGATAAAAATTGTCGGTATAGCTTTGTACAAAGTCGCCATTTTCTGCAGCCAATTCAACGGTGCCTGCAAGCACATCTGCATATTCAAAAATTAAGCTACCGGCAGCACTAGTGGCGGTAAATCTACCTTCTGGGTTCCAGATGGTTGAGCGTTCTTCATTGTCTTTGGAACCAAAGTAGATGTCCGGCGCCGTGGCAGGAAAATCAGATTTGTAAGGCGCGGCTGTTGGGTTGTATGTGCTAGTAATGGTAATTTCCGGATCACCGTCCGAACGGGCTGTCACAAAATTGCTGGCCGTAAATCCGGGCGCATTGCCAGATTTATTAATGGCTTTCACATCATTAATACCATCCACTAAATAGCTATTAAATGTGATGTTTCCACCTTGATCATTGATAAATAGGTCATTCAATGTGAGGTGAATTGGGGCGTCGTTCGACACTGAAATACTGGCATCGTTGGGCGCTTTAATGGAGCCGGTCCCGGTCAAATTATCGGCTTTTACGATGATATTACCCAAGTCAACGCGAATACTGTCGACTTCCATGAAATCGGCTTCGGGCCCACTAATTGGGGTATCTGATGCCGTCACGATTTGAGCTTGGAGGGTATCAATATTGCTTTGAATTGAGGTTTTTCTATTTTCCAAGCCAGCCAGTTCAACATTGACAACACCGAGCTCGGTATTCAACACTCCAAGTTCGTTGTCTTTCTCTGCAATGTCATCATTGAGTCGAACAATCTCCGTTTCATACTCACTAATTAAGTCGGCATCTCGATCTGCTTCGTCTTTTGCATTTTCTGCATCCAA
Organism: Echinimonas agarilytica; assembly: GCF_023703465.1. Classification (NCBI taxonomy): domain Bacteria; kingdom Pseudomonadati; phylum Pseudomonadota; class Gammaproteobacteria; order Alteromonadales; family Echinimonadaceae; genus Echinimonas; species Echinimonas agarilytica. The sequence goes on along the minus strand of NZ_JAMQGP010000003.1, from coordinate 153,010 downwards.
CTTCCCTTGCTCTATGTCACGTAAGCGTTCTGATTCAGCTTTATCAGCGTCAACGGTTGCAATTTCTCCGACAATAGCGGTTTGGTCGGCCGTTTTAGCATCAATCTCTAAATTGACGTCGGTACGCTGCGCTTTATTGTCGTCCTGAACAATTTGCAATTGCGCTTTTGGACTTAACTTGTTGGCAGTGTTTAACGTGCCTGGAATGTAATCACCTTTGTCGTCGAATCCTCCCAACCCCATGTCGACTAATTGACGCTGTAAAAAGTCAATCTCGTTTCCGTAGGCGGCAAATGAAACACTATCAGCCGCATACTGGTCTTGCAGATCTTCAAGCTTTTCCATGCGTTGCTTTAAGTTATCAGCCAGCCCCAAGCGTTCAATCGATTCATAACCGACTTCTGATGATGTTTTAATCTTGTAGTACAAGCCTTGGAGCTTTGTGTTGGATGGGTCATCAGGGCTGAATTGTACGTACTGAGTGACTGTGCCGTCGGCATCGACGATCATGTCGGTCGATGCCGGGTTTTTCACATAGGTGATCTCAATGAATTGGTCACGATGAATTGACGTTTCAATACTGCCATCAATATTGACTGTGGCATTGGTATTGTCGGTCTCAGTGCTACTGGTAATATCAAAGTTCACATCACCCCCACCAAACGCATTGCTAATTGCGCTGCCCACTTTGGCTAGAGTTTCGCGATAAATATCTTTACCCAAACCATAGGCATATAGGTTAACGTCGCCATCTGTAGCGATCAGGTAAATATCGTCCGATGCTTTAACTGCAGCGTTGCTTTTTACATCGAGCAAAGAGTTCAGCGACACCTCAGCACGCGCGTCTGGGTCGGTATCCATTGGAATCGCCGTTTTATTCCAAAGGTTAACTTTACTCTTGAGATCAATGCTTGAATTGTCGCCACTTGAGTTTTGTCCTGCTGTCAGCCGGAGTTGTCCGTGATCGGCTAATAACTCTGAGCCTGAGCCAATAGTGATTCCTTGATCACCCGCCAAACTCGCAACAGAAATCCCTTCAGGTGCGCCAGCTAAGCCATAAGTGTCTGCTGCTGCACGCGCATAAATTGCCACATCATTTCGTGTTCCGAGTGCTAATTGGCCATATTCGGCAAGGACTTTACTGTCATCGATCTGAACACCGCCGTTGATGGTCGATACAATTTTAGAGCTCGATTTCGCCACTGCAATGGCGCCCCCTGAGTTCAAAACCACCTTATCTTTGGCTTGGATTGTATTGAGTACATCCACTGCGAGGGCAGTATTTGACTGAGAGTTTTCATCGCCAGAAGCGAGTAACTGTGACTCATCAGCAACATCAATGTTCGTGGCATGCAGTATCGACGTTGAGCTTCGTGCCGCGGGCGCATCAACGACGCCACCAGAGCCTGAATTCACATTGGCTGTGGCGTTGCTGCCATCCGATGTTTGGCTCACAGCACCCAACCAATGTTTCAGTGTTGTATTGTTGGCAGCCAGACTGATGCGTTTGGCTTCAATCGCAGCTTTGCTTAAAGAAAGGCCGACCTCACTATCAACCATGTTACTTGCAAGCGCGCCACTTGCCCCCACCAGAGAGGCATTAATACCATCAACTTTGCTGTTGATTTGATTGCTTTGTTGCGCCAAAAGCTGCACGTCATCGTTTGCGTTTGAAATCGAACTGTCGCTATTGATGTTCACTTGAGTCCGTGTTGCAGTGTTGGTGGTTGCTTTTGTACTCACTCCAGACACAACCCCACCGCTGCCACTAACAGAATCAGCCAAGCTGGATGTGGTGCCTTTCGCAGCCAAGATTACATCACCTGCATTGGCATTATTGAGGCTTGTACTGTCACCGATGTTTACAACACTTTGAGCTCGATTTAGGACCAATGACTGGTTGGCGCCCACGGCCACAATTCCGCCGTTGGCAGCATCCACCGACGCTGACTGGACGGCTTGGGAATCGGTCATTAGGCTCAATCCGTTTTGCGTCATGAGTGAAGCTAAGTTGCCAATGGCAAGAGAAGTGTCACTTAAGTTTTCTGATTTGGCCCACGTTGCACTTGAACCCGATAGAAGGCCGCCACCGACAGCTAACGCATCGGCATGGATATTTGATTGATTCAACATGGCTTTCGCCGTTAGGCGATTGACGTCTATATCGACATTGTTTCCAATATCAACCTTCACTTGGGTGTGTTGAATCGCCTCAGCCGTCGACACTCCAACTCCCAATCCACCAGCAACTGCCACACCGTCGGCATCAGCTGACACATCGGCATCGGCCTGCGCAAGAACAATCACGTTACCGGATTGATCTGAAATATTGGCACTGTCGGCCACTTCGACCGAAACCTCTGTCGATTCTTCCGCAAGGGCACTCGCCCCCGCTCCCGAGCCCAGCAGTCCACCTGCGGCAGCTTGCGCTAAGGTGTGAATATTTCCTTCGGTGATAGCTTCAATTTTGAGTTGCGTAAAATCTTCAATATTGCCATTGCCTAACTCGGCGACCACAGCGCTTTGTTTGCTTGATTCTGATACCACAATACCTGCCGCGGCGGCTCCAGCTGCGGCACCTTTGGCGTCAGTTAAAACACTGCTACTGTCTTGCGCGAGAATGTTCACCGATGCATTTTTATTCAGGCTTGGAGAGTGGTCGTTGAGATTTCCGTTGTAACGTGCCAACACCGTATTGTTAACAGACCCTAACGCTATCGCCGCACCAGCCCCTACGATACCAGCAGCACCGGCGTATACATCGCTGTCGATCACTGCGGCTTCACCCGATACTTTATCGGCTTGAGCATTCAGATTAACGCTTGATGCAGTAACATTGACGCCTTGGCCCACCTCGGCGATTAAATTATTGTTCACTTCGGTCAGTGCAAATGCCCCACCAAAGCCAACGGCTCCGGCAGCAAAACCACCGACTGTTGATTCGGCAGATGTTTGATCGCTTGCATCAAGGTTAAGTGTGCCTGTGGTAACCGACGATCCCGCACCTGTAATAGATGTTCGAGTAATGAATTGGCCTTCCAGTGGCGCTGAGCTTGCAGAAGACTTCACTTCTGTTTGGCCTTTAGTATCAATAGCTGCGAGCTCTTGGGCGGTGATCGTGTTGCTACTTTGCCCTTCTAACAAGTCCGATTTTGAGCCTTGAGTGAACTTGTCCACCGTGCTCAATGTACCGTCTCCGCCATTGTCCAGCTCGTCAGCAGCATCACCGGTCAGTTCTGCGCCAAATAAATTTACTAATGCAGCACCACCGATCCCAACCGTTAAGCCAGCTCCCGCGGTTGCAGTAATGGTGTCGGCTTGTTTTTGGCTGTCAGCAATAAGACTGACAAAGCCTGAATTTTCGGTTACTACATCAGCATTCACCATGTCGGCGCGTACACGGTTTTTAACGATGTTTACCGTTGCACCCGCGCCAATGCCCGCTCCTCCGCTCACACCTGCGGCACCGGCTTTACTGTCAATAGAAATGGCGTCAGTGGCTGATAATGTGAGTGAATCAACTTTATCGGCATCGCTACCAATGGTGGCATCAGTGACTTCTGCGGCAGTATCACTGGTGATCAAGTTCACTACTGCCATACCCGCAACACCGGCAGCCCCGGCTCCACCTGCAAAACTAATCACTAAACTTTGATTGTCAATATCGCTAGACGCACCAACGTTTACGGCTCCGGCCGATTTCAACACCAATGGCGTGGCTTGGGTACCGTTCACTGTGGCGTGTGTTTGGTTATTGACGATGTTCACGGCAAATGTACCGGAGCCAGCCGAACCGCTAGCTAACGCCGCAGCGAAGTCATAAAACGAGCTTTGATTCTGGCCATGAGCGCGCACATCAATAGAGCCTGAGTCGAGATTACTTTGCTCGACTTGCGCGGTTGTAATAGCATCAAACTTCAGTACAGAGCCCGAAGCAGCTAGAGCTGCCCCACCACCAGCCCCACCCACCGCAATTGAATTGGCCCCTTGCGATGATAATGCGTTGATCTTGGTATTCCCTTCGCTGTTCACAGTGGCATTGTTCTGGATCGAAGCCAGTGTCTCGCGTTCCATGATGACGGTATCTACGGCTGCACCGATACCAGCAGCACCGCCACCAATCGCCCCCACCACAGCATTGGTATAGGTGTGGTCTTCAGCGACCACTGCAACCGACTGGCGATCATTTGCTCCCGCCACACTGTTCAACGTTGCATTATTTACATAGGCGCGGGTTTCACCTCCCAAAATATTGACGTTGCCGGTGGCCGCTATCCCCGCATAGAAGCCCACGCCTGCGGTGGCGCCAATACTATCGACATTTTGCATCGAACGAGCGTTCACGATCACGCCCGTTGCTTTAGTATCTGCATTGAGCTTGCTCTCCAGCGCTATTTTCTCGTAATCGCTGTCAGTTGAGCCTTCGCCGTCTTCGCCATTTTCTGCAGCCTCTGCAACACTTGACACTTCAGAGGCAAAGTCAAAGTCAGAAATACCGTTGGTCACTGCCAAGCCTGTGGCGCTGTTGGCAAGTGCATTCACCTGCGTGCCCGCGCCAGAAATATAGGCTTGAGTGGTGCTTGTAATCTGATTCACGCTAACACTTGCACCTGCGCCAGCACCATTCACACCAATGCCTAAGGCTCCGGCGAATACATCAATATCATCAGAACTTTGCGCCGATACGGCCACGTTATGTTGTGCCAGTACGTTGGAATCACCATCAATGTGAGCATCAACGCTACTGTCGTTAATATTGACGACCACAGAACCTGCGATACCAGCATTAGCAGAGGCTGACACACCCACTGCTATGGTGTCGGTCTCTGCGCTGCTGAAGCCATTGACCATCACGTTATTAGCTTTCAGTACACTGTTTTGCGTCACGTAGGCAGAGGTTGTATTACTGATTCGGTTGACTGCAACAGAAGCCCCCACCGCAGCAGAGCCGGCAAAACCCACATTGCCCGCTAACGATTCAATGGTCGAATAGTCACCACTAGCAACCACCAATGCTGCACTATTGCTGGCCTGCTGCACATTACTCAGGTACGACTCAGTCACATTGGAAATTTCATTGGAAGAGGCTGAACCATTAAAAGCAGCTGTTCCTGCACCGCCTCCAGCCACCGCATAACTGTCGATATTGGCGCGATTGGCTGCATCAATAGAAATTAGGTCACTTATAGATAGGTGGGCCAAATCGCTGATCCACGCCTGAGTACTGTTGCCAATAGTATTGACCGATACTGCCGCGCCTCCGGCCGCTTTACCTGCACCGTTAATTGTTCCAGCTAATGAACCAATATCTGACTCATCGTTCGCAATAACCTGCAATCGCTGAGATGGCATTGCAAAACTAGAATCGCTCACCTGCGCAATTGTTTGATTGTCGATCTCGTTCACCGACACTGACGCACCAATGGCGACTTTGCCTGCTCCACCGCCCGAAGCCGACAAGGTTTCAATGTCCGAATCATTGGCTGCGGAGGCCATGAGTGACTCACTGTGCAACAAGGTCACACCTTGCGCTTGAGTCTTCGTCTGGTTTGAAATTTCAGACACGCTGACCGCTGCGCCAATAGCTGTTTTTGCAGAAAAGGAAAGGTTTCCCGCTAAGCTTTTAATGTCAGATTCATCAGACGCCATCAAAGACGTATTGTTTGAAGCAATGACCGTATCGGCTTGCGCACCGGATGATATAGGCGCAGAAACTCGATTAGGCGTAATGAATACATTGGTTTGGTTATTGATTTCACTGAGAGCCACCGAGCCATTGGCCGCTAAACTGCTGGTTCCTCCGCCCACGCCCACTGCTACAGCATTGATTGCTGTTTTGGTTTTAGCTTCTGCTGAAACCGTATCAGCGGCGAGCTTACTAATGCCAACGACGACATTGGTCGTGTTTGATATTTTGTTATTTGCGAGTGACACACCCACATTGTTTTTGCCCACTTGAACCAGGCCTGCAACGCCAACAATACTGTTGCCTTCATCATTATTGAGTGACAAGGTTGAACCGTTGTTGTCGATGTCAGAATCTGAATCTCGGCCGTCGATGATTGCATCAAGTGCAGATACAGTTTTTTGATCAATGGCTACTAATTCAATAGTATCGCCATCGGTTGTTGAAGCGACCGTGCCATTTTCAATTAAGACTTGATTGCTGTTGTTTATTTCATTGAAGACAAAGCTACCGGCAAGGCTGTTAGTAGACGAACCGCCCCCCGCCATCGCCGCACCGCTACTAATGTTGGCGGCATTAATACTTTTTACAGACACTGCGTGCAGGTTCTGTACAGTTGCATGATCGATAATCGCTTGGGTCTGATTCGCAATCTCGGTAAAGGTAATCGCAGCACCTACGCCGCCTTTCCCACCATAGAATAAGGAACCGCCACCGGCATGAACTTGGCTTTGGTCGTATGCTGTCATGGCCAAACTGGAATCGAGGTTGGCAGTGCCATTCATTTCACTATTGCCGGTCAGCTCTGAAGTCGTTTGATTGTTAGAGTGAGTCAAAGACACTGAGCCTGCTATGCTGGCTGACTTGCTTGAGCTGCTGGATGTATTCACGGCCATTCCAACACCAACGGCTGTTTGGTCGCCACCAGAAAGCGCTTGCAGTTGCACAGAATTAACATCATCAATAGTGGCATTGTCAATGGTGGCTGTCGTGCGGTTGTCCATATCATTTGAGGCAAATGCGCCGGCAAATGCCGCCGACGTTTTGGTCGAACTCGATTTCGCTTTGGTTAAACTGGCCGAGCCCGCTATAGCATCTAGATCAACCGAATTGATGGCATTGGTGTTTAAGTCAGTGGTGTTGAGTGCAGCGTTTTGCACGCCAGCATGAGTTTCAAAAGCGACTTGGTTAACCGATGCAGCGCCAGACACAGCAACGCCATATGAAGGTTTAGGTGAGTCTTTTGAACTTGCTGAATTATCTCCCCCCGAACCATCTTGAGATGCTGTGGAACGTTTTGAATTTACAAAATCAGTCGCACTGACCAAATAGCCTTCTACTTTTTTCTTGGTATCTTTGTATTTTTGATAAATACCAGTGCTCTTCTCATCGGAGCTTGAAACAATTGCTCCGGCAATAGAAATGGTATCCAGCACACCTTTAGCGCGCGCTTCAATAGCCACTTCTTCGGTATGAATAGACGCAGAGGCTGGCTTGGTATCATCGTCATCGCCAATCATCGATGTGGTTGTCACGTCGGCGTCGTTAATCGCCACAGAGACACCAACACCTGCGGCCCCTGATTTAATAAAACCACCGGCAATATTCCAAATTCCTAAATCCGTATCAGCATTTAACGACAATATCTGTGCTGAGATATCAGCAGCCGGATCAACATAGACTTTGGTTTGTTTGTCTAACTTGACGTAACCCACAGTGCCATTGATGCCAATGCGATCGGCAGTGCCGCCCGCTTCTGTGATCACAATGGCATTGTTCGTGGTTTGAGCATTGATATCGAGATTCACCAAGTCGCCCACGAGTGTGCCAGTGCCATCATCATTCGAGATATCAGCCGCCCCCACCGAGGCTAAAACTTCCCCACCCAGCACAACAACATTGACCGAACCACCAATGGCGTTGCTGCCTGTACTGCGAGGGTCTTGTCCTGCGATCATGACTAAGTTGGTGTCGGTTTGAGCTTCTACATTTAGCCTGTGCTCGCCGGTATTCACTAAACGCACAATTGCACCATCTTCAATGGCCGCGTTAGCGTTCGAGTTGTATTCAATACTATTGACAGATGCTGCCGCACCACTGCCTTTGGCTTTGTTTTTATTGCTCGCCACACCATTAAAAAGCATGCCGGCAATGCCGCCCGTTAACTTGTCGTATACCTCTTCGTAAGAGCGATAGTCAAAATCCCACGGGTACGGATGTTCAGTGGTCGCAGAAACATTTACATCTCCGGCTTTTAATTCTGCACCGCCAAGAATTTCAGCGTTCGAGGAATTGTTGTAGTTACCCACAGTAATGGCGCCGCCTAACGCGGTTCCCGTTGAGCTAGAGGCAACATCGGCACCAATTTGAATTTCATCACTTACATGGGCTGTAATATTGGATGCATTTTGCACGTTGGCGTGAGTCAGAGGACCCAATAGTGCAGAAGCATTATGATTTGAATCAGCAATAGTGATGGCGCCTGCAACATTGAACTTGCCATCTTTCATTTGCTTGAACATTTTGTCTGGAATCGAGCTGTTATGAAAGTTCAAAGCCTGCAAAGCTTTGTCCAGCAACAATGCCTTGCTGGCGTTTTGCAAATTGGTAAAGCGGTCACTTAATCCCGGTTTGCCCTTGGCACCGCCCGATGCTGAGGTATTACTTTCTGCTTCAACCAATGCATTCACTTCTAAGGTATCGGCATTGATGTCGCCATTGGCCTGAACGTTTGCGGTTGACTGAACATCAGAAATCGATAATGCCGTCACTAAACTGTCGCCACCTGAGCTGTTGGCAAGCGCGGTGTTTTCCACCTCAGAAGAAGATGTTGCAGAAACCGTTAGGTTTTCCGCTTCTATTTCACCTTCACCCGACAAGGTCACACTGGCAGTCGACTCTATTTCAGTGAGTGCGAGCGCAATTTCGATTTTTTTATTAATGCCTGCAACGTTGGCATCCGCAGTAGTTTCAGTGTCACTACTGGCCTCGATCGTAAAATCATCTGAGTCTGATCTGAGAACACTCTGATCTTCAACACTCACGGTGGCGGTTGTATCCGCTTCAATAATTTCCAGGCCAACGTAAAAGCCGACCGACAATGGGTTTGCAGCGTTAATGGCTTGCGCGGCGATGCTCATTTCGCCGGTTGAATGTAATTCGGTGTTGTCGCCACTGATCCGAGTGTCTGCCGTGGCTTCTGTCTTTACATAGAATGCGGAATCTGGAATACCGAGTGCATCAATTTTATTTTCAACAAATGCATTTGGATCGAGCTCAAAACCGCCCACAGATAAACTTTCATCAAATAATTCAGGAATTAAAGAGGTATCGGCTTCCGCTTGAACATTAATACTTTCGGCTTCAATTTGAGTATTGTGCAACCATACGTTGGCACGGGCACGTTTCCCAAAGAGTCGGTCTTCAGACACAAATCGATCGGATGCGTAGGCATGAATATCAACATCTTTACCTTTGATAATCGCGCCAGTTCCTTCCACGTATTCACTTTGAGCATTCTTCGTCACACCCACTAAAATCTGAGCGTCTCGATCACCATTAAGCAATCGTGCAATGTCTTTACCTTCAAGCCCCAAACTATCGATAATATCGTCTAACGTATCGTTATCGATCACTTCTGTATCGCGTAAATTCGTTAGCGTGACGTCTCCGGCTTCAAACGCTGCACTATCGCTGTGGGCTAGTATTTGCGCTTGTTGCTCCACCACAATATTTGGCGCTCGAATGACAATATCGCCGGAATCAGCCGTAGAAGCGCCATTCACATGATCGCTGTCGACACTTCTCGAAGAGACGATTGCGCCTTCTTCAATCACTACCAACTCATCAGCTTCAATTAATAGCTCGCTGCCGGCCGATGTTTTGAGTCCCGCGATCTCCATTTTTTCAGGGTCAAGATAGACCAAACCGCTCTTACCGTTGGTGGCATGGGCGGCAAATTCAGCATTTTCAATTCGCAGTGATTTTTTTGCACTAAATTCTGCAAAACCACCATTGCCAGAGGCGGCAGATGAGCTCACATCAATGACTGCACCAGACTTCATTACCGCATCATTCTGAGCCAGCGATAAAACCACGCCCCCATCAGACAGGCCCCCTTGCCCTTTGGCCGATATTAATGTGCTGGAATTCAGCTCAATGTCTTTGCCTGCATTCAACACCACACTGCCAGCATTGGACTGGTCAGAGCCATCGGCCATCAGAGTTCCGTCGATGCGAATGTTGTTTTGAGCAACAATTTCGATCACACCGTTATTGTTAACTAACGCCGCACCAAGCTGCTCGGCATCAACATTAACAAGTTGAGTAAACGCCGGAGATAGGCTTTGTACCGCAGGGTTAACTGCCACTCGACCAGAAACATCAATCGATGCACCATGCAACAACACTTGGTCTTGCGCATTAATTTGGCCTTTCACGGTGATCAAACCAGAAGCCGACAATGGAATATTGCCAATCATCAGCTGCTGGGTGCGTGCATCAGAAATCACCCCATCAGCATTGATCAATTCATTCATAAATTCTGGTGTTGGCGTAGACACCGATAAGTTGCCCACATTGATACTGCCCTGCTCGCCTACGATCAGGCCATAAGGGTTAACAAATATGAGATTACCGCCGATGGAGCCGTCTTTGACACTGTTCAGCGCGCCTTCAATGTTGGAACGCTTGTCATAGACCATGTTGATCAGGTTTTCGGTACCCGATGGTAAATGAAGATCAACCGTTTTATTTTGATGCACATCGAATTCGCGAAAAGCGTTGAAACCGCTGGCCCCGCGCACAGTTTCTGTTCGCACATCGGTTTTTGCACCTTGAGTCGTGACCGAGGTTTTTGTGCGCCCATCAACAATGATGTTATTTGCAATGGCGGCTGAAGGCTGAAAGAAGAACACGAAGATTAACGCGTAAGCAGTCAGTGCTGAACATTGTTCACTTAGAGCCAAGTGCTTGCGGGGGGCTTTCATAGCAATCCTTAAACGCCCGCTTAGCTATCCAAGCGGAATCGTATTCTTGTTTCGTACACGGTTAAAAATACGTGACGGTGCAACTGTCCATATCGCGTCATTTTTTTGACACTCTGATCAACTTTTAAACATTATTTGATCAATGTCAATGTATTAGAATTGTACAATGCTTTCATACAACACTTTAAATTATATTATTTTTTAGTCACTTATAGTGTAAATTAATGGCTCACAACAACTTGTTACAATCACGTAACATTAATTACTTTAGCTAACCGCTATGCACCAATGAATTACACCGAATTACAGCCGACGGGTTGAACCACAATCACTCCTTCCTTGATTTGAATCAGTCAGCTTGCCCTACGGCTCAGATTCAGCGGATTCAAAACTATTTTTTATGTCTTCTACGACTATGATGGAGTCACACACACCCTATTCTAAAAAGGTCTCAATGCATGGATGCGTACAATACACTCTGCTATTTGGGTGCTGCAGCGTTAGTGATTGCTCATGTGAACCAGCGTTTTGGCAAGCTGCAGAACACCATTGCTATCACCGCGTTTACTGTGTTGTCATCCATTGTCATTATCGGACTGGGAAAATTAGGAGCATTCGGCCACTCACTCGCAATTGTGGATTGGATGAGCAACATAAACTTTCAGTCGCTATTGCTCGAAGGGATGTTAGGTTTTCTTCTATTTGCCGGTGGGCTTGGCATTAACTTGAAGCATTTATCCGACCAGCGGCGAGAAATTGCAATTTTGGTCGTTTGCTCCACATCTCTATCAACCGCGATTGTCGGTGCGGGACTTTGGTATGTATTGCAGTGGCTACAATTTCCTTTGGATTTTATTTATTGCTTGCTATTCGGCGCTCTAATATCACCGACCGACCCTATCGCAGTGTTAGCCATCGTTAAAAAGCTCAATGCCCCCGAACAAGTAGCCATTCAGATCGAGGGAGAATCACTGTTCAATGATGGCTTTGGGTTAGTGTTATTTGTGACTCTATTCGGTATCGCGTTTGGTACCGCTGAACCGTCGATTGGCAGTATCGGTCTATTGTTCTTGCAAGAGGCTATTGGCGGCATCGTTTATGGTTTGGGATTAGGTCTGTTGGCCCATATTCTGATCAAGGCCACGCAAGATGCATCGCTTGAATTACTGACCACATTGACCATCCCTACTGCTGGTTTTGTATTTGCTGAAGTCATCCACGTCTCTGGCCCTCTCGCTATGGTTGTTGCAGGTATTTTCATTGCGAACAAATCCATTCACCCCTACATGTCTCCCCGAGATCGAGAAAAATTTGAGGGTTTTTGGCACTTAATTGATGAGTTTTTAAACAGCTTGCTATTTTTACTGATTGGATTGGTGATGATCACATTCACCTTTCATATTGAAGATGGAGTGATCATGCTCGCAGCCATTGGCGTGGTCCTTGCGGCACGATTCATTAGCATAGCACTGCCATACATGGCCATGTGGCCTTGGCGATCGTACAACCCAATGTCTGTTCCCATTTTAACTTGGGGGGGGCTACGCGGCGGTTTAGCACTTGCAATGGCAATGAGTGTTCCTGAAGGGGAGATGCTCTTTGCAGATAAAGGAATTGACGTCCGCGAAGCCATTTTGGTCATGACTTACGCGGTGGTGCTATTTTCTATATTGGTTCAAGGCAGCACCATTGTCCCTTTGATTGAGCGCGCCAAACGCTTCAATAGCGGTAACAGCACTCAATAAAGTTCATAGTGATTGAAACCTTGAGCGCTAGGATTCCTGTTCAACAAATAAATGTCGACTCCGGTTGGCAATAGCCACCAGTGAAAGCATGACGGGCACTTCAACCAATACGCCCACTACTGTTGCGAGCGCTGCGCCTGAGTGCAAGCCAAATAATGAAATGGCAACCGCCACAGCTAATTCAAAGAAATTTGAGGTCGCGATCATGCATGCCGGTGCTGCGATTTTATGGCTTAACTTCAATTTTTTAGCAGCATAAAAAGCCACAAAGAAAATGCCGTAAGTTTGGATCAAAAGTGGAATAGCAATCAGCAATATGTCTTGGGGTTGCGCCAAAATCGTTTCTGCTTGAAAGCCAAACAACAATACAACAGTGGCAAGCAAGCCAATCATGGACCACGGTTTTAAACCCCCAACGAAAGCATCTAACGCCTGATCATCGTTCTTTTTCTGCAACACATACCGCGTCAATGCCCCCGCAACTAAGGGCAAAACCACATATAATAAAACTGACGATAACAAGGTATCCCACGGCACCTGAATATCGCTAACGCCCAGTAACAACGCAGTAATTGGCGCAAATGCGACGACCATGATCAAGTCATTCACCGACACCTGCACCAAGGTATAGTTTGGATCACCTTTGGTTAGTTGACTCCACACAAAGACCATTGCAGTACAAGGTGCCACGCCCAGTAAAATCATACCTGCAATGTATTCTGTCGCAGTTTGAGGATCGACCCACCCAGCAAAAAACACCCGAAAGAACAGCCATCCCAGTGCCGCCATAGTAAAAGGCTTAATCAACCAGTTCACCACTAAGGTAAGCACTAACCCCTTCGGGCTTTTGCGCACATCTTTAATGGACGAAAAATCAATTTGTATCATCATTGGGTAAATCATCACCCAAATTAAAACGGCAATAACAATGTTGACGTGTGCAAATTCAAGCCCTGCCACAACGGCAAAAGCATCTGGCATAAGATTGCCCAGCACCACACCTAACACAATTGATAAACCGACCCAAACACTTAAGTAGCGTTCGAAAGTACCCATGATATTTGTCCCAAGGATTAATAATGAAAAAGTAAAAGGTGAGCGCAGCGTGCTTTTTACTGGCACATATTACGCATTTTCTGTGAATCACTCTCGACCCGAACGAGCCGTGCTCGATGACTCTCAACCATCTGACCTTCATCTCGCGCAACGGTTTGCAAAATATCAGCTGCCCACGACGGAAGTTCGGGGTTTACTCGATAAAACACCCACTGGCCTTGGCGCCGATCTAATAATAAGCCTAGCTTTCTTAACTGAGCTAAGTGGCGCGATATTTTAGGCTGACTTTGTTCCAGGGCTGTCATTAACTCGCATACACACAGCTCAGATTCCAACTGAATCAACAATAAGCAACTTAATCTTGTGTCATCAGCTAGTGCTTTAAAAAACATTAAGGGGGTCATTTGGAATGCCTCGCCATGAATATATGGAAAATCATATATTCGTTCTTACATATGTGCAAGATGATTGTTGAATTAAGTTCTAATTGCGTCAAAGTACGACTCGATGCTCCACAAACTTAAAGCCATTTCTTGGCCCGAAAAACGCCTAATAAACACAACGCAATTGCGGACATGGCACCTAACGACACAAAATATCCATTTCGATAGCCAAGCTCTGGAATATACTCAAAATTCATCCCATAAATTCCGGCAATAAAGGTCAGTGGTACAAAAATAGCTGTAATAACCGTGAGCACCTGCATGGTTTTGTTTAATCGGTGAGAGCTTAGTGATATGTAACCCTCAATTAAGTCACCGCAAATGTCGTAGTACATACTGCATAAGCTTTCGAGGCGTTCGAGTTTATCGAATGCATCATGAAAACTATGCTTAACAGCATCATGTGACATGTCTATGTGTTCAGAAAAGCCGGATAAAATACGCTGAAACACTCGCGTGTGATATCGAAATATTCGAAGCAATTTACGAAAATGAGATTTCAATAAAATCAATCGTTGCATCAAAGCGTCATCCGGGCGATCAAGCATGTCATCCTCTAGATCTGATACTTCCTTTTCCGCATCGAGAACAGCTTCAAGGTAGCGTTCCGCCGATGCGTTAATAATTTTGCTCAACACAACTGCTGGATCATTCAGTTGCTTGATCAACTGAGGACTGTGCCAAACAGTTTCAACACCAATTGATTCACCGTTTCTACGAGTGATTAATAGATTTTTATTGACAAAAATACCCAATTGCATAGTTTGGATATCTAGCCCATTGCCGCACTGGTTAAAACCTCTATATAACAAAAAGCAGTTGTTCTCAAAGCTTTCCACTTTCGGCGGATGACGCAATCGTTGCGCATCTCGGATGGCAAGTGTGTGACACCCTAATTGTTTTAGAAGCTGAGTTTCATCGGCATCATTTTCATTAACGATATCAACCCACAACACGCCACCATTAAGCTCCCAATGTTGAACGCCCTCCCGCCCTCTTTGAGTCAGGCTACCGTCAATCAAGTGCATTGTACGAATCATAATTTGTATCTCTCAAGGTCGAACTTTGTGCTAAAGGCCTCATTAAAAATTTCTAAAAATTTAATATAAGTCAGTTATGTCACACTTTACGGCATAGAACAGGTTTCACCATAACTGATTTTTTTGCCGCTATGTTTCCCTATTAAGTCACACACACACAAATAAAAATTAGGCCGCATCATGCGATTATCACTATCAAGCACTTTAGTATTCGCTTCGCTATTTTCGGTGAATACCTCAATAGCACAAATTAATATTGCAAACCTTCCAACTCCCAATAACTCCTACCTTCAAAGTTCCGACGTGTATAGCGCGCGCGTCAAACAAGGCAATGGCGAGTGGAAGACTCTCCACCCCAGAATGGCGGAGTCTCAAGATGAACTGATCCCCAATAAAAATAATACGTTACTGCATAACAGAGATTTCAGTTTTATCCCCCTTTCGTTCACGCCCCAAGACGGTCCTATTACGATTCAAGTCACCAAAAATTCAAATAAAATATCAGAGAACGTGGTATTCGATGCGAGCAACGTAGAAGTGATCGGTGCAGATTCGGCCCCTTCTAAGATCAACAATAATACGATTGAATTCACCTTGTCAGAGCCCAAATATGTGGTGGTCAATTTCGACGTCAACAGCAATAAACATGTCGATGGGCAACATGAAGTTGTGAAGCACATGCTGACTATTTTTGCTGACCCAATCAACAACGACTTAGTCGAGCCCAACGCGTCATCTGGCAACACCAAAGTGGTGTACGATAACTCCACCACATGGCAAGAATTAGTCGATGCTGATGTCATTGTTTTTCGCGCCGGCTACCATGATTTAGAGTCTCGCTTTGGTCTGAAGGGTATCCCCGTAACTCATGGCACTAAAGTATGGCTGCATCAAAATGCTTTGGTTTCGGGCCATATCATTGGCTATGACGCAAATGGCGAGAACGGCAATAGTTGGAGCGTGGCTGACAATGTTGAGATTTATGGTCGAGGAATGCTCTACATGGGCGACTATAGAAATTCTCCTTCAACGCCAAACAACGGTCCATATTGGCGTCCAAACGATAAGGCTCACACGTCAACATCATCACCTTACATGGTGGAAGCCGTAGGATTAAACGGTGGTGAAAACACCAAATTACGTGGCGTTATCATCGGCGATATCATGTGGCACGGGGTTGTGGTTGGTTGGAACTCAGTCATCGATCGCGTGAAGATATGGGGCTGGCACGGCAACAACGACGCATTTCGTCCACACAATGGTTCGGTGGTGCAAAATAGTTTCCTACGTCCGGTTGACGATTCATTTTATGCCTTTGACATCGACGTGAAAGACAACCTAGTTTGGCCAAGTTTTAACGGTGGGTTCATTACCTGTGGTTGGGCCGGCAAATACAATACAGGTGGAATTAAAGTGAGTAATACCACCATGGTTTATCCCGAGTGGACCAATATTGGCAATAACAACGGTATTGTCATGAGTCAGATTGGCACCTACCAAGAATGTGATGGCATCACCATTAACACCATGGATGTGTACGGTGACCCAATTGCGATTCTCAACCTTAAAACATCAAGCCTAGTTGATAATTCAGTTTGGTGGGACAAGGCTTCTGATAATCCTGGGGTTCGAAATATCGAAATTAATGATTTGACGATTTATGGACGCCAAAAAACGAAAAGTTTAGTTGATAAAGCCGCGCAATTTAATTTAGAAGATGTCACTTTCAATAATTTATTGATCACCGAGTTTAGCGACGAACCGGTCACTAATGCAGACCGCTCTATGCTATTTACCGGAAGCGCTGCCACCAATAACAATATACTCAACATCAATAGCGATTCAGGTGAAACACCACCGGTAACATCTGAATATGTATTGCTTGAGAGTCGATTGTTTGCCGGGTACAACTTTAAAGCAACCAATGGTACTGGTGGCCTTAAGCTCGTCAATACGAATGGCACCATGGTGCAATGGCGCCTTGTTGAAACCGACAATGGCTATTTCTACCTTGAGAATAAAGCACAGAACAATGAGCGCTTAAAAGCCGTGGATGGCAACCTGTCATTCGATTTAACTCAAGATACAGGAAACAAAGTTCAATGGAAGAAAGTGGCAACGAGCAACGGCTACTTCTATTTGGAAAGCCGCAATTACCCTAATAAAAGACTCACGGCGAGCTCAACAGCTCAGACTACGAGCACAGGGTTCAGCTTGACGACAAATACAGGCTTTGGAACACAATGGAAGGAGGCATCCTTCTAAAGCAGAGGAACAAAGCAAAACCAGTTCCACTATGGCTCTCTACTATAGAGGGCCTTTTTTTTGGCGCAAAGCATTAGCATCAACAAATTCATATTCAACCTATGCCCCCAACTATTTAACCATTCAGAATCAGCGCCTCTCACACCACTCTACTGCTACGAATCAAAACCATTCATCACATACCGAAATAATACAAGGCAACTCAGCAAAGGCCTCAAATTACTTTCAAAACCGTTCTCCCTTCGATGTCCAAATCGTAGATCGAGTTTTCGCCAAATCAGCAACCCACAAACAAAAATAGTTCACAACTTGAAATAACCCGCTATTTGTTGAATTGCATCACTAATACGAAATCAATAAATGTTGATTCAATCCTTAATTTCCTGAGGTTTAAAAAATCAATAAATCTTAGCGACCAACGGTTTGAAGGCTCTGCATTAAACAGCTATTCAAGTGGGGTCTTGTCGCACATTCGATTAAGGCAAACATAAGTTCGCTGCTGAAGTATTTGAATTGTCATCATTAACGATTCAAAAACACGAGCCACACAACTCAAATAAAACATCAATAACAGAGAAGAAACTCATGAAATTAAAAACTTGTCTCAGTTTATGTCTATTTATGGCATCGAGCTCGGCCCTAGCACTGCCAAACTGGGCTTCTGGATATTTCAACGACAACAATGCCACTTGGAACTCAGCAAGCGGCACATTGACAGTGAAAAACAACGTGAATTGGACCAACAAAGGTAAAGAAGGCTTTTACTTTCCTGTGCCCAACGAAGTAAAAACCATTCACATTGCTAAGGGAAAGAAAGTGACTGGCGGTTTTCGCGTTTACAATCACCCCAATGCACTCACTATTAGTGGTGGTAAAGAAGGCGAACAATCTTGGCATCGCTCCGCGACGATTTTTGGAACGTCACAACAGTCTTGGTCGGTTAACAACAATATTCCAGATAATTCAAAGTGGAAATACGGGGCTATAGCCGTTCAAAATTCTGGGGTTGTAACGATTCGAAATCTAAAGTTCGTGAATGCTCGTTCGTACCACATCACCTCTTTTAATACCAAAATCGATGCAAAATGGATCAATATCATCGATAATCGCGGAGGTTCCCACAACAATTCAGACGGTTTTGGCGGCGCTGCGGGTTCCACTATTCAAAGTAGCTATATTGATACTTTGGATGATGCTGTAAAACTCTACTTTAATAATTCATCGGTTAAATACACCACCATTAAACACCGCAGAAATGGCGCACCAATTCAACTTGGATGGTGGGCAGAATCAGCCACAACAGGCTTGCTGGCGCAAAATGTAACGGTTAAAGGGGCCGATGCTGGCGGGTACAACTTGGGAGCAGTAAGCTGGTCGAATCACAACACGACCAAGACCAAAAACCTGAAACTCAACAATTTTTCGATTGTGGCAGACTCAGGCAAGAAAAAACCACACTTCATCCAATATGGCGTCAATTTTGGCACCAACTGGAATGGCACATTAAGTCTAACGGGCAATTCCGTTCCAAGTTGCAGTTACACGAATTTCGTTGCCAAAAACAACAGTAGTTACTATGACGACTCCATCGTCGGCTCGAAATCATTGAAGAAAAACTCTTCTGGGAATTTAAAAACCGTTATCTCCGGCTGTTAATTCCTTTTTCTGAACTCCCCATAGCACTTGGGGAGTTCATTTCAATCACCGAGAGGAGATCGAGTTTATGCCTCTAAAATTCATGATGATCGGCGCTGTGCTGAGTATTATCATATCCCTATGTTTTTTATTGGGTTCTAACACCACTCTATTGTCTAATGCTTCGAGCAATCCACCCCTGCAAATTCAAACAGATCTAAAGCACTCTGATGCCCCTTTCGGCACAGAATCTAAGTCATATATTGTTCGCCTACAACGCGCTGTACAATTTTTACAGGGCTTCGAGCAAGCGAATGAGATTCAGACAATTTTTCAACAATGGCTGATTGAGTCAAGAAACGATGCAATTCAATACGCCGCAGTCTTTATGCAACAATACCCACAGCAATCGATTGCACTTGCGGTACTTGAAGCGGCCGATGAAAATGAACAAGTTCAGATCATGAATACGCTCATAAATGAGAGTGGTCTTGGGATTTACACTTTCGATTTTGCCTTTCGTGCATGGGGGGAAAGCTCTCCGATTCATGCGCTAAACTGGGTTACAGACACCATTCCTATGGCAACTCAGGCCAGCGCCAACCAATTTGTTTTTGAGGGGTGGATTAAATCGGCGCCAGTTGACAGCATCGATTACCTCAGTACATTTGGCCCTATGGATATAAAATTGCCAGACCTAAGTGCCATATTCTCCATCTGGGCCTCTGAATCTTCCGAGTCGGCTTTTCAATATTTGCTTCACAGCCAATTGCAGAACAACACTGAATTGGTTTCAATCTCGCTGCGCCATATAGCTGAACAGCACCCTGAGCAACTGCGGGCCTCATTGGACCTTCTGACCATTACTCCAGAGCAAAGAATTTCGTCGCTAGTGCCTGCTATTCGCGTGCTATTTCAACATCATCCCAGTGATGGTTTGAGATTAATGCACGACCTTGAATCCCCTCATTACAGTATAATTTATGCGGGTGCATCGGCATTTGCGCAACATCATTTGGACAATGCGAAGCATTGGCTTCGCCAAACCGAAAACCCTGAACACAAAGCTGCGATAGCCGCAGGTATCGCAGAGACATGGGTCAACCAAGATATGCAAGGTGCTGTACACTGGCTTCTTAGCCAAACCAACGACATTCAACAATTAGTTGCTGCCGATTACACAGCAGCCATGTCTGCACATGACCCGGCCTTCACCGCCGAACATTTATATGAACAACTTCCCATCGAGCAATCGCTGGAACTATTACGCCAATCCGACACGGCAAGCGCATGGGCCAAACAAGACCCAGAGGGAGCGTTAAATTGGATCGAAACGCTCCCGCCATCATCTGAAAAACTAGCCTTAATCAATCAAGCCAGCACTCAGGCTGCGCAGCAAGATTTGGCGCAATTGGAAAGCTGGATCGATACATTGGAAAATGAAGATGAATACCAATCAGCGGTATTTAGCACAGCATACGCACTTGCCAGCGAACAAGAATATGCCAACGCTGCAAATTGGCTCTACCACAAGCTTCCGAACAACCGGAATGACGAGCGCATGAATGGAATTTTAGAAGTTTGGTTGGCCCACAATACAGCGCAAGCTAAGGCTTGGATAACGGCACATGACTACCTATCTGAAGAAGAGCGCAAACAACTTGTGGCAAAAGCACTGAACCATTAACACAGCTCAAATAACGACGAGAACGCGGATTGATTCAGCACAATTCAATATAAAGCTGCCTCAACCTATGATTTAATGACGACCATTGATTAAAAAGTAGGTTAACGCTCGTTACGTTTGTACTCACAATCAAACATGGTTGACCTCAAAGATGGAACGTTAGGATTTTTAAATGACAACAACCAAGGCCAACAAATATGCAGTTCCCGCGTTGGACAAGGGACTCGACATATTAGAGTTTTTGGCAACAAAGGACATTCCTCTCTCGCAAAAGGAAATTGCTGACGGGATTGACCGCAGCGCGAATGAAATTTATCGCGTGTTGGTTGGTTTAGAAAGCCGCGGTTACTTAATCCGAGATGACGTTTCAGGCAAGTACCGCGTATCTCTGAAGTTATTTACGCTGTCTAGGCGCCTGTCGCCTATCGATAAATTACGTCAAACAGCCATTCCTATCATGGAAGACTTTGCAGCCAATCACGGCCACTCTTGCCATTTAAGCATGTTGCACCAAAGTCAGGTAATGGTAGTGGTTCAAGCACGTAGCCCTGCGCCTGTTTCTCTAGCCATTGCAGAAGGCACGCTATTCCCTTCCGTTCAAAGCACTTCAGGAAGGCTGCTACTGGCACATAGTAAAGAAGCCGTTCGCGAACTGATTTATGAACGCGATGAAGATTATGTGGCCATGAATACCGAGCAACGCCAAGCGTTAGATGCCAACTTAAATGATATTGTGAAAAAGGGATATTGCTTCACACATAGTCTTCTCACCGAAGGCGTGACTGTCTGTGCTGCCATTGTGGGAGAACCCAACGGTGCGGTGATCGCGGCATTGTCTGTGTCTTCGCTGACTTCTAGTATTGGCAAAGATACCGATCAGCAAGCGTTGATTGAGGCTGTGATTGATACCGCCAACAAAATATCAGAACGTGTAGGCTGCTAACACTGACAAGATTGTTCTAGCTTTGTTCGCGCGCATTGAAGTATTTGAATGCGCGCAACTTACGTGCATTAAATAAAAACTAACTGTTGGTCATCGGTACGAAGTAATTGACCTCGATAACCCCATACTTTTTCAATAGTATCAAGGTTAAGCACCTGCTCTGGTGCGCCTTCGGCAATCAGCTCTGAGTCATGAATTAACCATGTTCGATTGCAGAATCGAAGCGCTTGATTCAAATCGTGCACAATTGCTACAACACACCATTGTTGTTCGTCACACAGCTGTTTAAGCAAACTCAAAATGTCGTGCTGCTGAGCTAAATCTTGTGCGGATGTAGGTTCATCTAGCAGCAAGATTGGCGGTTCGCTGGCTTGCGACAATTGCACCAATACACGCGCCAAATGGACTCGCTGACGCTCCCCGCCCGACAGTAGTGAATACAACCGGTCGGCCAAGTCCCACACCGACGTTTTTTGCATGGATTCGCGTACCACGCGTATTCCATCTTGTTGCTTGTAGCTTAAAGGGATTAGCCCCAGTTCAACCACCTCTTGAGCTGTAAATGGAAACGATAGTTCGCTCGCTTGAGGCAATACCGCAAGCTGCTTTGCCAATGCTTGACGATTCCACTGTTCGCGGGCTCGGCCATAAAAAGAAACACTCCCCGATGCCATAAGCTCGCCCGTCATCGACTTGAGAAAGGTTGATTTGCCGGCCCCATTGGTGCCTAAAAGTGCAATAAAGTCGCCACTATTAGCCTCTGCCAAATCCACATTAAGAATGTTTTTCTCACCCATTGCATACTTTAAATGCGCCACTGAAAACATGGTTTACTCCTAAAATATTCGTCGGCGCATGCGATACAGCAGTGCCATAAAGAAAGGTGACCCGATAGCAGCCGTAACAAGGCCTACAGGCATTTCTGAAGGACTCATTGCAACGCGTGCAATTGAATCTGCAATCAACATTAATGCAGCTCCGAGCACTGCACAAATTGGCAATAAACGCGTGTGATTAGGCCCAACTAAGGTGCGAACAATATGCGGAATAACAAGTCCAACAAAGCCAATAATGCCGGACACTGAAACCGCGATCCCCACCCCCAACGCAGTGAGCAAAATAAATTGGCGTTTCATTCGTTCAACATCAATGCCTAAATGGCGCGCTTCGGATTCCCCCAAAAGCAGAGCATTCAAAGCCGATGCTTTGAATTGAAAGCACACCATAAGAATCACTGTGACCGCCGCCATAAGGCCGAGCTCTGTATCAGACGCTGAAGCCACAGAGCCCATTTGCCACAAACTTAAATCACGTAGCCCTTGTTCGCTGGCAATAAAGGTAAGAAAGCCGATCATTGCGCCTGCAAAACCGGCAATAGCAACCCCCGCTAGCAGCAACAACGTCACCGAGGTTCCTGCTGGTCCTTGCGCCAACTTATACACCATTAAAGTCACCAGTAATCCGCCGCCAAAGCCCGCTATTGGTAATGCGTATGCGCTGATTGAAGCAGGTAACAGTACGATGCAAATCGCGGCACCTAGTGCAGCTCCTGAACTCACACCTATGATGCCGGGATCAGCTAAAGGATTACGAAAAACACCTTGCATCACCGCGCCACATTGAGCGAGCAAAGCGCCCACCATCATAGCCAGTAAGGTGCGTGGCAATCGCAGTTCCATCACTACAATTTGTTCATACCCCGACAAACCACTGTGGTCTGTACCAAACAGCCCATCCCACAACGACCACATACTCTGACTCAATGATAGAGGCATCGCGCCAGAGCCTATCGAACTCATCAACGACAACCATAAAACACCCGCCAGTGGCAATGCTATGGCGTATTTAGACCAATGACGAATCATGACGATGCGTTCAACTGAGCAGCCACCGCAGACGCTTGTTGCAATGCCGACAAGCTAATCCCAGCCACTAAACTTGAGGCATCAACAATCACAATTCGATGCTGTGCGGCTGCAGGCGTGTGCGCCAGCGCGGGCATATTTTTGAGCACTTGTTCAACCGACAAGTCTCCTTGAGCCGCAATCACTATGACTTCCGGTTGCAGTGTTAATAAAGCTTCTTCGGAAATAGAACGATAGCCTTGATAATTGGCCTGGGCGGGCAGCCCTAACAAGCTTAAGAATGCATGGCCCGCTGTGCCCTTGCCAGCTTGACGCATGCCTTTACCTTGCATGCTCAATAAGAACACTGACGATGACGCCTCATAGGGGTACATTTGAAGGATGCTTTGTTGTTTTTCGACTTCCTTCAGCGCGCTACTCGAATCAACATTGAGTGCTTTTGCCACCGCTTGAATATTTTGTTTCAGTTGCTCCGCATTCGTTGCTGTCGCATGCTGAATCACTGGCACATCAAGCGCCTTGAGTGCCGTTAATGTTTCTTTAGGTGCCATGTGTTCGCTGCCAAAGACCAAAGTTGGCTTGAGGCTTAACAGTCCTTCTGCAGGCAGCGCTCGATGATAACCCACACTGGGTAAATCAAGTCCTTCAGGCAAGGATGAAGTCACATCCACTCCCACCAATAAGTGCTGTTGATTTAGGGCTATAAGTATTTCAGTAGTGCCAGCATCGGTACTGATCACGCGAGTTTCTGCCGCGCTAGGCAAAGCGGTGACCAACAGTGCGATCATGAGCGTTAGGCCTTTCATAATATGAGCAACGTGCGGCATATAGCTTGCCGTGAGACGGTCAATGGGAGACATGATATTTCCTTTATTCTGAGTCGCTATTTTGAGGCGACATAAGTAATCCAACATTGCTGATTTGATGGTGTTGCAACAATGAAATTAATTGTATGAGATGCTCTGAAGGCACTTCTCGGTCAATGGCTAGTTGCGTCGGTGTGGTGCTCGTGACGTGCGCCAGCAATTGAGATTCGAATTCTGTGTATGTGGCGAATGACTGCGCATCGATCCACCAGCGCGGCGGTGAATCTTTTAGCCCAATCACCACAGGTTCGCTTGCATCTGCAACGACACTGAGCCCCTGCTGATCGGAAGGTAAATCAACATCTATTTGCATCACAGGCGCGTTAGAAGTGGCCAATAAAAACACCACCACAATGAATACGATGTCGATCAATGGCGTCAGCTCAATCGCCCCAGAAGAGGGATCTGAACATGTCGAACTTTTAATCATGCCGCTTCTCGTTTTACATCAGTCCAATGGGTGACCTTACCCGCTAACAACAATTGGCATTGATTCATGGCAAATTCAGCATTGGCAATAACTTGATCAATCCACAATTGAAATAGATGCACGGCAATCAGAGCTGGCAACGCAATAAACAAGCCTGCCGCAGTGGTGTACATGGCCATGCCAAGCCCAGCGGCAAGCACTGCCGGCTGAATTCCACCCTCGATAAGAGATACATCATCAAAGACCGTGATTAGACCCAGCACCGTCCCCAGCAACCCTGTTAGCGGCGCGATAATCGCGATGAGCTGCAGCACTCGAATGCCTCGTTGCAGGTGTCGGCGCTGCTGTGCCAACCAGATCTCAGCAATTTCTTCTCGAATTGCTTTATCTTCGGCTTGATGCTGAGCGAGCAAATTGACGCCTCGAGCAATTAATGAAGTCTTGTAGCCGTTGGCCCAAAGTGGTGCTTTCGCCAAGATTTTTGCCCGAGAGATCGACAGTCCCCCCAACACCCAACACCGTTCCAATATGAGCGTAATAACAATTATAGATTGAATGGCTAAGGGCCAACTCAATTCACCAAGCTGCTGCGTAAACGTTTGATTAAACATAAAAATCTCGATAAAACAGTACTGATTGAACAGTGTTACTGCAGTGAAAAATTAATTGGGATCTGGACTCTTGACGGCACACGTGAATCCCCGCGCTGCCGGCCTTCAAACTGCCATTGAGCGACGGCTGTGAGCGCCGCTAAATCCAGTGAGTCAACACCCGAACTCGTTAAAATAATGGTATTGAGTTGACGGCCAAATTCGTCTAATTGAATCTCTAGCCACACGACTCCTTCTTGGCCTCGACGTTGTGCCAATCGTGGGTAAACCGGTGGTTGCGGCGGTGTTCTAAATGAAGGTTCAGTCACGATTTCATTGTGTAGACCCGAGTCTTGCTCAGGCTCGACAGTGTCGTTGAGCACTGTGGGAACAAGATCCGCATCGACGTCTAGATTAGGCGAATCTTCATCCAGTGCTTGTCTGTCATTCTGTTGTTCAGCAACAGGTTCGCTTTGTTGAGCTATTTCCGCATCGGGCTCAATCACTTCCACCGCTTCAATAGGGTCGTACGCATCGGGGCTGATGACCTCTGAAACCTCTACATCTTGATTGACCGGTTCAGGCATGGCCTGAACATCAGGTTCAACGGAGTCATTAGTTTCAGAAACGGAGCTAGGCAATTGAAATACATGCATGGATAAACTCGATGGGGCGCTGAGCATTTCCACGTGCGAAGTGTCTTGAACTGAGAGTTCCATTGCTAAGCCAATATGGATTGCAACAGCTACGACAAACGCCCAAACCCTCACATCAGAGCGAGTTGCTTGAGCGCCAAGCCATTCAAATTTTGCATTTTCAGTAACCATACCGTCGAGCTTCATAGGACATATTTCAGAATTTTTCTATTGATAATGATAATGAGATCCATTATCGTTCGCAACAAATTTAATCAGGTTCTGACTCAAGGTCATTTCTTTCAATCACACCTAATGGATCATTTAAAACACATGAAGATGTTTAAACAATTCCCTTTATCACTCCTCGCACTGGCGATTAGTAGCGCAACACTGTCACAACATGCCATTGCAGCTGACGACAGCAAACAAGCAACGCAACTTGCCGTTGTTCATGTCAACGCAACGCGAACAGAACAAGTCAAAGAAGATGTCACTCGGCAAATTGCAGTGGTGAGTGCTGAAGAAATTTCAGAAATTCAACCGAATTCTGTTGCAGAAACTGTAAAATACCAAGCCAACGTCAGCATTGAAGGCGGCGCGGTTCCTGGTAATCAAAGTATCAACATTCGCGGTTTATCGGGCGAAAAAGTGCTTCAAGTGATCGACGGCGCTCGCAGTAACACCAACTTCTCGCACCGCCCTTCTTACTTTTTAGACCCCGAATTACTGTCTTCAGTGGAAGTATTGAAAGGACCTTCAAGCAACCTTTGGGGATCAGGTGCTTTGGGCGGCGTTGTGGTTCAAAATACCATTACTGCTGATGATGTTATTGCTGCCGGAAAGTCGGTCGGAGGATTCGTCAAAGCTGGATATCAAGATAATGGCGATGTGTGGAATACCACAGGAACAGTGGCCGCCAAAAATGATGAATTTAACGGCCTATTTGCTGCAACGTTCCGTGACAGTAGCGAAATGGAGCAAGGCAACGGTAATACGCTGTATGGTACAGAAGCTGAAAATTCGACAATTTTGGCTAAACTCGGCTGGAATTTAGACTCCCACCAAACTCTTAATTTTCAAGTACGACGAGCAAATCTCGAAGGGGTTCCACCCACAGTGGGCTCGGCAGACGATCTGATAAACGGCTCGGAAAACCTGATTCAGCGCGACGTTACAGATACTCATATAGCAATCGACTATAAGATATCTGGCACATCTCCACTACTGAACCTCACTACAAAAGCCTATTACAACAAGTCAGAAAATGAAGAAACGCCGCTGTTCGGCGGCACCGATCAAAGTGATGTTGAAACCATTGGCTTTAATATCATCAACACCTTTGATTTAGGGAAAACATCAGTAATGGCAGGCATTGATGGTTACCGCGACACAGTCAACACCAGCCGTGCCGAGAACCCTGATTCTAGCAATCGTCCAGAGCCTCCGTCAGAAGCAGAGAGCAATGTATGGGGTGCATTTACTAACGTCACACACATTATCAATGAGCAATGGCAGGTTGAAGCCGGCTTGCGCTACGATCACTTCGACACAGAATCAGCGGACTTAGATTCTGATTACAGCGAGAGTTCATGGTCACCATCAGCCGCGATCCGCTGGAAGGCAACTGACTGGCTGCGCTGGACATTGCGATACGACGAGGCATTTAGAGCCCCTTCCTCCTATGAATTATATATTCAAGGTACTCACTTTAACTACGGTGCTCCGGGGTGGGACAATGTATTTGTTGCAAATACTGATCTCAAACCTGAAAAATCAGCCAATATTGAACTCACGGCAGATTTGAATTTTCAGAATGTATTCGGCAAGGACCAGCTGTCACTGTTCGCTACTGTCTTCAAAAATGATGTAGACGACTTTATCTACCTTAACGTCGTCACCGAAGATGACTTTGGCGCTCCACCATCGTGCAACTGCATTACCGGCACGTCCACTCACCTTAACGCGACAGATGCCGAGCTTAAGGGGTTTGAAGTTGGGGCAGACTATAGTATCGGCGCTTTGTCAGCCAGTCTGAGCTATGGTCAAACTCATGCCAAAGGCAACACCGTGGTGGGTGACCAAGTTACACGCGACTACTTGGCCGGCATTCCCGCCGACAAGTGGGTTGCTGATGTGAACTACGGTTTTTGGGACATCGACACTAAAGCCGGTGTTCGAGTCATGCATGTATCTGAGCAAGATCGAGTTCCAGCAGCCGACGCAGAAGCCACTGAATATGATGGCTACACTTTAGCTGATGTGTATGTCAGCTGGGAACCTTCGACGTTTGCCCAAGGACTTAAAATCGATTTAAGTCTGAACAATGCGTTTGATCAAAACTATCGCGTTGCATGGTCAGAGGTTTATGAACCTGGGCGTTCAGTTCGCTTGTCGGCGAAATATTCATTCTAATCGCCAATGTTAAGGGGGCTTGCCCTCTATTTTTAACCATCGTCTTAGGAGAGTTGAATGAGCGAATTAACGCTGAATCAATCCTATGTAAGTCCGTTGTTAGAAGAGTTACCAACGTGGGGAAAAACCACTACAATCGTGATTCATTTAGGCAGCGTATTTGAATTTAAAGGTCATTTTCCATCGGGCAGTTATAGTCATGGCTATTTCAATTTGAGTAGCGGAGGCGAAGGCTTCGAGGGTCATATTCGAACATCAAATATTGCATCCGTTGGATTTCAAGACAAACCTCATCGTGGGGTACAAAGTTTGGCATTGCTGTTTAATGATAAAAACGGAGACAATGTATTTAAAGTCTTTGTGGGCCGAGAAGAAAATGGCGAATTAATTCAAACCCAAGTTCTCCGTTTTAGACAATTACAAGAGCTTGCCTCTCAATACGCACCGCCAATTCAGGAGCCCTCATGAAAAGTGAAATAGCGGAACAACGCATTAGCAACGAAATCCTCGAGTTTTTAGAGTCTCAGCGTACTCTCAATTTATCAACACTGGATGAAGACGGTCATCCTTATGCGTCGTATGCACCATTCGCGATTGGCGATGACTGTTTTTATATTTTGGTCAGTGATATTGCTGTTCATGGCTTGAACCTAAAACGGAACTCCAAAGCAGCCGTGCTGATCGTTCAGGATGAATCGCAAGCGGATACTATTTTTGCTCGCGTGCGCGTCAATTACCAAATTAGCGCAGCACATATTGCCCATCAAACTGAAGAGTTTGAATCTGGGCTCGCCATACTCGCAGCGCGCCAAGGCGAACGTATCGAGCAGCTTGCTGCTCTCAATGACTTTAATTTGTTTCGTTTAACACCGCTTAACGGCCGTTATGTGAAGAATTTTGGGAAAGCCTTTTCTATTACCGGAAATACGCTCACTGGGGACAGCATCGATCATTTGCGTGACGGACACAAACCTCGCAAAGCTGCAGTTTAATCTGTCTTTTTCACATTCATTCAAAAAAGCTCGGAGCTTTCAAAGCTCCGAGCTTTTTTATTTAAAGGCTTGGGCCGTGATTACTGGAACATTTCCTTAATCGCTCGAGCCATATCTTTACCGGCATCTTCAAGACCTTGGTTCAAATGCTGCGCTTGAAGTTTTTCCTTCACGTTTTCTAAATCTTCACCTGAAATCTCACGAACCCCCACGGCTAATACATCGCCACTGACACTATCGGTTAACTTGGTTTCCAAGAATAATTTCACCTCTTGATCGCGCCCGCCCGCAGCGCTATTTACCCCAGCAGCCACCAATGCAAAAGGTAAATACTCATAAGGGGCTAAGTCTTCATTGGAAATTGAAATACCTGTAATCGCCATTTCCACGCGGAGCACCCCCGGCGCAGACGTGTTGGTGATCGGAATAGCCGATGCCATGGCGTCTTCAATCAATCGTGTTAATTTACCTTGCAACGTCAGCATCATCTCCATAGAGATCTGCTCTGTGGGTTGAGGTTTTGGAAACACAGTGACCGGGGTGATAATTGCATGGTGATAAGCTGACTTATCAAAACCTGGCGCGATAAATCTGTACACCACCTGATCTTCAGGAGCTTGGACGCTAGCCAGCTTATCGTAGTAGGTTTCAGTTAAGAAGCCTGAATTTTTTTGCGGTGCCGGTGATGACGTTGAAGCACAACCGGCCATCACAACTGCGGCGGCGGCAACGAGGCATAAAAGAGAGCGCTTCGCGTCAAACCCTAAAGACAATGGACTCATCGGTTTATTCCTTTTAAAATTTTTTAACAGAACAAAATGTAACTAGCTGATGTAAATATAGTAGTAGTTTAGTGAAGTGCTCATTGCCATATTTATAAATACTTTAAATACTTAATAGTATCCAAAACTCAGCTCTGGCCTGCACCTTTCCTTGATAATGGCCTCGAGCAAAGCCCCCTTCAGCGCTATCATTCAACTCCATAGCGTTCGACCTCCAATCAACATACTCATCACTTATGTGAAAAAATTAAAACTTCGAGCACAGTTTTTCATTGTCTTTTGTATACAATGGCCATCCTTATATAATTGGATGAATAGAGCTGTATCATGCCAAAACATCATTATTGCTCGATGCTCGCATCGGCCTTTCTTAGTCTTTCTGCGTTTAGCCCGCTTGCTCAAGCCACTGTTGTTCACTTCAAAACATCAATGGGTGATTTTGACGTCAACCTTTTCGATAGCTCAACCCCTCAAACGGTTGCCAACTTTTTGAGCTACGTGAATGACGAGGATAACTCCTTTGATCAATCAATTATTCACCGCTCTTCACCTGGCTTTGTCATTCAAGGTGGTGGTATTGGATATGATGCAGAAACACAACTGCTCTCCACACTACCCAGTGAAGCCCCGGTCGAAAATGAGCCTGTTTTTTCAAATGTTCGTGGCACCATTGCCATGGCGAAAAGCGCTTCGTCTCCCGACAGCGCGACACGCCAGTGGTTCTTTAGTACCGCAAACAATGCTGCAAACTTAGATTCTCAAAATGGCGGATTCACTGCGTTCGGTGTGGTCATGGGTGATGGTATGGACGTGGTTGACGCAATTGCAGGATTGCCGGTCTATAACGCAGGAGGTGTGTTGGCCGAATTGCCTTTAAGAAACGATCCAGATGTTGATACGGATCTCACCGACCAACACTACGTGATCATTGAATCGATTACGGTCACCGATCCAAACACAGACACCCATTTGGATTTAATGCCGCCTTTATCAACATATGAACCTCCCACGCCTACAGATCCCGATGATGGCGGCAGTAGTTCAGGCGGTGGTGGAGGTGGAAGCTTGGG
This sequence comes from Echinimonas agarilytica, assembly GCF_023703465.1. NCBI lineage: Bacteria > Pseudomonadati > Pseudomonadota > Gammaproteobacteria > Alteromonadales > Echinimonadaceae > Echinimonas > Echinimonas agarilytica. Next base: position 121,877 of record NZ_JAMQGP010000003.1, on the reverse strand, counting down.
CTTTGCATCTTTGCTTGGCCTAGCCTTGTTAGGGTTTCGAAAAAGGCTTCGTTAATTTTAAATCTTGACGTAAAAAAGGCTGCACATTGCAGCCTTTTTTATTGAAACAACTTCATATTACTTCGGTGTTAACCAAGGCATTATGTCGTTCTATTTATTTCGACAATAGGTTCGCTGCTGACGCACCGGTTTCTTTCGCAAACTCTTTGACGATGATCATGAAGTCATCCAACGTCACTTCTTCTTTCTCTTCTTGATCTGCAATACCTTTTTTGATGCCTGTCACGACAAGTTCACCTGATGCTCCATCTGAGATTTTACCTTCCCAAACTAGCTGAACGACGCGCGCACGGTTACCCGTCAATGCCATAGTACTGCCGACAACAGCGCCAATTGGCATCACTTCCCAACCTGTCATTCCTAAAGGTTGTGACGAGCTGCTGGTGAGAGCCGAGGCAAATACTAGTGTATCGGGCCCAGCTGTATCTACAATCTCATAGGTTTTGCTAAGCTCTTTTTTCAATTCATCCGTTAATTCTGCAAGCACCTTTTGGGTGACCGCAACAACTTTTGGATTTTCTTCAAACTCTGCTTTTTTCTCAGGGTTCACAATGTAGAGTTCTACAGGCTCGACTACTAATTTGGTGTATTTTTTAGCATCGTAGCTTTTGCTCACCCAGCGGAAATGTTCATCATCTACCGCAGTTAAGTTTTCGTAATTGTCGAGGTAACCTGAAAATTCCGTTTCTGATTCAATTTCGCCTTGTGAGTTTGCACAACCGCCTGCAATAGCAATCATACTAGCGCCAAATAATGCGATAAATCCCTTTGATAAATTGAATTTTTTCATATCTTTTCTCTTTGTTAAATACAAACAACACACCCACAACAAAGCATCGCAAGTTGATCCCTGCAATCCTCAGTCATATAACTATAGACAAAAACGAGAACAGGCCTATTAAATTAATAATAAATATATAATTTATTTAATTTAGCGAGCGTCCACTGGTGTTCGTACTGATAACTTGCTAATGCTCGTCCTCACTCAAATCGTCCATCGAGCTTTGCTCTGGCGTCGACCGTTGCGAATCAGATGTTCCTTCAGGTGACTCCTGGTTCACAATATTTTCAGACAACTTAATATCTCCCGGATTCGCTACTTGTTGGCTTGGCGCTAACTCTAGGCTGATTTCTGTTGATAACGCGTGTTGTTCTGTGGGGACGGTGTTTAGCTCGATTTTAACCTTCGATACGGCCTCCTCGGCAGCCTGATTATTCCTTGTTTCTCTCATGACCGAGCCGCTTTCAGTAGCCTGATGCACAGGTTCAATTTCCGGATTCTGTTCATCTATTATTTGCTCGGAAGGAAGTGGAGGCTCTTCTGGTTGAACATTCGCTTCAGGAGGTACGATGCCATCATTCAGCCCCAGTTCTTGAGCATTTTTCCTAGCAACACTTTTCTTAACCACTTCACCTTTTTGCTCTAGATCTTCAAAGGTACTGCGTTTCCCTAGGTTGTACACGGCATAACCTGCGCTGACAAATTGATTTTGTGCCCTGCCAAGTACTACCGCATCAAACGGCGCTCGAATTTCTTCCACCGAATCTGTAATCGGATTTCGAACGACGCCAAGCAACTTTCCTTTGCGGGGCTTCTCTCCCAGCTCGACTTCATTGATCAGAATTCCACCTTGCCTAGAGCGCACCCACTTCGACTCGTAAAAGATGGGTTGCGGTTTAGACCAAAAGTACGAACGCTTGATCATGCCCTGGGATGCAAGGTAGCTCCTAACACTCTTCACGCTAATTTCAACCATACCCACGTCCAACGTAAATGGCCCGCCCACTTCCATCACCACAGTAGGGATCCCCGCTGCCGTAGCAGAGCCTCGCAAGCTGCCCAGCGGAGCAAGGCTTTGAAGCACTGCAATTTCGCCAAATTCACTGGCCATATCAGCCACCGCAGTCGTGGTTAAGTCGGCTCTGAGTTGCGGTAGATTCTCGCGATACATCGATCCCGAATGCAAATCGATTAAGCTGTCACAGTGCTTCACGATGTTGTTAAAGAGACTGTAAGCGACCTGTGCAGCCGTGGTGCCATTGGGTGAGCCGGGAAATGCTCGATTTAAGTCGCGTCTGTCGGACATGTACCGATCTTTTCGCCACAATCCATCCATGTTGACCACGGGAACAGAAATAATGCTACCTTTTAGTTGAGCTGGATCAATGTTTTGCACCACTCGTCGAGCAATCTCAACACCATTCACCTCATCACCATGCAGCGCAGCGGTGAGACAGATACGCGGACCGGGCTCGCTACCATGAACAATGACAACCGGCGTGGCCATTTGAAAGCCCCCCGGTAAATGGCCTGAGAACCAACCCAAAGCTTGTTCAGTGCCGGGGGCAACGCTACCGCCCAGTAATTCCAAATTGCCCCACTCAGGCTCTACAGCTTCGTTATTTGCTGATTGTAGTTGCGGATACGCGGCTGAATCCGCTACCGGCAAACCTTGAGAAGATTCGGCCTCAACAGCCTCTCCCACTAATTCAGCCGATCCTATCTCAACATCCGTGATTAAATCTGCATCGGGTAAGTTTTCGTGGGAAGTTTCTCTGGCAAAAGTAGGCGTTATATCTTCATTTTCATTGAGTAAGGCTTGCTCTTGTGCAGCAAGGAAGTGAGGCGTCAATAGCGCGAAATACATTGACATGATCGCAACCATTGAACGGGACTTAATGCTTTTTTTCATGCAATATCTACTTAATTGAGAGTTCAGCCTGCTACAACACGCAACGAACATTAATATAACTAATGTAGTCGCATCCCTAAAATGAGCGACACTAAAATTGACACCCCGAAAAAGGGTTGGTTCGTTGTAATCGGTTAATTTAATTCAAAAACTTCCAATGGAACGCCAGAAGCCAGCATCCCCTGCTGCATGATCGCTAACTTGTTTTGATATACATTCTCAGCAAGAGGTTGCGCTTTGCCAAAATTGAGCTGAGATAATTTTTGAGCTTGGGCACTTTGCTTTTTAAATTCCTCTAAATCTGATGTTAGCGTTTGACTATTGCCCACTGAGGGCATCAAAACATGGCTAATACAGCGATTCTGTTGAGCCATGCAAAGCCCTGCGGGGTCGAGATCATAAGCTGCGATCACCGGAACATGCTCGCTTACAGCGCATAACAAAGCCTTTGTTCCTTTCGATTCGTTGTTGTAACCACGAAATACAATCAGCGCATGATGAACAACGGCCGGCAGATTAAATCGATGAAACTCATCAAAACTATCGAGGTTTTCAACAACAACCACAGCCTTCAGTTCCCCCTTATTCAGTGTGGTCACATCAACTCTTAGTGATTGTCCTTGTGGCAGAGTTCTGCCATGACCAAATTCGAGCAAGGGACGTGAAACCGACTTCACAATCACATAGTGTTGTTCAGGCTGAATGGGGGCTGATTTATGAATACGCGTGCGCCCAAAGTCGGAGCGCGTTTGGAATTGTTCCACTTCTGCAAAGGATAAATTTAGAGCCGCTTCGATTTGACTTTTAAGTGCCTGTTTTTGTAGGTGTGTTAACTCAATCTGATGCAAGCCCTCATGCCCACCAAGGTAATCTTGTTGCTCTAACCACTGGTAAAGGCGAGTGCCGACTTTAATCCTCCGGTTAGGCGAATTAAAAAAACGTGTTAAGTCAGCAAGTGGCGCTTTCATTAGCGCAGACCTAGATGCACATCTTCAATAATATAATTGCCGTTAAACTGGGCATGGGGATGGCCTTGCGTTCCCATTTCAAAAAAATGTTGTTCTTCTGCTGATAAGCCTTGGAAACCACCCATCACGGCATAAATCCACACTTCCTGCTCAAACGGCAGCTGTTGTTGCTGATGGTAACTCAATGCCGAGATGAGCACTTGACCATCGATTACTTGGCAGAAGTAATCTTCTACCGCAGCTTTAAGCGGCTCGGCGTCGAGCGCAATTGAAGCTTGCGGTTCCAATACAAAGGTTTGCGCAAGGGGGCTACTGTCTTGATGGTCTAGGTTGTGCGTCACTTGTTTCAAGCGCGCCACAATAGTTTGCAGCTCAAGCTCATGCGTACTGTTATTCACATTCGCCTGTGCAGGCTTGAGCATCGGGCTTGGACGATTGAATAAACTGGGCACCTGATGGCTCTGCGAATACTCTCTGGGTTTGTAATCAGGCTTTTGCGCCATGTGCAGGGCAAAGCCTTTTAACAATTGTGATCGCCCTAAATACTCACGAAATTGTCCCAAAAGCTCGATCAGTCGGCTCTGAACTGTGCTTAATTCAAGCGAAATATCGCTGTGACTGCGATGCAATGCATTTACCAGCAAACGCCGTAATTCACGGTTACCACCTGCAATTTCCGTTAGTTCTTCAAAGTCGAGCATTTCGAGCTGATTCAGCATGTCGGTCACTTGGCTTTGTGCCAGCTGATTTTCTCGAATTTTGGCTTTGACCGATGCCACATAACCAAATTCATTATGAATCCTATTCCACAAACTACGCACACTACTTTTAAGCGTTTCGGCCAAACCGTAGGTTTGTTCGGTGAGCTCTTCTAGGTGAACTTCTGCGTCTGTGAATTTGTGATGATGAAGGGCTTCCTTGTAGTGTTCAGCTAACGTTTTGATCATGCTTAAACGAGAGCCAATATTCGCATCGACCTGACGGTTGCGGTCGTCACGTAAACTGCTTTCCAGCATGGCACGAACTGCGCGCCTTAAGCGCAGATCTTCGCTTGGCTCTGGCCGCCACAAAACGCCGAGCTGAATGAGATTTTCAATCACTTGAGGCGAATGCTCAATCTCACTGATATGACCGGAAAGATAAGCTTTCATGATGATATCGGAATGATTGCTGAGTGCTTTGAGCAGTTTCACGCCCGCCGCATGCAACGGTTGGCTCATAACAACTCACCTTGTTTAATGGCATCTTCGGCCTGCTCGGTCAGCGCTAAGTTTTCGCTTTCACCAATAAATTTTATAACCTCAAAAACATAATCAATTTTACCCGTTGCCACATATATCAACTTATCAGGGTTTGGACGAAGCAGATATCCTGTTTCAGTTAAGCGTTTAAACACTAACTTGAGTTGCGCATCAACCACATTACTCGATGAATTAAACAACGGATAATGAGAGATTTTTGCCAACTGCTCAGTAAAAGCAGGGGTATCTTCAATAATGGTTTGCAATTCATTTAACCGCACCACACAGCCCTCACTCAGCGGCGCATTTTGCCCTGTGGCCTCTTGCACTAGTACCAGCCACTCCACCAAAGGGAGAAGGCTATTGGCGGTTTCTTTAAACTGTGCGGTGAGGTGTCGTCGTTCGGTGTCTCCGATGGCTTGATAAGCGCAAAAGAACACATCGTTATCAGCCACTTTTGTGAGAGTTCGGTTGAGCAGGCTCAAATTTGATTCAATGGCTTCTGCATTCGCGTCGACCATTAAGAACCGATAGCCTTCTTCGTCTGTGGTTTGACAAATAAAATGTCCTGACAACAAACGTTCTAATACACGACCTTTTTCGCTCATCATGATGCCACCTCCTTAGAGCTACCCGCCTGTGCCGCTTGTTGAATACGCTGACTAATGGCACTGAGCTTCGGCTGCACAATTTGCAGACGTCGCTTTTCTTTGTCGATCAGATAGCGATTCTCGAATAGATTGAGCACTTCGGAATCTGGGTTCGGAAACGCACCAAGTACCGTAATTTGGTTGTTTGCACAGGCATCGAAAATCTTCGCCACGTTGTGATTTGCCAAAGTGCCAATTTCATCAATTGGCCAATGGATAGTGGCTTTCGAGTCGCCTCTGAGTAGACGTGTGAAAGCAAGTAAGAACTTACACAGAATTAAATACGCCATGCCATGACTGGAGGATTCATTGAGCTGTTTGTCGGTTCGAATCACCAAATGACTGGCCCCCTCTTTCAAGTGCAATTCAATGTCTAACAATTGGCTTATCCCGCCTTGCAATACAGCTCTGCCTAGTATGTCGAGCACGGTGCGCATTGCATGTGCATAGTCTTCATCTGGCAGTATTTGGCTCTCTTGTTGCAGCCAATGTTGATGGAGCTGATTAAAACGTTGAAGCTCTGGCCAAAACTCAAGTTCACTAATGCGACTTCTAATTTTAACCGAAGACTCTGATACGCCATCGAGGAATAACTCCTCGTCAACCTCTTTGCTAATACGCCGGCTTTGCTGTGCAATGCGTTTATCGATGTCTGACAAAATATGATAGTACTGGCTTAAATCATTGCCAAAATTACGCCCGAGGGTTCTTAGGCCTTCGATCTTTTGCGGCACAATGACATTCAGTAGTTGGTCTAGATGTGTCACCATGCGACGCGCATCTGGCAGCATCACTCCAAGCCCATTGTCGACCATGCATTCGCTTCGACTTTGCTCCCAAATATCCGACAAGCTAGTGCCGGCTTTTTGGCCAATGCTATTGTCGAAATAGCGAATGTGTTGCTCGACTTGGCTCAATAGCTTGGCTTGCTGCTCAATTAATTGTTGGCACTCACTTGCGCGCTGAGCCGGCGAACCTTGAATTTCAGAGCCCGTACTTTTGGCTAAATCCAACAAGGCAAGTTGCTTTAACTGTGACTGAATATTCCGCACAACTTCTTTGGTTACTCCAATGCTTCTGTCCAGAGAGCTGATCTGTTCTTTGTGCGCCTGTTGATGCTGCTTAAATTGTTGCCGTTTTTCATCCAATGCACGCTGGGTGGTTCCGCTTTTTTGACGTGCATCGGTAAGTTTCTGCTGAAACTGGTTCTTCTCGTTAGTGAATACCAACTGATGCCAACGCTTGTAATCCAACACCGCATCTCGATGACGATGAGTCACCTCAATACGAGACTTTAAGTCTCTAATCTTCTGTTTCAGCTCACTAATTTTATCAACATCAACGTCTCGCTCAGCTAACTGATCCTTGAGCCATTTTTCAGATTCTTTGCGACTTTGTCGGTAGGCTGTATGAGCTTGTTTAATTTGCTCATCAAGCGTTTCAATTTGCGCCTCATAATCACCGGTAATTTGTTCCCAATGCGCTTTTTTCTCAATCAATGCATCCTGCGCCTGATCATCAACCTGTTCTAATGCATCAGCTTTACGACTGGCGAGCTTTTGCAACGCTTGTTTGGCTTCATCCACTCGCTTTTGTTGCTCTGTTTTTCGTGCACTCAGCGCCTGCCGATGCTCAGCAATGAGCTGACGTTTTTCATCTAGCATGCGTTGACGAGACTGACCGGCAATTGCTAATTGTGATTGCAATGATGTGAGCAGTTTCTCTTTGTCTCTGAGTTGCTGATTGAATCTACCCAGCTCAGCTTCTAGTTGCTGCTGCGCATTGAGCTCTGCTTGATGATCATCGTGCGCTTGGGTTAGTCGAAGCTGCAATTGAGCTTCTGTTTGCACCATCTCAGGTACTTCAATGGCATCAGTATCGAGCCGCAATCCATACAATGATGGCGTTGTGGAAGCGTCTTCAATGACACGCGGATTAAGATCAGTACGAATCAGCAAATCGGGATGAATGACCTTGCCCACATAGTGCTCCCAACCTTGATGTTGGGTCCGTAAAAAACCGAGCAAGGTATTTTCAGCGGGATACAATAGCGTCTCAATATTCTCTACGTGCTGAACACATTTGGCCACTCGCTGACGCGCAGATGTGAGCTGTTCATTGAGCTGGTCTTGTTCACGTTTTAGTTCTGCCTGCAGCTTTTGTTGCTGATGCAATGCTTCGCGACTGTAGTCTTCTTGCTGTACGGCTTCATCCAGCGCTGCTTCAATCAAGTTCTGAGCACCTAGCTCTTGCTCAGTAAAGCTCGCGTGACTCAACTTGGTGGTCAGCTCCGACAGTTGAAGCTGAATATCTTGTGCTTGGCGGGCAAAATCGTCTTGCACTTGTTGTCGGTCGAGTTGTTGTTGTTGCTGCAGCTCTTGCAGATCCGACTTTGCATTGAGTTGGTTGCGGTGCAACGCATCATTAAGCGTGCTGCGTTGCTTATTTTGCGCCGATTGCTCTTTGTTGTGACGCTCTTCTATTTCAGCCAACTGACGGTTGTAAGCGGCTTCAATATCTTGGTGTTGCTCTGTTAACAAAGCGTGTGTTTGTTGCGCTGCATCCACATCGCTCTGCCATTGCGGGAGCTTTTCAATGTTGTCTCGGTGGGTTTCAATGTCTTTGTCCATCCAGTCATCGAATTCCAATTCAATTTGGTCGAGTCGCTGCTCGCTGCTTTGAACGTCACCTTGTGCACTCGACAACGCCTCTTGTAACTGCTCTCGCGCCTGTTCCCAGTCTTCTGTGACTTGCTGCAATGTGGCTTTTAGGGTTGATAAAGCGTCTTCATCTTGGGTCAGCATTTGGTTCAATTGGCTTACATCCAAATTTAATGAAAATGCCAAATCAGACAGACGTTGTTCGGTCTGCTGCAGTTGAATATCAGATTGCTGCAGAGCCTTAAACTGAGGACGTAAACCATCGAATTCAGCAATGAGCTGACATTCTTTAATCCATTCATCGACTTTCGCGCGGCTGATACGAGAATTGGGAGTGCTGACGCCTTCTTCTTCTAAGATCGCGGCAATCATGGCTTTAATGGTTTCCATTTTGCCTTCTTTGGAGTGCACCGCCTTAATTAACTTTTCGATATGCCGCAGGTTGTGGCCAGACTCGCAAACACTAAAAAAGCGAGCATCTGAAATTAGGTTGCGCTTCTCACTGCTGCTGTTCATGACCACTCGGTCATTTTGAATCACTGCCCTGAACTCTTTGGTGTTAAGCTTTTTACTTGTCATCACCCCCGCATTTTTACAATTGCGAATGATTTCAACTAAAGGGATGCTGCTGGATTCTCCGGTGAGATCTACACGAACAAAGTCATCCATTTCAAAAGTTTTATGAATGAGTCGGTAAACAACCCCTGTGGATGAACTGGTGAGCACCGCCATGCACATTTGGCCGTCAGCACGCTGGTATTCATAAATAATGAAACTCGATGTTCGCGGTAAGTACCACGCCTGAAAGCTGTCTCGTGTGGAGGGCACCACTCGACTGGGCGCTTCGCCATAAAACACGGGAAGTAAACGCTGTAAGGTGGTTTTACCAGAAGCATTGGTGCCGCATATATTGGTGTGCCCTTTGAGTTTTAGTTCCACCACACCCGGAAGGTGGGTATCAATTAATATAATGCGAAGCAAACCTGTCATGGCGACCTATTTCATCCGTGTTTTGGAGTATGTGGCTATCTTATATCATAACTCTTAAGCAACGCGTAAACCGCAATATCATTGGCGTGCAGAGTCATTCAACAAGTGTTTATTTTGAGTTCAAAATATGGCTAAAACAACAGCGTTCAGGATAAAGATGAAGCCATATCAGATGTAAAATTAAATCAACTTTTGCGCAATTGCCTTAGCGGTCTCAGCTGCGCTTTTATCTCCTCGCACATGCGCAGCCACGATAGCCCCGTCCATGAGAAGCGAGAGTTGTTGCGCTAACGATTCATGTCCCTTGCCGAGCACCTTAGCGACAAAAGACATAATCCATCTTTTGTGAAAGTCAGCATATTGATGAATCGGGTGATTATGTTGGCTAAATTCCGCGCTGGCATTGATGAAATTGCAACCATAAAACTGAGGACTGTTGAACCATTCGGCTAAGCCGTCGAATACGCTCAGCGCGTGAACGCTCGAGTCTGCATTAGGCTGCTGGCTGATTGCATCGTCTATGGCGCCCTGTAAAGACTGCTCAAGCTGAGCATGACGATATTTGAGTACGGCTAAAATCAATTCATCTTTGGTTCTAAAATATTTATAGAGCGTGGTTTTAGACACACCTGATTCGCGCATGATGGTGTCGATACCGGTAGCATGAAAACCAAACTCATTAAACAATGCGAATGCTGTTTCAATCAGCACTTGCTTTTTACCCTGATCCGCCATGCAACTTTCCTCAATTTTTAATGCTCACTGATTATAACGCACTCGCTTGACATGAACAGATCTGTTCACTAACCTACAAAAAATGAACAGACCTGTTCACCCATGCCAGTTAAAAGTGTATCGAAAAAAGAATTTAGAATTTAATGGAGACAATTATGAGTCAGAGCGCCATCACTCAAGGCATCCATCATTTGGGCTTAACCGTGCCAGACATTCGCCATACCGCAGACTTTTTTATTGAACAGCTGCATTTTGCTCAAGTTGGAGAAAAGCCGGAGTACCCTGCTATTTTCGTTTCTGACGGCACAGTCATGCTGACACTTTGGCAGGTGCAGGCTGATGATTTTAATGCTTTTAACCGCCATTCAAACATTGGCCTTCATCATGTGGCACTCCAAGTTAAAAACTTAGAAAGTCTGCACCAACTGAGCCAAAAATTCAGTCAACTTGATTCGGTTGATATTGAATTTCTACCTGAACAAATTGGGCAATCTAACAACTACCATTTGATGTGTTTAATTCCTGGAGGTGTTCGAGTGGAGTTTTTCGCAGCGGGGTGAGGTTTAGCGCTACCAAGCCGGCTTTGTGCTTTTATGTTGCTTCGTCTGTGTGCCGGTGCTGACCAGCGGTAATTCAAGGGACTGACTTGCCTTATTGATGTTGAAAAACCTGTATTGAACCAATTGAATAGGTGAAATCCCTCAATCCTCTGCACAAAAAAAGCCCGCGAGTGCGGGCTTAAATTTAGCGTATTTAATGGCTACGTCGTCTGATAGCACTAAGCTACGTGGCCTGCACCGTTCATAGCTTTACAGACGTAAAAGGTTTCTTTTAAGCCTGTTTTCGCTTCATATTGCTCAGCAACGGCTTTGCGAACTGGGTCTACCAAGTCGTGTGGCATGAGGGCAACAATACAGCCACCAAATCCACCGCCTGTCATGCGTACACCACCTTTATCACCAATCACAACCTTCACAATATCAACTAAGCTGTCGATTGCTTCTGCGGTGATCTCGAAGTCATCGCGCATAGAAACGTGCGACTGTTCCATCAACTCACCCAACTTCAATACATCGTGAGATGCAAGCGCATCAGCTGCTTCTAATACGCGTTGATTTTCAGTTAACACGTGACGCGCACGACGAAATACCACAGGATCAAGCGCTTCGCGTTGAGCCATCAACTCTTCAAACGTGACGTCACGTAACTTTTGCTTGCCAAAGTGAGCGGCGGCGGCTTCACATTGTTCACGGCGAGTATTGTACTCACTGTCTACCAAGCCGCGTTTCTTGTTGGAGTTGATAATCACCACAGACAAGTCAGCAGGCATAGATACCGCTTTGGTTTCGAGTGAACGGCAGTCAATCATCAGAGCGTGCTGCTCTTCACCCTCGGCTGAAATCAATTGGTCCATAATGCCGCATGCACAACCGACAAATTCGTTTTCTGCTTGCTGTCCGTTTAAGGCAATTTCTTGCTGTGAAATTGTCAAGTCATACAGAACTTTAAAGGTTTGACCAATCACAACTTCTAACGCAGCTGAAGAGCTTAAACCTGCACCTTGTGGCACGTTTCCGCTAATTGAAATATCTGCGCCGCCAAATTTATAACCACGAATTTGCAAGTATTTGACTACGCCACGTACATAGTTCACCCACATTTCATGATCAGAAAATACGATGTCGTCATCGAGGCTAAACTCGTCAACTTTATAACCGTAATCAACCGCTTCAACACGCACTAAATTGTCATCACGTCGCGACGCTGCAACAACGGCTTGGTAATCAATTGCACAAGGCAATACAAAACCATCGTTGTAGTCTGTGTGCTCGCCAATTAAGTTGACTCGGCCAGGAGCTTGAACAATATGTGTCGCAGCCTGTCCAAAACTCTTTTGAAACGCCTGTGACACTTTCTCAATTAGTTGCTGTTGTTTATCCATTTGACTGCTCTCTGTAATGAATATCGCTCACTGCACGCAATTTTTCTGCGGCTTGTTCTGCGGTTAAATCTCGTTGTGATTCGGCTAACATTTCGTAACCCACCATAAATTTGCGAACTGATGCTGAACGCAATAAAGGCGGGTAAAACAATGCGTGAAGCTGCCAATGATCGATGTTCTCACCTTCTTCGAAGAACGGCGCGTAATGCCAACCCATTGAATATGGGAATGAACATTTGAACAAATTATCATAGCGGCTGGTTAGCTTTTTAAGCGCCAACGCCAAGTCGTCTTTTTGAGCTTCATTGAGTTCAGACATACGGCGTGCTTTTTGTTTTGGCATCAGCATGGTTTCGAATGGCCATGCCGCCCAATATGGAACAACCGCGATCCAATACTCGGTTTCTACCACGGTGCGTTCTTTTGACTGTGACTCACGTAATGCATAGTCGAGCAACAAGCTTGAACCATGCTTTTCATAATACGCACGTAAATTGTCGTCTTTGCGGAAAATCTCATTCGGTAAAAAGCTGTTTGCCCAAATTTGGCCATGTGGATGAGGTTGTGAACACCCCATTACAGCCCCTTTGTTTTCAAAGGCTTGAACCCAAACGTAATCGTTACCTAGCTCAGTGATTTGGCTGTCCCATGTGTCGATTACACCGCGGATTGCGTTCGGCGAGAGTTCAGGCAGTGTTTTACTGTGATCGGGTGAGAAACAAATCACACGGCTCAAACCTCGTGCGCCTTCACAGACAAATAATGGATCTGTGCTTTCTGGTGCATCGGGCGAATCAATGGTCAATGCCGCGAAATCATTGTTGAATACAAATGTACCTTTATAATCAGGGTTTACATCACCTGAAATGCGCGTATTGCCGGCACACAAGAAACAATCGGGATCGTGCGCTTCGCCCACAGAGTCGTCGACTTGTTCATCTTGGCCTTGCCACGGACGTTTAGCACGATGCGGCGAGACTAAGATCCATTGTCCGGTCAGCGGGTTAAAGCGGCGGTGCGGATGCTCTACGGCATCAAACTCTATTTTAGTCGTCATCATTATTCTGCTTATTCACTATTTTTCAGGATAACCTTGTGGATTTTTAGACTGCCAACGCCATGTATCGGCGGCCATGTCTTCCACGCTTCGAGTCGCTATCCATTGCAGCTCTTGTTTTGCTTTTTGCGGATCAGCCCAACATTCCGCGATATCCCCCGGACGGCGAGGACAAATGTTATAGGGCACGTCTTTGCCAGAAGCTTTTGCAAATGCAGCAACCATTTCTAATACGCTGCTGCCTTGGCCGGTTCCCAAATTGAAAATGTGTAAACCTGCTTTTGGTCCAACATGTTGTAATGCAGCCAAGTGGCCTTGTGCCAAGTCCATCACGTGGATGTAGTCTCGAACACCGGTGCCATCAGGCGTATCGTAATCATCGCCGAACACTGACAGTGAATCGCGTCGCCCTACGGCCACTTGCGCAATAAATGGCATGAGGTTGTTTGGAATCCCTTGAGGATCTTCCCCTAAGTCACCTGATGGGTGAGATCCAACAGGGTTGAAATATCGCAACAGGGTAATGCTGAAGTCGGGCTCAGCGGCTTGAAAGTCACGAAAGCATTCTTCCACAATGTATTTGCTGCGCCCATATGGATTGGTAGTAGCACCAACTGGCGTAGTTTCTTTAATTGGAATTTCAGTCGGGTCGCCGTAGACCGTTGCTGATGAGCTAAAAATAATACTTTTAACCCCTGCACGTTTCATCTCGGCAGCAAGAACAAGCGAACCATTGACGTTGTTGTCGTAGTATTCCAGCGGCTTAGCTACTGATTCACCTACAGCTTTTAAGCCGGCAAAGTGGATGACAGACTCAATTTTATGCTCGCTAAAGATGGTTCGTAACATCTCGTTGTCACGAACATCACCCTGATAAAAAATAGGCTGCGTACCTGTCAGCGCTTCAATACGAACCAACACAGTTTCTTTACTATTGTGGAGGTTGTCCAAAATAATTGGAGTCATACCTGCTTCAATCAATAGCACCGCTGTGTGGCTTCCGATATACCCTAATCCGCCAGTCACCAATACTTTCACGTCATTGCTCCATAAACCATTTAGATGATTACAATCTACAGTAGGGTAAACGTTTACCCTTTTTAATAAAATACCATAGATTTAGCAAAAATAAACACCTCTTAGTCATCAATAACCAGATTAAAATCAAGCGAACATAATATTTTTCAGTACAGAAAAGTCGGAATCATCGAGAAACCAAGGTGTTGACGTTAAAGGGCTGCTCACAATCAGCAGCCAACTCATGTTTATAAATCTGTATTAATCCAAAGTTCTTGACGATCCAGAGGTACATCGGCTGGCAGCATTGGGTTTGGAATATGAATCACCTTACGCTGCTGAATCTTGGCCAAATCGAATGACTTCGAGATCAGCTCTGAGTTGTAGAACATTTCATCGAAACTTCCATCCGAAATTGCCGCTTCAAGGCCGTCGTTTAAAGCTTGGTATAAGGCATCGTTGCCTTTTTCTACGTACAGATACATGGCCATGGGATAGATCAGTAGCACATTTGAATCCACCGAAATGTTCAATTGAGGATAGCTATCCACCACTTCCCAAACTTCATGAACGGCTAAAGGTAGATAATCAAAGCGTCGACCATCAACCATGTAAAACAAGCTTTCTGCCTTAACGGGCTTAACGACATCAATACCTGCATTTTCTAAAATTTCAGTATCGCCCCAAAAACGCCCTAGTCCAGCTTTGTAATTTTTGAGGTCTGTAAAATCGCTAATAGTCGAAAATTCAGCGTGTTGAGAATCCTCGATGATGAAGATACGGTGGCCCAACAATCCTTTAAATAAAGGAATTTTAATCGCTTGCAAATCTTGCTGCATTTGTTGCGTCGCACCAGCCCACATGACGCTTAAGTTCCCACCTTTGACTTCTTCGACTAATCGAGCGGAGTTTTCAGCTTTTTTACGGTGAGAAATGGTGGTGTTAAAGTTACTTTTTGCGAAAGCGAGTTCCATGATCTCGACCACTAATTCATCTCTAGGGCCGGTGATTTGAGGCGTGCTGATCTGCGCCATCACTAGGGGCGAAAACACAACACTCGCAGCAATCATCAAGCCAGTGACCATTTTAAGATTCATATCGTTCTACCTCGTTCAACATCGCACTTCTAAGCAAGGGGTCTACTGGCAACACATCAACCAATTTAAGTTTCGTGTTTTTCTGGCCTGCAGATTCTAACTAACGCACTTCAGACAACCAAAATACGCAACATTAAATTGTTAACGTTCATCAAAGTTAACGTAAAACAATACAAAACAGCAATAATTATAAGGTCTATTTGTGTCATTCATCACGATGAAAAACGACGAAAATACAGACTAAATCAAGATAAAGTGAGTAATTGACTCAAAAAACGAAAGAAAAATAATGAATTAAGTGGATTCGACAGGGCTTGACCAACAACAAGGGCATTGTTGAGTTCATTGCTCTTTAAAAATGTCTGAAAACATGTTCGAACAACACCTATCAACCGAATACTTCTTAACAATAGGATCGAAAAAAAGCGCCAAAACCGGCCGATTCATGATCTTGAAATTCGACCACCCCAAATAGGTAAACCAAAAGTAATACCCACACGCAAACAGCCCTAAAAAAGATTAACCATTGATAACAAAACCATTGCTTAAAGCGTATTTACGAGCTCCTTATGATCAAATTATCAAGGCCCAACGCTACGTAACAAAAACCAACGTAAAGCCCATAAATACTGAGAATAATAAGTTTAAACGATCATAACTATGCTCACGCTCACTTTTTTAGTGATTTGATCTATAGCCAATCCCCCCAATCATGTACCATACCGACAATTGGTTTACCTGTTTTCGAAAAACCTAACGATTTTTGACGTATATGAGGTACACATGAAAGGTATGGAAAAGAAACTTAGCCTTGCATCAAAACGCGCAATCGAGCGCGGGTATGATTCAAAGGGCCCAGAATGGTTTATTGAATTTGAAGTTGAAGATCTAAAAGGTGACTTTGAATACGAAGAAGGTGTGATCCGCAGAGACCCTACCGCTGTGATTGAGGTAGATGGCACGTATCACTGCTGGTACACCAAAGGCGAAGGCGAAACTGTTGGCTTTAACTCAAGCAATCCAAATGACAAAGTGTTTCCTTGGGATTTAACCGAGGTATGGCATGCCACATCAACAGACAGCATGACTTGGAAAGAACAAGGTTGTGCAATTGCAGCTGGCGAACCCGGCAGCTTTGATGACCGAGCCGTGTTTACCCCTGAAGTATTAGCCCATGAAGGCAAATACTATTTGGTATATCAAACCGTTCAAGCGCCCTACACAAATCGTCAATATGAAGAAATCGCCATTGCTTGGGCTGATTCTCCATTTGGTCCGTGGAATAAGTCCGACGCCCCTATTGTTAGCCCTTCAAAAGATGGCGAGTGGCTCGGAGATGAGGACAACCGTTTTCACGTAAAATCAAAAGGAAGCTTTGACAGTCATAAGGTTCACGATCCATGTCTTATGTACTTTAAAGGCAAGTTTTACCTTTATTACAAAGGCGAAACAATGGGCGAAGAAAAGAACTTTGGAGGCCGTGAAATTAAACACGGTGTTGCCATTGCCGACAATATCTTAGGGCCTTACACCAAGTCTGAATACAACCCGATTTCAAACAGTGGACATGAAGTTGCGGTGTGGCACCAAAACGGTGGTATTGCATCATTAATTACAACGGATGGCCCTGAAAAGAATACGATTCAGTGGGCTGAAGATGGTATTAATTTTGAAATCATGACTCACATTAAAGGGGCTCCTGAAGCGCTAGGCATATTTCGTAGCAACGACAATGTTGCGATAGAAGAACCTGGCCTGCAGTGGGGTTTATGCCATAAGTATGATGCCTCTTGGAACTGGAATTATATCTGTAAGTACAAGGTCAAACCGCAAACGTTAGATCATGATACCTACCAGAACACGAACTAAACAATGACTCAATAGTCATCCCCAAAGGCCTGCCTAAAGTGCAGGCTTTTTTGTGTCAGTTGACTGCACACAAAGCCAGTATGTTTTTAAAGCCCAACGAATATAGCCACACTTAAGGGATAAACGAGAAACAAACAAAAGAAAGGTAAGAAGTAAATTGCTGGGGAGTAAAAAGGACCTTGGCCTGCTTAGAGCCAAGGTCAATGCAATTGCGGAGAAAGAATTGCAGGAAAACGAGGTTAATTAGAACTTAACGTAAACGGTCTTTTTCTGGAGGTAACCTTCAAGACCATAGCGGCCATCTTCGCCACCAATACCACTGCGCTTAAAGCCGGTGTGGTAGCCGTTAAACAATTCACCATTCGGACGGTTGACGTAAATTTCGCCCACTTCGAGCTCATTCACCGCCTTCATTATCTTGCGCATGTCATTGGTATAAACATAACCAGACAACCCCAAATCAATGTCATTGGCAAAGCTCAAAGCTTCTTCAAGATCTTTCACAGGCATTGCGGCAACAACCGGACCAAATACTTCTTCTTTCATAATGGCCATATCATTGGTGGTGTTCATGATGACCGTTGGCTCAAACCAAAATCCAGATTCAAATTCAGCACCTTCGGGTTTCCCCCCACCACAAGCGATCGTTGCGCCCTGCTCTTTGGCTCTGGTTACTTTTTCAACCAAACCGGCGATTTCACGAGCGTTAACCTTAGGCCCAACGTCTGTAGTATCCAGCATGGGGTCGCCTACTTTCAGCGCTTTTGCTTTCGCTACGAATTTTTCCATGAACTCGGCGTAGATACTTTCTTGAATATACATACGCTCGTTCGAAGTACAGATTTGGCCACAATTACCAAAGCCAGATTGAATCGCGATATCTACCACTTCATCAACATTTGCATCATCGAGTACGATGAATGGAGCTTTTCCGCCAAGCTCAAGATTCAAGGCCGTGATATTCTCTGAGGCCGAACGATAGAGTATTGAACCCACCTCAGAACTACCTGTCAAAGTGACAAGCTTGGTCATTGAATTGCGTACTAATTCATCTCCAACAACAGCTCCATCACCCGATACAATGTTAATCACACCGTTTGGAATGTTAGATTGGTCAATCAATTCAGCGAACTTAAGAACCGTCAATGGAGTGTCTGCTGGCGGCATCACAACCATGGTATTGCCTGTAACCAGAGCATTACCGAGCTTACGCGCAGCAAGCGCTAACGGATAATTCCATGCAAGAAGCCCCACTGTGACACCAAATGGAACACGCTGAATCCAGATTTGCTCATCTTGGTTTTCACTGGTCAAAATTTCGCCTTCAATGCGGCGAGCGGACTCTGCTGCGTAGCGTAAAAAGCCCACTGAACCTGCAACTTCGCCTAGCGCATCTTTAAACAGTTTACCCTGCTCTAGCGTGATAAGACGGGCATATTCGTCGGCATGACTCTCAAGTAGGTCAGCGAGTTCAATGACTAATTCGGCTCGAGATTGTGCAGGTAATTTTGCCCATGCTTTTTGAGCATCCTGCGACGATTTCAAAGCTGAAATTGCATCTTCACGCGTGCCTTTCGGCGCATAACCAACAACTTCTTCAGTTGTTGGACTAATCACTTCAATTAACTCGCTATTTGAAGAATCGACAAACTCGCCGTTCAAATATAACTTCTGCGTGATATTGCTCATCTAACTTCCTCGAAACACATGAATGAATGTCAAAAACATTTTGGTGAACCAATTATCTAATCATACGCCAAATAGATCAACCACCAAAGTGATTCCAATCACAGAGTATGACGAAAGGTGTTATTTACAGCTGAATGCCAGTTGGTTACGTGGTCAACATCTTCTAAAATAGCCAGTATTGAAATATGATTTTGTCCCTAATGGCTACACGTTTTGGTTAAAAAAATGTAATATCGAGTATGCCTTTTGGAGATTCTTTGAAAGATTGATTGACCAAATTAGAACTCTCCACAGTTCATAGATTGCAGGATAAAGAAAAATGGCCTTAACAGACACCAAGAGACGCTATTACGACATTGGACTCCAAATTGAAGAGTTGCTGTATTCAGGTGTCTTTAAAGCCGGGGAAAGGCTTCCATCAGAACGTGAATTAAGTGAGCGCTTTGAAACCAGTCGAGCAACCATTCGAGAAGCAATCATCATGCTCGAATTAAAAGGGTTAGTGACCGTGCGTCAAGGTGCGGGAATCTTCTTTATCAACTCTCCTGAAAGTGTTAATCAACGCTCAATTACACCAAAGAGTGATGTTGGGCCGTTTGAGCTATTGCAAGCACGACAGATCATTGAAAGTAATATTGCAGCATTTGCGGCAACTCAAATTAAGTTCAATGAATTAAGAGAGCTTAAGCAAGTTTTGCAAATGCAAGAAAACGAAATCAATGGCAACAGTGAAAAGTTTGAGGAGTTGGACCAACAATTCCATAGGCTTATCTCTGAATCAACCCAGAATAGAGTTCTGATCAGCCAAGCATCAGACATGTGGAGCACTGTTCGTACCCAAAACCCGCTGTGGAATGAGCTGAATCATCAGTTTTTACACGAAGAGCGGTTGCAGTCGATGTGGATTAGCGATCACAAACGTATTTTAATCGCACTACAAAAGCGTTCACCAGAAGATGCAAAAGAAGCCGTTTGGCAACACATTGAGAACAGTAAGCAAGAATTACTCAAGATTGTGAATTCAGATAATGCAGAGCAAGACTCAGACGATTATTTCTTTGCTCTTGAATACGACGCGGACTACATTGAAAATCACTAGAAGTTGAAGACAAATCAGTTGAATTGAAAAGGCACTCTAAAACGAGTGCTTTTTTATGGCCTATTTTTGTGTTGATGCAGCACATAAAAAAGACGGCTTAGCGATCCCAACATCGCTAAGCCGCCAACAAGCAAGATTAGCTTATCAAATAGTTATACACACCCTCAGCAACTGGGATACCGCTGCGGTCACATTCCGCACGGTAAGCCACTTGTAAATCATTCGGCGCCAATACTTTATCAACACCAGGTGCAGGAGTGACTTGATGTAACTCATTCACTAAGGTCGCCATGGTCATTGCAAACAGTGGGTTTCCAAGTTTTGCAGGATCAATCACAATCACTAAACTGGCAAGCTTGCGCATTTTCTCGTAATCACCATACATTTTTACAATGTGATTACCGAAGTTAGCTCCCATCAAAATGCCGGTTAGCGCGTCAATTGCCAACGCAATACCTGAACCTTTATGTCCGCCAAATGGTAGCAATGTCACAGCATCATTTGGATCAGTGGTCTCGTGACCATCTTTATCCAGTGCTAAGCCTTTGCCAATGGGTTGACCCGTTTCACGAGCATGAAGAAGCTTGCCGTAAGCTGTTGCACTTGTGGCCATGTCAACAATCACAGGGGTGCTTCCCTCAACAGGGAAACCAAATGCAATTGGGTTTGTACCCAAGAACTTTGTAGCTCCACCATGAGGCGCTACACACGTATCTGTTTGCGTCATCGAGATTGCAATTTTACCCGCAGCAGTTGCTTGTTCCATGAAGTAAGACAAGGCACCACAGTGCGATGTGTTTTTCACGCTTACGAAGCCAAGTCCTGTTTCTGTGGCAAGTTCGATCGCATGGTTTGTTGCAGCAATTAACGCTGAATGGCCCATGCCATCGTCTGAGTCCAAGACTGCAACCGACGGAGATACTTGTTCAATAGAGAACTTCGCATTGGCATTCAAACCGCCTCGCGATAAGCGCTCGCAATAATGTTCAACACGCATCACTCCATGAGAATGAACGCCTGTTGCATCTGCATGTACCAACACATCAACAACTTCACCGGCAGTTTTTGCGTCCAACCCTGCGTTTAATAATTTTTTTAATGCGAGCTCTTTTAGCTCAGCTTCTACTACTTTTTTAGTGGTCATACCGCACCCGTTTAGTGAAAGTTGATAACGCCTTTGATAAGCGTTTTGTTCTCGACGACATCTGTTTGGTAAGCATTACCAACGGTTGCGAAGTCGTAATCTTTGTTTTTCATAATGTCTTCGCTAATCGCGCCTGAACTCATCAGTTCAATAACTCGCTCGAAGTCTTGGCGTGTTGCATTTCTGCTGCTCAACAAGGTTGTTTCTTTTTTGTGGAACGTTGGATCGTCAAGCACCAAGTCGCCAATATACAAACCGATGAATACAATTTTTCCGCCGTGACGAATCAAATCTACGGAACGGCTCATTGAACCCTTATTACCTGTCGCGTCCATCACAGTGCACGGTAAACGACCACCAAATGCTTCTTTCAGGTCTTCAACATAAGTTTCAACCAATGGGTTTAACGTTTTGATACCTAATACTTTCTCAACGTGTAGACGACGCTCTTCGCTCACATCTGCAACGACCAGTTCTGCACCTTCAGCTTTAGCGATTGCTGCCGCAGCAAGACCAATTGGTCCCGCACCAATCTGCAATACGCGTTGACCTTTTTTCACTTCAGCACGACGGACTGCGTGGGCGCTGATAGAGAAACACTCGATGAGCGAGCCTTGGCTATCGCTGATCGAATCAGGCAACTTAACCAAATTAGATTCAAGGACGCTTAAATACTCTGAGAAACCACCGTCCTGGTGAACACCGTACAAAGAGACGTTTTCACAACAGTTAGTTTTATCGTCTTCACATGCAGGGCAAACGCCACATGGGATACATGGAATCACTGCGCAACGCTCGCCGACTTTTGACGATTTGCAATCTGCACCAACGCTTTCAATCACGCCGCTGATTTCATGTCCCAACACGCGTGGGTAGCTGAAAAATGGTTGACGGCCGGCAAAGGCGTGAATATCAGTGCCACAGATACCAACCGCTTTGACTTTCAAAAGGACTTCATTGGATTCGCAAACAGGCTTGTCACGCTCAATGTATTCAATCGAAAACGGTTCGTTACAAATTAAAGTTTTCATTACGCAAGTTCCTTATTCGCAGCAATTGACTCAATATAAGATTCAATTCCTGATTGTTGGATTGATGTAAAGGCAGCTTCCACAGCTTTGGAAAAGTCAGTTCCAGCCGCGCCATTGGCACCAAAGATTTTATCGACAGATAACAGCGCTCTCGCTTTCTCTGCCGGAGTTGAAGCGGCCTTAACAGCCTGTTTGAACTGTTCAGCCATGGGATCAAAGATTTCTTTGTCCTGCTCAACAGCATTGATTGTGAAATGCAACCAACCCGCCACTAATGTTGGCAAACAAGTGGCAGATACGCCGGCTGCTTGCAAATGAGTCAACGGATCTACTGCGCGTTGTGGCAGTTTTTGCGAACCGTCCATCGCGATTTGTGCAGTCTTGTGTTTGATGTTGGCATTACTGAATCGACCCACGAGCAATTCGGCATATTGGTCTAAATCAACATCCAAATCTGGGCTCAGTGATTTAGCTTGCTCTTGCTTCATGAGTCGCAACGTTGCGGTTCTAAAAGATGCGTCTTGCATGCATTGATAGATATATTCAAAACCAGCAAGGCTGCCGTTATACGCAAGAAATGAGTGGCTGCCGTTTAGCATGCGCAATTTCATTTCTTCGTAAGGCAGGACGTCCGAAACGAACTTAGCCCCCGCGACACTCCAATCGGGACGTCCTGCTACGAAATTGTCTTCAATCACCCACTGACGAAAATCTTCACACACCACTCCACATGGGTCGGCGTAACCAGTAAGAGCTTCAATTACCTCAAACTCATCTGCAGTCATGGCTGGAACAATGCGGTCAACCATGGTGCTTGGGAACGTGACGTTTTCTTCAATCCACTTCGCTAAGTCCGCATCAATTTGAGTGGCGAAACTTACGATTGCATTTTTGGTCAACAATCCATTCTCAGGAATATTGTCACAAGATAAAATGCTGATAGGGTTCAAACCGCGTTCACGACGCACTCGAAGAGCTTCAGTAATAAGCCCCAATGCAGATTTAGGTTGCTTCGGATTAGCCAGATCATTTTGAATAAGTGCGTTGGTCAAATCTAAAGTGCCAGACTGAGGGTCGGCGCAATAGCCTTTCTCGGTAATAGTGAGCGACACAATTTTCACTTGCGGCTCTGCTATTTTTTCAATGGCAACTTCAATTCCATCAACAGGCGTATGAATCGCTTCACACACGGTACGCACTAGACGAGAGTCCATGCTGGTTGCCGATTTTTCAACAACGCTGAATAAGTGGTCTTGCGCTTTTAAGTCATTAACCAGATCTGGGCTACCAAACATATTCACTTCACAAATCCCCCAAGGAGCACTTGTTAAGTCATTCGTTAGATCGTTATAGACCGCTTGATGTCCTCTGTGAAAAGCGCCAAATCCGATATGCACAATGTCAGTGCTTAACTGATCTCGGTTATAGGTAGTGACAAATTTAAACCCTTCAGGATTCAGTCTTGCTTTACTGTTATTCATTGCTTCCGCCAAATTCGTTAACCAATGATGTGATTTATACGCATAAACCACGTTTCATTCCGTGACAACTATCACCAAATGGTAAACCAATAAGTGAAAAAGGTACACTAATAATGAATTGCACATTGTAAACAATGCTCAAATAACAAGATCTAAATCACAAAAATACACATCAAAACCAATAATAACAATGAGTTATAAGTTAATTTGAATTTGTTGACAACTTTAAACCTTATTATAAACGCGCTTATTTTGGTTGACCACCACAATAAATAGTCCTACTATCTTCCGCATGTTGTAGCTCTAGTTGTATCTCCTAAATCAGTCCAACACTGAATCGACTAAGCGCAAAACCATTCGTTAATAGGACAGATGATGTTTAGTGAAATACTAAGTTTTGGCGAACCTATGTTTGAGTTCAGCCAAATCAAAACCGATGAACCTTTGGCCCCTGACTTTTTGAGTGGATTTGGTGGAGACGTATCAAACTTTGCCATTGCTGCTGCACGACAAGGTGCCGATATTGGAATTCTGACGCATTTAGGCTGTGACGCTTTCGGCCAAGAATTTATTGATTTGTGGAAACGCGAATCGGTCAGCGACAGTCTTGTTGTCAATAATCCCGAAGCTCACACTGGTGTTTACTTCATTACTCATAATGAGGAAGGCCACCACTTTTCATTTCTTCGTAAAGGTTCTGCTGCAAGTTTAATCTCCAATCGCCAACTTCCTGTTGAAGCGATTGCAAACGCTAAACTTTTTCACACTACTGCAATTACACAGGCAATTAGCACAAACTGCTGTGATGCTGTTTTTGAAGCCATCGATATTTGCCATAAAAACGATACTCTCGTTTCTTACGACACCAACTTACGTCTGAAGCTTTGGTCTTTGAAACGTGCAAAAGCGGTGATCAACGAAACAATTTCAAGTGTTGATATTTGTTTCCCTAGTCTTGATGAAGCGCAATTGTTGACGGGTTTAGAGCATTCAGATGACATCCTAGACCACTATCTAAAACTTGGCGCTAAAACGGTTGTACTCAAGCAGGGCTCTCTAGGAGCGACTGTCGCGACATCCGATGAACGTATTAGTGTAAAGCCACACAAAGTAACCGCAGTTGATGCGACAGCGGCGGGTGATTCGTTCGCTGGCTCTTTTTGTACCCATTACGTGCGCGGTGCGTCGTTGCAAGAATGCTTGGAATACGCGAACGCCACAGCATCAATCACAATCACTGGATACGGGGCGGTAGCGCCTCTCCCTACGATTGAGCAGGTTAGAGAGCGCTTAGCCCAGCGCTAGTTAAACCCGATACAACAGAATTCTATTTTTAGACGGAAGAACCATGCAAACTTTAATCGCTGATTTAAAAAAATATAAAGTTGTCCCTGTCATTGCAGTCGATAAAGCTCAAGACATCATCCCTTTAGGCCAACAGCTATGCGACAACGGCTTACCTGTTGCTGAAATTACATTTCGTTCAGATGCAGCAGAAGAAGCAATTCGACTCCTTAGAGAAGCGCAGCCTGATATGCTGATTGGCGCAGGTACGGTATTGAACGAAGCACAAGTTGTGGCAGCAAAGAATGCTGGCGCAAGCTTTATCGTCTCACCGGGATTAAACCCAAACACAGTGAAAGCTTGCCAAAAACATGGGATTCCAATTGTCCCTGGTATTAACAACCCTTCATCAGTTGAACTAGCGTTAGAGCTTGGTTTAACGGCTGTGAAATTCTTCCCTGCTGAAGCTTCCGGCGGTCTCAACATGTTAAAATCACTGCTTGCGCCTTACCCACAAATCCAGGTAATGCCGACCGGTGGTATTAATCAAAACAACATTGAAAGTTACCTCAAATTACCAGGTGTTTTGGCCTGCGGTGGCTCTTGGATGGTGGATAAGAAACTCGTGAATAACGGCGAGTGGGACAAAATTGGTGAGCTGACGCGACAAGTTGTTGAGCAGTTAGCACAGTAGTACCCTGAGGACTAGCCAGATGACCACGATAAAATCAATAAAAAACCAACTTTTTAAAATACCGTTGGCTGAAATTTTGTCTGATGCCAAGCATGGGGATCACGACCACTTTGAGTTAATCACCAGCACGATTACTCTTGAAGACGGCTCAGTCGGCACAGGATATACCTACACCGGCGGCAAAGGCGGCTACGCCATTAAAGCCATGCTCGAGCATGACCTTAGCCCTGTTCTAATTGGTAAAGACGCCACTGAAATCGATGAAATTTATGATTTCATGGAATGGCACATTCATTACGTTGGCCGCGGTGGTATCTCTTCTTTCGCCATGTCTGCAATTGACATTGCCCTTTGGGATTTAAAAGGCAAGCGTCTAAAACAGCCTTTATGGAAAATGGCTGGCGGCGAAAACAATAGCTGTAAGGCTTATTGTGGCGGTATTGATTTACAATTTAGCACTGAGAAATTGCTCAATAATATTCGCGGCTATCTGGCCAGTGGATATAACGCGGTTAAAATCAAAATTGGTCGCGAAAACATGCAAGAAGACATTGACCGTATTCGTGCCGTGCGGGAGTTAATTGGCCCTGATGTAACGTTCATGATTGATGCCAATTATTCGTTGACTGTCGATCAAGCAATTGAACTATCTAACGCAGTCACAGATTGCGACATCACTTGGTTTGAAGAGCCTACCATTCCTGACGATTACCAAGGCTACGCAAAAATTGCCGACGCCACGGCAATACCGTTGGCTATGGGTGAAAACTTACACACCATTCATGAGTTTGGATACGCATTCGAACAATCTAAATTGTCGTTCGCTCAGCCAGATGCGTCAAACTGTGGTGGCGTGACAGGCTGGCTGCGAGCAGCGCAATTGGCGAATAAACATGGCATTCCAGCATGTTCGCATGGGATGCAAGAATTGCATGTAAGCTTGGTATCTTCACAACCGAATTCTGGTTGGCTTGAAGTTCATAGCTTTCCAATTGACGAGTACACTCACCGCCCTCTAGTGGTTGAAAATCACCGAGCCATTGCTTCTGATGAACCAGGGGTAGGTGTCTCGTTTAACTGGGAAAAAATTAAACAATACGAAGTTTAATCACTGTTCTCGGCATGGGTTTCTCAATCATTTGAGTCACCCATGCCAAATGGTTAACCAAATATATAGTAAGCCCCCCACCTTTTAAGTCCAGCGCTACCAGTTTTAACTTCGCCATAGGCTTCTCGCCAAACCAAACCTTATATTCTAGCAGTTAAATGATGTTAGGCGGCCAACGCCACTTGTTAACCAAAATTTAAATTGGTACCCAAACGTGATCTAAATCGCCATATTGGTTGTCCAAAAATGTTAATTTAAGCTCACACAAAGTCACTTCGAAGAACTTAGATGAATACTACAACATGGAATGCCTATAAATTCGCTCTAATCGTATCGATTGGCGGATTCGTTTTTGGCTTAGATGCGGCCATTATTTCCGGCACAATTAGGTACATCGCATCTGAATTTTCTTTATCTGATCTTGAGATTGGTATGGTTGTGGGCGCTCCAAGTTTGGGGGCTATCATCGCACTATTTATCGCGGGTAAAGCTGCCGATGTCCTGGGGCGGAAAAAAACTCTCATTATCATTGCCTTGCTTTATGTGGTCTCAGCAATCGCGTCGGCTCTTGCAACCAACTTCATCATGCTCACTGCTGCTCGATTCCTTGGCGGTTTAGCGTTTATTTCACTGTCATTGGCATCAATGTACATTGGCGAGATTGCCCCACCGAAAATTCGAGGTAAGTTGGTCGCTGCAAACCAACTGAATATCGTTGTGGGTCTGTCTGCTGCTTATTTCATTAACTACTACCTTGTGATGAACGTGTCTGAGTCTTCTGTATTGTTTTCCACGCAGAATGTATGGCGCACAATGTTAGGCTCTGAAATTATTCCAGCGCTGATTTGGACAGTTTTATTATTTAGAGTGCCTGAGTCTCCTCGTTGGTTAATGCTAAAAGGTAAGAAAGAAGAAGCTCTGCGTGTTATTAATTTGATTTCTGAACCTGAAGAAGGTAAGAAAATCGTTGATGAAACAGAAGCTTACTTGAAGAGTGATGACAGCGACCTGAGCATCATGCATCAGTTAAAAAACCTGTTTTCATCACGCATGCGCACCATCTTTATCATTGGCTTTTCGATTGCAATGATTCAAGGCGTGACCGGCATGAATGCCATTTTGTTTTACGCACCAACCGTATTCGAGCAATTAGGCTCGGGCGTAAACGCATCATTTTTGCAAGCCATTTATATTGGTATCACCAGCGTAGTCTTCACTTCGATTGCCATCGTTTTAATCGATCGACTCGGCCGTAGGCCACTGCTTATCTTTGGTCTCATTGCTGTTGTTGTAAGCCACACAACGTGCTGGTACGGATTCCAAGATGCAACTTATCAGCTTGATCAAGCCAGTGTTGCTAAAATCGCTGAGTACGTCGATATTGAGCCGTTAGCGCCTTATATTGGACAAACGTTCGAAAGCGACATTGAATTTAAGAACATGCTGTCTTCAATTTATGACTCTAACACCTTGCGATTAGCGCAAGGGCACATCATTGAAGCTGCGATTTCAGTTAATGCACTCATGATTCTGATTGGTATTCTGGCATTTATTGCCGCGTTCAATATCTCGATTGGGCCAATTATGTGGGTTCTATTTTCCGAGATATTTCCAAACTCAGTCCGAACTATTGCAATTCCATTCTTTGCATTGATCACCAGTACCTCAAGCTATTTCATTCAACAGTTCTTTCCGTGGCAGTTGGCTAACTTTGGCGCGGCAAATACGTTTTTGATATACGCAGGTTTCGGCGCTCTGGGGCTTGTTGTTCTTTATAAGTTCCTACCGGAAACCAAAGGGCAAAGTATTGAGGATTTAGAACATACGCTGGTAGGTACGCAGCCGCTTAAGGGTCCTTCAGACACTCCTGTAGCAGTACAGAAGTAAAAAACGTATCACCCCCCTGTCGCTCAGAGTGCATTGCGTTCTGGGCGACACCCCCTCAAATTTGTTTATCTTCTCTAATTGTTTAATCCTGTAGACCTTTATGGGCTTCGCTGCCAAACAAGCGTTTTGAGTCGCAGTGTAATGAAACGAGCTAACTTTGCTAAGAATCAGAACAATCTAAACCGTGGGAAAAGCTTGAAGGAAAGAAGATAGACTGGGCATTCAAAATGCAAAATTTAGGCACAAAAAAACCCCAACCAAAGTAGAGCAAACAGCAGCCAGACAGTGCTTGAGAACCTACAGATATGGGGTTTGTTTCGTTTTTAGCTTAATGCACTTAACAGTTCAGAGGAAACCGCTTCAACAGTTTGAGTGCCGTCAAACTTGAGGTATTTGGTATTACCTGCTTCCGCTTCTGCACCGTAATAACCCACCAAAGGTTTGGTTTGATCATGATAAATGCCTAAACGCTTACGAACGGTATCTTCGTGATCATCTTCACGAATCACTAAGTTATCGCCTGTCACGTCATCCTTGCCTTCCACTTGCGGTGGATTGTATATGATGTGGTAAGTACGACCTGATCCAGGGTGCACACGGCGTCCGCCCATTCGCTTAACGATCTCTTCATCTGGCACATCGATTTCAACAACGTAATCAATGACTACACCCGCATCTTTCATAGCATCCGCTTGTGGAATGGTACGCGGGAAACCGTCGAGTAAGAAACCTTGCTCACAATCCGGTTGAGCAACACGCTCTTTCACTAAGCCGATGATGATGTCATCTGAAACAAGTTGTCCAGCATCCATCACTTTCTTGGCTTCTAGTCCAAGTGGTGTTCCTGCTTTAATGGCAGCACGTAACATATCTCCAGTGGAAATTTGCGGAATACCAAACTTGTCCATCATGACTTGAGCTTGGGTTCCTTTGCCGGCACCGGGAGCACCCAAAAGGATAATGCGCATAAACGGCCTCTTCTCTTATTATTTCTTAAAATTTAACCCCGCGGATTCTAACAGCTTCAACAGCTAATATGAATCTCAACGGGGTTAGACATACGGCTAATTCAAGCCTTGGGCCGTTTATTTAGCAGCTAACAGCAATTTATTTAAGCGAGCCACAAATTCTGCTGGGTTATCCAAAGCACCTTGTTCTGACAAAGTTGCTTGGTCGAGAAGCAATTGGCTCCACTCAGCAAATGTGTCTTCGGCTTGCTCAGCATCCATATGCTTCACAAGATCGTGCTCTGGATTCACTTCCAAAATGAACTTCTGCTCTGGCACAGGTTGGCCTGCCGCCTTCATCAGTTTCACCATTTGGCTAGACATGTCATTTTCGTCAGTTACGATACATGCTGGTGAATCCGTTAAACGATGCGTCACACGCACATCTTTAACGCTGTCGCCCAAAGATGCTTTCACGCGTGACACGAGGCCTTCTGCCGCTTCTTCAATGGCTTTTTGAGCTTCTTTGTCTGCGTCGTCATCCAGATCACCTAGATCAAGAGAACCGCGTGTGACAGAAACCAGCTGCTTTGCGTCAAACTCGTTTAAGTGGCTAATCAACCACTCATCAACACGCTCAGACATGAGCAACACTTCAACACCTTTCTTGCGAAATACTTCTAAGTGAGGACTATTTTTCGCTGCGTTATAGCTGTCTGCAACAATGTAGTAGATCTTATCTTGACCTTCTTTCATGCGCTCAATGTAGTCAGCCAAAGCAACGGTTTGCTCACTGTTGTCGTTGTGTGTTGATGCGAAGCGCAACAAGCCAGCGATTTTTTCTTTGTTTGATGCGTCTTCAGCCGGCCCTTCTTTAAGAGCATTACCGAATTCTTTCCAGAACGCTTGGTACGCTTCTGGATCTTTCTTGGCTGTTTTTTCCAGCATTTGCAGCACACGTTTGGTGCACGCTTTACGCATTGCGTCAGTCACTTTGCTGTCTTGTAACAACTCGCGTGATACGTTCAGTGGCAAATCATTCGAGTCCAAAACACCCTTTACAAAGCGCAAGTAAGTCGGCATGAATTGCTCAGCATCATCCATAATGAATACGCGTTGTACATAAAGTTTTAAGCCGTGCTTAGTTTCGCGATTCCACATATCCCAAGGTGCACGCTTCGGCACGTACAGTAAGCTTGTGTAGTCGTGAGTTCCTTCAACACGGTTGTGACCCCATGTCAGTGCATCTTCAAAGTCATGTGAGATGTGCTTGTAGAATTCGTTGTACTCTTCATCAGAAATATCTGACTTTTCGCGAGTCCAAAGCGCTTTCGCTGCATTGACTTGTTCCCAATGAGCTGGCTCTGCTGGAATTTTGTCGCCTTCTGGGCCATCAGGACCATCGCGCTCTGGTACTTCTTCTTTCCACATTTCAACGGCAATTGAAATATGATCCGAATACTTGTTGACGATGCTGCGTAATTTCCACTCATCGAGGAATTCTTTTTCGTCGTCACGCAAGTGCAAAATAATGTCTGTACCACGAGTGGACTTTTCGATGTCTGTGACTTCGAAGTCACCTTCGCCAGCAGATTCCCATTGCACACCAGTGGTTGCGTCATGTCCGGCTGCTCGCGACAACACGGTGACCCGGTCTGCGACAATAAATGCAGAATAGAAACCTACACCAAATTGGCCAATCAACTGTGAGTCTTTTGACTCGTCACCCGTTAACTGACCAAAAAACTCAGAGGTACCTGACTTTGCAATGGTGCCTAAATGTTCAATAGCTTGTTCGCGGGTCATACCAATACCATTATCAGAAATGGTGATGGTTCCCTGCTCTTTGTCAACGCTGATGCGCACGCGCAATTCACCGTCAGACTCATAAAGACTATTGTCAGACAAAGCTTTAAAGCGCAGTTTGTCGGCTGCATCGGCAGCGTTCGATACTAGTTCGCGTAAAAAGATTTCTTTATTGGAATAAAGACTATGCGTTACCAAATGCAATAATTTGCCAACTTCGGTTTGGAAACCGTGCTTTTCTGTTTTGACTGTCTCGCTCATTGTGCTTCCTCTTTCATCAATCTAATCAGGCAGAGCATTCATTGAATTGGGATATGAGGGCAACAAAATAGTTTTCAAGGGCTAAATATATTCAGCCCTTCATTTGGGGGGGATAAAGCGGCAATAAGTCTAAAATTTGTTAGTCAATGACGGAGAACGCCACTTGATCACGGCCACTTTGTTTGGCTTGATAAAGCGCCTTATCAGCCCGGGCGTATGCATTGGGTAGATCGTCGTCTTCATCAAGAATCATCGACACGCCAATACTAATGGTCACGGGAATCGACACACCTTCGCTCACAATCGGATCATGACGCACCGTTTCTAATAAACGCTTGGCTAAGCTATGCACATCATCTGGGTGCTCAAATCGAGCCAGCACCATGAATTCTTCGCCCCCCATACGGCCAAATAAATCTTCAGATTTAATGTTTGCTCGAACACGCTCGCTCACGGTTTGTAATACGGTATCTCCTGCTGGGTGACCGTATTTATCATTCACCACTTTAAAGTGGTCTAAGTCGAATAGGAGGACGGCATAAGGGTCAAGTTCTCGTGCTAATACGTCTTTGGCAGCGCTCATCAAGGCACCTCGACTGAGCACTTTTGTCAGCGCATCAATACGCGCAAGCTTCCGCCATTTTCTATGATTGTAGAAAGCATATCCGCCCAACACGACCAGCAATACCATCGCAACAGATTGGTACATCAACAGATCATCGTTAACTTGGCTCTGCTGATCCGCAATTTGCAATTTACGCGCATTAATCTCAGCTTCATGTTCAAGGCGTTTCAATTCAGATTGTTGTCGAATCACAGTGAGTTCCGAGAAGATATCGCCCATGGCCAAGTGACTACTTCGGCTGATCCATTTGTACAGTGTATTGGTTAAGGCTTGCTGCCAGCTCAGCGCTTCTCGATAATTGCCAAGGGCTCTATGGATATCACTCAACGCGTATTGGTTATGTGCGGTGGCAAATGAATCCGTTTCATACTCAAGAGGCATGAAATAAGCCGCTTGTTGAATCGACTTCAATGCAATTTCAGTTTGACCTTTTCGGGCTGCTAATCGCGCATATTGCAAATAAAACTTTTGTAACTCGACATTATCGTCAATGTGTCCAAGCAGGTGCTTGGCTTGGTCGATTTGTTTTTCCGCTTCGGCTAAACGGTTCATTGAAATATAGGCTGATGCACTGCGTCGATGTACAAAATATCGGCATACATCAGAGTCAAATTCTTCACAGTAAGCTGCTGACTTTGCAGTGTATTTAAGCGTATCTTCAAAGTCGCGACGATACACTGCTATTTGCGCTAATTTGGCATATATCCGAGCCCAGTAGTCCGGCATATCATCAATCACATCTTCATATTTAGTCGCTTCAATGAGTAAATCATGCGCTTGGCGATGCCAAAATTCTTGAAAATAAAAGTTTGAGGCTAACGCTAAAATACCGACTAACGTTTCAGGTTGATTAATTGCGCGATATTCATTTAACGACAATTCAATCCATTCAATGGCTTTTATCGTTTTATGATCAGCGGCGTAAGACAATGCCAAAGTGACGTGTGAACGACGACGATACTCCGCTAATTCGGCTGGAATTTCTTCTGTTAAGATCTCGTGATACAGAGCTTGTTCAGCTTGATAATCTTTTGAAATATGAAATGCTCGAGCAAGTATAACTCTCAGGTCAAGCGAAGACTGGATATCTGAAATATCAGCAATTTGAGCCTTAAGTGTTTCAATTGTCGCATCAATATTACCGGACTCTATATGCTGATTGGCGATCCATACCCATGCCTTGGCGCGATTACACTCTTTGAGGTCATTATTAGATAGCCAGTTTTGTACCGCATCAATGTAGCTTGAATGGGTGGCTTGCAGCGACAGCTCTTCCCAACCTTGCTTGGGGCAATGTTCCAATTGATTTTGTGCTGCGCTGCCAAAAGTAGCTAGCCAAAATAGTGCTGCGATAAAGTTGAGGTACGTATTCAATATCTTGTCTCATGCCGCTTTATGGCATTTGTGTCCGACCCGCAAACGAGCGAGCTAGGGTTGTTCCATCAACATATTCCAGCTCTCCCCCCACAGGAACGCCATGTGCAATTCGTGTGGCATTGATGGAATATTTCTTACATAAGTCAGCAATATAGTGCGCTGTCGCATCGCCTTCTACTGTAGGGTTTGTAGCGAGTACGACCTCATCAACAACGCTGTTTTGGAATTGTTGTTCCAACACACTTAAGCCCAATTGTTCAGGGCCAATGCCGTCTAGCGGAGAAAGGTGCCCGAACAACACGAAATAACGCCCTTTAAATTGGCCACTTTGCTCAAGTGCCAACAAATCCGCTGGCGATTCAACAATACACATCAATTTCGACTGACTGCGTTTGGGGTGAGCACAGATCGAACAGAGATCTTGCTCGGTGTAATTCCGACAATGTTGGCAGTGCCCTACATGCTCAATAGCCGCTATGAGCGCTTTAGCGAGGTCTTCTGCACCACGCCGATCTCTTTCCAACAAATGAAAGGCGGCACGTTGCGCCGACTTTCGCCCCACACCGGGTAAACAGCGCAGTGACTCAATCATTTTTTCAAGTAACGGACTAAATTCCATAACCAATTATCAATGAGTTAGATAAAAACATCGACATTGTGCCACATTCATTCGCCAGTCCCAACTAGCGCCAAGGATTGATGAAGGGTATCGAGGTCAGCCAACGGATGAAGTGGCGCAGGCCAAGGGCATGCCAACATCTCATCAATAAGGCTCGCAGGTACTTCTGAGACACTCTTGAATCGCCAGTTGGGCTGACGATCTTTATCGATCAATAAGGCGCGTATGCCTTCTGACAAATCGCCCATAGAACCACAGTGAGCAGCAATGCAAAGCTCTAATCGAAAACAATCAGCTAAGGGCATGCCACCATACTGAAGTTGGCGCCAGATAATGTGAGCTGTAATTGGACTACCATATTGGAAATTGGACACCGCTTTTTTAATCCAACCATCATTGCCATCGTATGCTGCAAATTGTGCCGCAACATCTTCTAATGAGTCGCCGAGACAGAGTGCATGAATGGCATTATAGCGGGGTTCAATCCACCCTCGCCCAGACGTATCAAGGCTACTTTCCTTCAATACATCTGATACTAACTCGTGATGATTGGTAGCGTCCGCCCAAGCTGCACTGGCTAATCTGGCCATTACATTGGGACGCTCTGTATTGGGAATTTGTACGTCAGCTAAATCTAACGACACCGCATCAGCGCCGTTCATTTGACTCCCCGTTAACATTAAGAAACGGGCAATTTGCCGCCCCACTCGATTCAAAAACCAAGTTGAGCCTACATCAGGAAATAAACCGATGGCAATTTCTGGCATGGCCAAACGCGACCGCTCAGTCACAACCCGATGGCTGGCACCGACCAATAAGCCGACTCCTCCCCCCATAACAATACTGTCAGCCCAAACCACGATAGGCTTTGAGTAGCCATGAATAAAATGATCGAGTCGATACTCGGCGGCAAAAAAGTCAACCAGATCAGGCTGAATTTGATTTGGGTTCTGAGTGATCAGCTGATGCATCGAAATAATGTCACCACCTGCACAAAAGGCGCGCTCACAACTGCTTTGAATACACACGGCAACAACTGATTCATCTGCTTCCCAACGGGTCAGTTGGTCGAGCATCACCTTCACTTTTTCAAGGTTTAATGCGTTCAGGTTGTCGGCTTGATTGAGCGTCAATAACCCAATAACCAAACCATTTGATGTGGGCAACTCTGAACATAATACAGATTGCGTCATAAGCTGTTTTAACACTCCAAACTCACAAACAAAATAGCGCTCCGAGCAACTCACGACCGAAGATGGCTATTCAAATATCAATAAAGGCGCCTGATGCTGCCACAGCATGGCATAAATGCAATAATTTCGGATGTTCAAATTATCAAGTATTGAGCTAACACCACAAACAAGTCAGTTTTCGTACTTTAAAATGCGATATACGGTGATTGCTTTCTGGCGGGTCGAAAATAATTTTCCTGCGCCAAGTACGATGGCTCTATTGGGGTTTCATTCCATTCTGGCACGGCTAATATTGGCAAAGGCAACAATTGCTTTGGCTTCAATAATGTATTTAATTTTGATGATAAACGCTGATCCAACACCTGATATTGAATCGCGCGGTCAGCCAAAAAGAAATCATCTTCCACGTCAATAAAAACAGCCTTGGCACACCAGCCTATAAAAGGTTTAAAAGCTTGCTCGTATAACGCATGCCCCACTACAAAGGGTTTGATGGTTTGCCCCCACTCTCTGCGATGTTGCCAGAAAAACTCATGCCACTGATGCTGAGTAAGCATTGCTCGCCATTTTTTCTCTGAAATAGCAAGGATGACACCACATTCATCCAACAGTGTGAGCGCATCACGTCGAGTACTTCGGTGACGGTCGGTCAGTTCTAAATCTTGTTGGTGTAAGTGATTGAACGTGCGTTTCGTTAAAGGGAATTGGTGCCAGATAATGGCATTAAATAAGTCATGCCAATTGGGGCGTGTTGGCACCGCATTGTACTTTGCGATGTAGGCTTCATAGCCCATACCGCTGTCATCAAGAGCCTTCTGCGATGTCAAACGCACGTCTTTTAAAGACAAGACTCGCATCAAATCGTCGTGCGACGGCCATTCATTGTTAGAAATGACCGGCAGAGCATGACCAATATCACCCATATCTTTGAATAATGGCGAATGCTGATACCAAGGAATGTTGCGTTCAGACATCGAAGTCGATGCTGTATCAATACTAGAATCTGACATGTTTATATTTAAAAGTGACGAATGCGACAGTTGACGATTTCTTCAGCCATCCAACTCAACACCTGTTGCAGCGGCAGTTTTGCATCTTCATCACATCGATATAAGAGTTGGCACCCAATCATGCCCGACTCACCCCAAGTCACTTCACTTACCCCCATATCTAGTGCCATGGCAAGTTTTCTAACCTGACGATGTGAAACCGCTCGACGACCATTCTTTTTGTCGTACAGCGGCAACCACACTAACATGTGATTCGGGAGGGCCAAAAAGCTACATATGTAGGCCCACTTCGGATAATCGGGATGAATTTTAGAGCTTAAGCCAGGCGGATCGATCAGTAAAAAGTCAGCTTGTTCAAGTAATAAATCGTCAGCTTTGGTCTTTCCTTCATGCACCATACGCGCACTTTTGAACGTTGCAGTCAGAATTGCGCAGTTTTCGGTAGACGAATCCCAAAGTAACAACTGAGGCTTTTTACCGTGCTCTGTAATTAAGCGCTCAGCTAAGGTGACTGAGCCAGGATACATTGCTGGGGTCGACGTTTGGTTACAAAGAGCTACGTGCTGTCGCCAGAAACGCGCTGACGGCACTTTAGGGACATCAATCTGAGTTAACTTGCCGACACCTTTCTTCCAACCTTTGCTCTGGGATAAAGGATACCCGGGCAGCCCCGCATAGGTATCGGCAAAACAAAATGTTTTATTCGAATGGCGGGTCAGTTGCGAGTCGAGTAGTTGAATCAACGCTAAATGCTTAAACACATCGCCGAGATTTCCTGCTTTAGATTTATGTTCGTATGGCATTTAGGGTTATGAATAAAGCGCAAAAAGAAGTGCATAAGATAACAAGTCTGATTGGTCAAAACTAGATCAAGTGATAAGGTTAAAGAATAGTATTGGAGTATAAAAAGTAATTTATGGAATCTGCAGTTTTAGGCGTTGCATTCGCATTTACCCTTGGCATGCTTGTCAGCCGAATAGGTCTTCCGCCTTTGGTCGGTTTTTTGATTGCAGGGTTCTCGCTCAATATGGCCGGTGTAGACACCTCCACTGGTATACACCTGTTTGCCGATTTGGGCGTTACTCTTTTGTTATTTACCATCGGCTTAAAACTCGATATTAAATCTATTGCCCAAAAGCCATTTTGGGGTAGTGCCCTTATTCAACTGGTTTTAACACTGGCTCTTTTTGCTCCCACACTGATGATGGCTGGCGCCATGGGCCTCCCCATGCTAGATGAGATTGATTGGCGCACAGCGATCTTGTTGGCGTTTGCTTTGAGTTTTTCAAGTACCGTATTTGTCATCAAAATATTGCAAGAAAAAGGCGAAGGCCAAAGCCTTTACGGACAACTTGCTATTGCAATTTTGATCATTCAGGATTTATTCGCTGTTATTTATTTAACGGTCTCAAAAGGTGAGTGGCCGAGTATCTGGGCCCTTGGCTTATTTTTGATCCCCGTATTTAGGCCATTTTGGTTTAGCTTACTCAAACGCTCTGGTCACGGAGAAATGCTACTCCTTTACGGCTTGTGCATGGCTCTTGGTTTAGGCTATGGGCTGTTTTCTTTGGTAGGTATCAAAGGCGATTTAGGCGCTTTAATGATTGGAATCATGCTTGCGCCACACGCCAAATCAAATGAGCTATCCAAATCACTATACAGCCTTAAAGAATTGTTTTTAGTTGGGTTCTTTTTAGACATCGGCTTGCGCCAACTGCCCGATCAAAATGAAATTCTGATCGCGGTATGCTTACTCGCACTTCTGCCGCTGAAATCAATTATTTTTGCATTTGCCATTCGCATCTTTAATTTACGAATTAGAACCACGCTACAAGCCTCTGCATCATTAACAAACTTCAGTGAATTTGGCTTGATCGTCTGTGCAATTGCGGTAAGTTCGGGAGCCTTGCAAGAGGAATGGCTGACCGTAATGGCATTAACGCTAGCCTTGAGCTTTATTATTTCGGCCCCGCTCAATCAACAGATTGGTAAGTGGTATGTGTCATTACGTCCGCGTTTAGGTTGGTTGCAGCCTCGCCAATTAAACGCGCTCGATCGCCCTATCGCTTTAGGTCAAACCCAATTTTTAGTGGTGGGTATGGGCCGTATTGGTACAGGAACATACGAGTATTTAGACAAGCAATTCGGCAACGTCGCAGGTGTTGATAGCGACTCAACTCGAATTGAGCATCATGAACGCCAAAACCGAAACGTCATTAATGCCGATGCCACTGACCCCGACTTTTGGCACAAAGTTGAATTATCAGGTTCACTCAGAGCCGTATTCCTAGCAATGCCTGAACACACCGGTAACTACTACGCGGCAATTCAACTTTCCAAAACAGATTTTGCCGGAGATGTCGCGGCAATTGTTCGCTATTTCGATGAAGAAAAGCAAATGGCAAACCTGGGTGTGACCAGTGTTTTTAACGTATACCGAGAAGCGGGCAAAGGTTTTGCCCAAGATAGCTGCGACCGTTTAGGGTTAATTAACTATGATAACCCCCAAACAGAACTAGAACTTACTGACTCTAACAACTAGTATTCAGTGCAAAGCTTATAAATTGTTCAAATATTAAATTTAACCACCTGTTTATCAGCAATTTTTTTTGAATTTCTCAGTCTAGTGTTAAACTAGTGAGATACATGCATTGCGGGTAAGCAAATAGGAGCCTGTACCATGGGTTTTTTTAATAAACTCAAGAAACTCGTCAGCGATGATGGCGAAGACAATAACGGCATTGAAATTTTCGCGCCTGTAAGCGGCGAAATCGTCAATATCGAAGATGTCCCAGACGTTGTTTTTGCCGAAAAAATTGTTGGTGACGGCATTGCCATCCATCCAACAGGCAACCGAATGGTGGCTCCTTGTGACGGCACAATTCGCAAAATCTTCGAAACTAATCATGCGTTCAGCATTGAATCTGATAGCGGCATTGAATTATTTGTTCACTTTGGTGTTGATACCGTCGAACTCAAAGGCGAAGGGTTCAAGCGCATTGCGCAAGAAGGTCAGCGTGTGAAAGTTGGCGATGTTGTTGTGGAATTCGACTTGGCGCTTCTTGAAAGTAAAGCGAAGTCTATTCTAACGCCGGTCGTGATTTCGAACATGGATGAAATTAAACAGCTGAATAAGCACAATGGTAAAGTGGCGATGGCCGAAAATGTCATCATCACTATCGTCAAATAGTACGATGACTCAATAACTTAAAAGCCCTGTTCCGACCATTCGGAACAGGGCTTTTTTGTATCTGCCTAAGCGCCTAGTTGCAAATCAGCGACCCGCTCTACTCTTGGATTTGCCCTTACCTCGCTTGGCGGCTACGCCACCATGAGGGCTTGCCGACGATTTTCCGCCTTGATTCGAAGTCGATTTTTGGCCCGGACGTCCCTGCCCTGCAGTCGGTTTAGGTTTGCCACTATGTGGACCAGTTGCTGAACCATCTGTTCGGATATCAGGCTGGCCTTTGGTATGCTTGGTGGCAAATCGGTTGGAGCCATGACGCCCCGAACGCCTGCGCTCAGCAGGTGTTTGTGCTGAAAAGTCTTCAGCCGGAACCAAACAACTGGGTTTATCACCAATCAGATGCTTTTTACCCATGGCTGTGAGCGCCTCACGAATCACTTTCCAATTGGCCGGATCGTGGTATCGCAAAAAGGCTTTATGCAAACGACGCTGCCGGTCTCCTTTTGGGATCACAACTTCTTGCCGTTTCTTATATTTCACACGTTTCAGCGGGTTTGTTTCGGAGTAATACATCGATGTTGCATTACACATAGGCGAAGGATAAAAGTTCTGTACTTGGTCTGTTTGGAAGTCATTATTTTTTAACCACAAGGCAAGATTCACCATGTCATCGTCAGTCGTTCCGGGATGTGCGGAAATAAAATAGGGGATGAGATACTGTTTTTTACCCGCTTCAGCACTGTACTTCTCAAACATTTCTTTAAATTTATCATAAGTGCCCATGCCCGGTTTCATCATCAAATCTAAAGGTGCTTTTTCGGTATGTTCTGGGGCAATTTTTAAGTATCCACCCACATGATGCGTCACCAATTCCTTAACATATTCAGGCGACTCAATGGCTAAGTCATAACGCACACCCGACGCAATCATCACCTTCTTGATACCAGGCACTTTACGCGCACTTTTGTAGAGGTCGATTGTGTGTTGGTGGTCAGTGTCGAGCTTCTTACAAATTTCTGGAAACACACACGACGGACGGCGACAATTCACTTCTGCCTTCGGGTCCATACACCCCAATCGGTACATGTTTGCGGTAGGGCCACCTAAATCGGAGATAACGCCTGTAAAACCAGGAACTTTGTCACGAATTTCTTCCATTTCATTCAAAATCGACTCTTTCGAACGGTTTTGAATAATACGGCCTTCGTGTTCGGTAATAGAGCAGAATGAACACCCGCCAAAACAGCCTCGCATGATGTTCACCGACGTTTTAATCATGTCGTAAGCGGGAATCTTAGCTTTGCCATACATTGGGTGCGGCACCCGTGCATATGGCAAACCAAACACAAAATCCATCTCTTCTGTACTCAGAGGTATGGGCGCTTGATTCACCCACAATTCACGATCACCATGACGCTGTAACAACGCTCGCCCTGAATAGGGATTGGTTTCCAAATGCATGATCCGGCTCGCGTGTGCGTACAACACCCGATCATTTTTAAGCTTCTCAAACGGCGGCAAACGCACTGCGGTTGTTTTAGCATCATGCCGAGATGGCCGCACAGTCACTACTTGCGCTTCTACTTCTTGTGGCGCTGCGGTGTCGACTTTGTTGGTTTCGCATTTTGTTTCGTATTCATATGGATTGACCGGCACATAGGCTTTTCCCGGTTTTTCAATACGACTGGAGTCAATGACCTTGTAGTGTTCGGGCGCCTCTGCAAGGTTCACAGCGG
Source organism: Echinimonas agarilytica (assembly GCF_023703465.1). Lineage (NCBI taxonomy): Bacteria > Pseudomonadati > Pseudomonadota > Gammaproteobacteria > Alteromonadales > Echinimonadaceae > Echinimonas > Echinimonas agarilytica. Next base: position 80,720 of record NZ_JAMQGP010000003.1, on the reverse strand, counting down.
TACCACGAATATTGGTCATGCTTTTGATATCTTCGCCATTAGCCAAGCGGTGCGCCACTTCGACTAATGCTCGTTCGGCATTGCCAAACAGTAAAATATCGCCTTTGGCATCAAACAAAACCGAACGACGAACTTTATCAGACCAATAATCATAATGGGCAATACGGCGCAAGCTTGCCTCAATGCCACCCAGAATCAGCGGAACGCCTTTGTATGCTTCACGGCAACGTTGAGAGTACACCAGCACGGCACGGTCGGGACGCTTTCCACCTTCATTATTAGGCGTGTAAGCATCGTCATGTCGTAATTTTCGATCAGCCGTGTACCGGTTAATCATTGAGTCCATATTACCGGCTGTGATACCAAAAAATAGGTTTGGCTTACCCAGAGCCATAAAGGCGTCTTTGCTGTCCCATTTCGGTTGAGCAATAATTCCAACTCGGAAGCCTTGCGATTCCAGTAGACGTCCCACAACGGCCATACCAAAACTAGGGTGATCCACGTATGCATCACCGGTCACTAAAACAATGTCGCAGCTATCCCAACCGAGCTCATCCATCTCTTGTCGTGAGGTGGGTAAGAATGGTGCCGTTCCATAACACTCTGCCCAATATTTGGGGTAGTCATTAATGGCTGTAACATTGGTGTGAAGACGCATGTGTGGTGTACCTTAGTTATTTGGCTGCGGATTATACACACCGCGAAGTCTGCTGACTAATTCAGCGCAATGATACATATACCCCAGCGACTCACCGAATTTATGACGAACCAAATGACAATAAATATGTGCCCGCTATCACTTAAGCTGCATGTAAGTCATGTGTCGGCTCTCAAATAGCATGATTTATTATAGAATTGGATAGGAAAACGCGGCATTTTATATGCATGTTTCTCGTTAACAATCATGTAATATTGTCGCAGGCCGGAACGTTTTAGAGTGAAATAAAGGCAGTCAAATGAATCGTCTCAGAATCGGGCTCATGTCAAATGAGATATGTGGCAACTATCAATGGCCATTATTTAATGCGCTTAAAGAACAAGCTCGCATCTTTGATATAGACCTTGTGGTTTTTGAAGGGCGTTGTATCGACAGCACGCTCTATCAAGACAAACAACACAACCTAGCTTTTGAGTTCATTGACGAAGATCGCTTAGATGGGCTTATTGTATGTTCCGGTTCATTGCTTGGTTTTATGAACGAAGAAGACCGAAACCGTTGGTTTTTAAATCGCTTCCATATTCCTGTAGTCAGTCTCAATCTTAGATTTGATGGTGCAACCAACATTCTGCTAGATGACTCGGTCGGCATGGTTGAGGTTGTCGATCATTTAATCCGGCTCCATCACTTTAAAAATTTGGCATTTATCAGTGGTGCTCATTCAAGCCCTGAAGCAAAAGCGCGCTTAAAAGCATTTAACAGCGTTGTGCATGAAAGAGACGTAAAGCACCACATCATTGAAGGTGACTTTACCCCAGCATCAGGTATTCGTGCAGCCAAAACACTCATCGAGCTACACAACAACGAGGCAATTGACGCCGCTGTATTCTCAAATGACGACATGGCCATCGCGGCAATTGACTATCTTCATCGACACGCACCTGAAATAGGCAACTCTATTGCGATTACCGGTTTTGATAACTCTCCCAATAGTTTTTTTGTAAGGCCATCGCTCACTACTGTGGGCCAACCTTTTGATGAAATCGCACGGCAAAGCTTCGAAGAGCTCAAATTGCAGGCCAAAGAACGTCAACCGCCAATGGACATATTGTTGACCACCAAGCCGGTTTATCGTCGCAGCTGCGGCTGTAAACCATTGGATGATGTGGAAAGCAGCACGCAAACTCAATTCTTCTCTATTGCTTATAAAGTTCAGGAGATGATTCAAAGCTATAAAGTAGACGAACTGCTAGAGCAGCTCGCGATCACCTTGCCGCATTTTAAAATCAAAAGCTGCTATATCGCACTGTATGACAAAGATGATGAAAGTAATCAACAAGCACTCGCTGAACATTCTTCATTGATTTTTGCATATCAAGATAATCAGCGTGTGCCGCTTGCAACCCCAACTCCGTTTAGCACAAAAGAGCTGTTTCCCAACCCATTCTGGAGTTCGGAACGCCAACAAGATCTTATTCTAAAACCTTTATTTTTCAATGATAATCATTTTGGCTTTATTGTCTTCGATGCATCGGTTGGGCGCCTTGAAGATATGGAAAACATTCGCTGCTTAGTGGCTCAAGCACTCAATGCCGCCTTGCTATTTGAGGCAAAGGCTGCCGCTACGGTTAAAATGAAGTCGACTTTACTGGCGCTTAAATCAGCCAACTCCGAGCTTCACGCACTCAATAAGAAGCTCGAGAGCATATCCATTCGGGATGAACTCACTCAGCTGTACAACCGGCGTGGTTTTTTCGAACTGGTGGAAAGCTATGCTGTATCCAGTAGAGAGCCACGAGACTGTTTAATTTTTTATACCGATATTAACTACCTGAAAATGATCAATGACACCTACGGCCATCAAACCGGCGATCAGGCGATTTGTTTGATCGCGAATGTGTTAAGGGAAAGCTTCAGGGAGGAAGATATTATTGGCAGAATCGGCGGAGATGAATTTATCATTTGTGCAAAACGTTGCGATGAATCGGATATCGATACACTCATCCAGCGCTTTGCATCTGCACTAAAGAAGTACAATAAAGCCTCTGGCATGCCGTTTGAGATATCCGCAGCTATTGGTTTTGCAGCATATCACGGCGGAGGCAAAGAACGACTTAAAATCGCTTTGGATGAGGCGGACAAACGCCTCTATGAAAACAAAACAGAAAGTAAGAAAAAATATCGGCTAGATGCCTTTCAGTAATAAAAGCTTCTGATCTTAATCTTGTAATAAAAAAGCGCGGTTGAAAACCGCGCTTTTTTTAGTGATGTAAGTCTTAACCAAAGTTGGCTAAGAAGAATGGAATCATCAATGCATTCACTAAATCAATGAAGAATGCGCATACCAGTGGAACGATAATAAAGGCTAAATGAGATGCCCCGTAACGCTGAGATACTGCCGACATATTCGCCATTGCCGTGGGTGTTGAGCCCAATGAAATCCCCCCGAAACCAGAGCAAACTACCGCAGCGTCGTAGTTTTTACCCATCGCTGGGAACACAATTAATATATTCACCAAAATTGCCACGACAAATTGCGCCGCCAAAATCGTGAAGATGGGGCCCGCTAAGTCAATTAGAGTCCAAAGCTGCATGCTCATTAACGACATGGCTAAAAACGTACCCAATGAAATATCGGCAATCAGCGCGATAGCAGGCTGTCTTGAAGGCCATTTAGTGCCCGACAAGCGAGGATAATTATCTGGAATGATATTGGTGATGATAATACCCGCGAACAAACACGTCACAAACAAGGGCAATTGCAACCCTGCTTGAGCAACAACCTCATTCAAAACCAATCCCACCACTACACAAATGTGAATGGAGAAGACCGCATCCAAAAAGTCATACCCTGTGATGGGTTTAGCATTCGCAGGCTCATTTAGACCAACATCTAATTGCTCTTTTTTGGCGGGCGTAAGTCCATGGCGATTAATAAGGAACTTAGCGATCGGCCCGCCCATCAGTGACGCCAAAATCAGGCCAAAGGTTGCACTGGCAATACCAATTTCCATGGCACTCACAACGCCGTACTCTTCACCAATACGCGGAGCCCACGCAATGGCAGTACCATGTCCCCCAATAAGCGATACCGAACCACCCAATAGGCCCACCGCGGGTTGAAGGTCGAATAACGAAGCAATGGTAATACCGGTTAAGTTCTGAATGACCATGTAGCCGATGGTCAGCCCGAGCAAGATAACTAAAGGCATTCCACCTTTTAACAAGTCTTTTAAGCTGGAGTTAATACCGATTGTGGTGAAGAAATAAACAAGCAATACATCACGCGCGGTAAGGTCAAACTCGATCTCAACCGATGTTGTGGCATAGATAAGCGCAAAAAGAATTGAAAACACAATTCCGCCCGTAACGGGCTCAGGAATACTAAATTCACGAAGAAAACCAACGCTCTGATTTAGTCTTCGCCCTAAAAATAAAACAACGATACCCATTGTTACCGTAAAAAAGGAGTTAAAGCTTAAAACTCCATTTTCAAATACCCAGCCTTCCATTGAAGAACTCCACCTATAACTATTACCAATAGTGTATAGCCTAGCTCTAAATTGTGACAGCGCAGAAATAAAAGAGGTTGAAGTTGATTTAATTGCGGTATGAGTTTGCAGAACGAAGGGAAAACGGAAGAAAATGAAGACGAGAATAAGAAGAAGCGTTAACATGCTTAACGCTTCTTCATTATTATTCTGCCACTGCGTCGAGCGTTAGCTCCATCATATCGTTAAACGTGGTTTCACGTTCACCTGCTGTTGTCTGTTCACCGGTTAAAATATGATCACTAACGGTCAGAACCGACAGCGCTTTGCCACCAAACTCAGCTGCAACACCGTACAAGCCAGCCGCTTCCATTTCCACCGCTAAGATTTGGTGTTTGGTCATAACACCAAACATCTCAGTGTCGGGCGTGTAAAACAAGTCCGCAGAAAACACATTACCCACATGTACTTTAAGACCACGTTTGCTGGCAGCTTGTGACGCAGAAGAAAGCAACCCAAAGTCAGCAATCGCAGCAAAGTCATACCCTTTAAAGCGAGTACGGTTGGCGCCTGAATCAGTACAAGCGCCTTGCGCTAAAATCACATCTCTGAGTTTGACATCTTCTTGAACCGCACCACAGCTTCCTACCCGAATAATGTTTTTAACACCATATTCCGTATACAGTTCTTTAGCATAGATAGAGATGGATGGAATGCCCATTCCCGAGCCCATCACAGAAACCCGCTGGCCTTTAAATTCGCCGGTAAAACCAAGCATATTTCGTACACTATTAACTTGCTTTACATTGGTTAGATAAGTGTCTGCAATGTATTTAGCTCGAAGCGGATCGCCCGGCATTAATACTGTGTCGGCAAAATCCCCGGCTTTCGCGTGAATATGTGGAGTACTCATAAGTTGTCCTGTTACTTCTTATCGGTGGTCGCCGAAATAATTTTTCAGCTCGTTATTGTTGTGTCGAACGGCTAACGTTCGGAATGAATAAAGCTTTTGCCATAGGCCATAGGAGTTAAACCAAAGAATGATGTGAGCGATTGCCCTACATCTGCAAAGCTGGTTCGTAATCCTAAGTTCTCAGGTGGAATTGATTGACCGAAGGCCAAAACGGGAACATGTTCACGGGTATGATCAGTGCCTTCCCATGTTGGATCGCAGCCATGGTCAGCCGTTAAGATCACAATGTCTTCATCTCCTAGCTGTGCCAGCAACTCTGGTAAACGCTGATCAAAATGTTCAAGTGCCGCAGCGTAGCCAGCAACGTTTCGGCGATGCCCGTACAACATGTCAAAATCTACAAAATTGGAGAAAATTAAAGTTCTATCTCCTGCATCATTCAATGCCTGTAAGGTGCTATCGAATAATGCATCATTGCCATTTGCTTTGTAGTACTGGCTAATTCCTTGGTGCGCAAAAATATCGCCTATCTTGCCCACGCTAAAGACTTGGCCGCCATCGGCAAGTAATTTATCGAGTAGCGTTGGCGCAGGTGGCAGTACAGAGTAATCGCGGCGATTTCCAGTGCGTTCAAAGTTATGAGCTGCCGTGCCTAAAAATGGCCGAGCGATCACACGGCCAATATTATATTCGTCACACAAATCTCTGGCGATATTACAAATTTCATACAACCGACCGAGGCCAAACACCTCTTCATGAACTGCAATTTGAAATACACTGTCGGCAGAGGTGTAGCAAATGGGCAACTGAGTTGCCAAATGTTCTTCGCCCAAACGTTCGAGTATCTCTGTTCCTGAAGCATGGCAATTTCCCAAAATGCCATCCACGCCTGCTCTTTTACAAAATTCTTCAACTAATTCAGGTGGAAAACTATTTGTGGGCTGCTTGAAGTAGCCCCATTCAAATGTCACAGGAACACCCGCTAACTCCCAGTGCCCACTCGGCGTATCTTTGCCAGTCGAAATTTCTTCAGCGAAGCCATGCGCACCAATAATTGAAGCCGTTTGTTCTAACCCTGGAGGAAAAATTCCACCACTCTCCTTACATGCAATACCAAGCCCAAGTCGACTGAGGTTGGGCAACGTTAGCGGCCCTGTTCGTCCTTCTTCTGCATTTCCTGCAGCACATTGCTCAGCGATATGAAGTAGAGTGTTTGAACCTTCATCACCAAACTTATGAGCGTCTTCGGTAGCTCCGACCCCAAAAGAATCCATCACTAAAATCAATGCGCGTTTCACGACGAGCTCCCAGGTTCTGAAGATGCAGGTATTACCCGATGAATTAAAATGTTCTCTTCGGGCGCTTGTGTGGATAAATGATAGGCATTCTGAAGGTTAATAGAGACTTGATTGGCAACCTCTTCTGATTCTGCATGAATCACTGCAAGCGGTTGTCCTTTGCTCACATATTCTCCGGGGAACTTCAGATCAGAAAGACCAACTGCATGGTTAATGTCGTCTGATGGCACCTTACGTGCTCCGCCCAACGGGATCAGTTCCAAACCAATGTCTCGGGTTTGAGTGCTATAAACATAGCCGTCTCGTAACGCCAATACGGGCTTAGTGATCATCGCTTTCGGCATATGCTGTTCGTAAGAAGTCAAAATATGGCTAGGACCACCCAACTCCGAGACCATTTTTTCGAAGTGCTCGGCCGCTTTACCAGACTTCCATGCATGCATCACTTTTGCTTCTGCATCGGCATCCGATGTTGCTAAGCCTGCAGCGCATAAACCCGTTTTCGCCAGCTCTAATGTAACCGTCCAAAGCCGTTGGCTTCTCACTTCACCTTTGAGCAAGGCAATGGCTTCTTTCATTTCAAGAGCGTTGCCCGCGGTGCGAGCCAAAGGCTGCGACATGTCGGTAATAAGCGCAGTGGTATTGGTACCAGCGTTATTTGCAACATTCACGATGCTAGTGGCAAGTTTTAAACCTTCATCAATTGATTGCATGAAAGCCCCATTTCCGACTTTCACATCCATCACCAGCACATCAAGCCCTTCGGCGAGCTTCTTTGCAAGAATGGATGCGGTGATCAAATCAACCGACTCAACTGTACCGGTCACATCTCGAATTGAATATAAACGGCCATCCGCCGGCGCAAGCTCTGCAGTTTGCCCTACAATAGCAACACCACACTCTTTCACCACGCGGCGAAATGTGCCTAAATCAGGGTGAGTGTTGTAGCCTGCAATACTGTCAAATTTATCGAGTGTACCGCCCGTATGCCCCAGGCCTCGTCCTGAAATCATCGGCACATAGCAACCACAAGCAGCAAGAATGGGCCCTAGCACCAAGCTCACAAAGTCACCCACACCGCCTGACGAATGCTTGTCGACCACGGGACCATCAACCATCCATTCCATGACAGAGCCGCTATCTCTGAGCGCTTTAGTCAGCTTTGTTCTTTCACTCAAATTCATGCCATTTAGATAAATAGCCATGGCCATTGCGGCAATTTGTCCTTCGCTCACCGATTCATCAGTAATACCCTGAACAAACCTTAAAATATCTGATTCTGCTAAAGCAGAGCCATCACGTTTTTGTCGAATAACTTCTTGCGCCAGCCACATAGTTAATAGTCTCCTGCTTTCGGTTTAGGTGCGCTGTTGTCACCCAAAGTCGTCAGTAAATGAGTCAATAAGCTTGAAGCGCCCAAACGAAAGCGCGCTGCTGTAACATAATCTGGCCCCAAGATGTCCGATGCCAATTCTATATATTGAGCGGCGTCTTCTGTAGTGCGAATGCCGCCTGCAGGTTTGAAGCCCACAGAAGGCTTTAGTTCTGCAATTGTAGTGAGCATAATTCGGGCCGCCGATAGCGTGGCATTCACCGCCACTTTGCCAGTACTGGTTTTGATGAAATCGGCACCGGATTCAATCGCATCAATGGACGCTTGACGAATCAATTCGGGATTATCGAGCGCCCCAGTTTCTAAGATCACTTTCAGTTGGGCATGCTGGCCACACGCTGCTTTACATTGCTTTACCAGCTCAAGGCCCACGTCTCGGTCACCTGCTAAAAGCGCGTGGTATGGATAAACCACATCCACTTCATGAGCACCTGCAGCAACCGCTAATTGAGTTTGTTCCACAGCGTTTTGGATATCAGAGCTACCGGATGGAAAGTTGGTCACCGTAGCGACTTTGACATGCGACAAACCCAAACTTGCCAGACTCTTCAGGGCAAAGGCAACAAACTGGGGGTAAACACAAACAGCCGCCGTATCACCATAGGAGGTGTGCGCTTTTTCGCAAAGTGCAGCAATAACGGCTTCCGAATCGTCATCATTCAGAGATGTTAAATCCATCAAAGCAATGGCTTGGCGAGCGACAGACTGTGAATAAGACATTGTAATTCCTTCGCATTTCATTTCGATTAAAACTAAAACACAGCACTATGAACGAGCAGTTTGCCCTAAGTGCGAGGCTTCGAAACTTTCACTGATGCGCTATGCTACACCAAACCCTGTCTTAATAGACAGGATTTTAACAAAGTCAGTGACAACATCAGCTTAGCCACAACTTCAGTGATCTGGTTTTACCCTTTATATATTTAAAATCACCCGTTCAATGAAACGAGGTGCCCTTAGCTCAAAGAGAAAAATAACCCGGCTAATGCCGCACTCATAAAATTAGCCATGGACGCAGCCACGACCGCTTTGATGCCCATTCGGGCAATATCGCTGCGTCGATTTGGAGCCATGCCACCGATGCCCCCGAGCAAAATGGCGATGGACGATAAGTTTGCAAAACCACACAAAGCGAACGTCACAATAAGTTGAGAGTGAATAGAAAGCGCGTCTCGATTTTCCACAAAGTCGGCGTAGGCAATAAACTCATTGAGCACCAACTTTTGGCCAATATAACTGCCTGCTTGCAAGGCTTCAGACCAAGGCACACCAATGAGAAAGGCGAGTGGCGAAAAAACATACCCTAACAATAACTCAATACTCACGCCGTCTTGGCCAAACCAACTTGCAACACCACCAACCATACTGTTAAGTAAAGCAATCAATGCGATAAAGGCCAGTAACATTGCCCCGACATTTAACGCTAATTTCAAACCAGAGCTTGCGCCTTGAGCCGCAGCATCCAAGACATTGGCCGGAGCATCTTCTTGCGCTTCATTTTCGAGTTCTTGAATGTCTTGGCGCGGAGCGTCCACTTCCGGTTTCATGAGCTTTGCCATCATTAGGCCACCTGGTGCAGCCATAAAGCAGGCCGCAATCAGATATTTAAGTTCTACGCCCATGCCGGCATAGCCTGCCAACACAGAGCCAGCAACCGATGCTAACCCCCCCACCATAATTGCAAATAGTTCAGATTGGGTCATAGTGGGGATAAACGGTCTCACTACGAGTGGCGCTTCGGTTTGCCCCACAAAAATGTTAGCCGTGGCCGACATGGATTCAGGACGGCTAATGTTCAGTAGCTTTTGCAGCGCGCCACCAATCACTCGAATCACCCATTGCATCACTCCTAGGTAATACAACACCGCGATCAGCGAGGAGAAAAATACGATAATCGGCAATACCCGAACGGCAAACACGAAGCCAACTCCATTGGCAAACATGGCATCGGTGCCCAGCCCGCCGAATAAAAACGATATACCGACTTGAGCGCTATCAATGACGCTTTGTACCGCATTCGTAATCGACAGCAAAATTTGCTGCCCAAACGGAACGTAGATCACCAACGCTGCAATACTGGCTTGAATAAGAAATGCCCCTCCCACCGTTCTCCAACGCACCGCCGAACGGTTATCTGACAGCAGGTATCCAACTGCAAGTAAACTGACAATACCGATCAGACTCATCATCACTGACATACACAATTACTCCTGCCAAATCGGCATATTTTCTTAGGATAGTAAAATAAAAATTTTTCACCGACTCATCATTACAATATCAGTCGTTTTCGTGGCTCTCCGGTGAAGAGGCCTGCTAAAACACAAAACTATCTGGCAATAATTCGCCCACTGTCCATTGTTGTTGAAGCCCACTTGCACATTGGCTAACCACAACCGCATCCTTGTCCATCAATTCAGACATCACCTGCCGACATGCGCCGCAAGGCGTCACAATTGTTTGCGTGGGTGTATAAATTGCGATGGCTGGAAAGCTGTGCGGTTTGTATCCTTGGCTTATCGCTGCAAACAATGCCGTTCGTTCTGCACAGTTTGTCAGACCGTAGGACATGTTCTCAACGTTACAGCCCGGTAAAACCTCCCCCGAGTCTGTCAACAATCCTGCACCCACAGGAAAGTCTGAGTAACAGCAGTGCGCATTTTTGCTAGACGCCCGTGCCACTTCTATCAGTTTTTCAATAGGTAACGTTGTCATGAGAGCAATCTCCAGAAAATGAATATATGACCATACATCATTGAGCCAATTGTCACTATAATGCCGCACAATTAATTACTTTAGGACGTTTTAATCATGGATTTGGCGACAATCGAAGCTTTTGGCTATGTGGGTTCTGTATTTGTTGCAGTCTCTTTGATGATGGCAAATATTAAGAAGCTTCGTTGGATAAACCTGCTTGGTGCGGTTATTTTTACAATCTACGGAGCCGTGATTGAAGCGTACCCAGTGATGCTACTGAATGGTTGGATTTGCCTCACGAATATGTATTACTTATGGAAAATTTACAGCTTTAAAGACTCATTTTCGGTGGTGCACAGCACGCCCTCTAATGCTCAGCTTAAAACCTTAATGCTGGAAGAATATAAAGCCGATATTTTGAAGTTTTTCCCCAATTACAATGACACTTGGGATGAACATCAGACCATTATTACATTACGCAACTTAAAACCGGTAGGGTTGTTTATTTACCGCCCTATCAGCGACGAAGAAATAACGATCTTGGTGGACTATGTAACCCCAGATGTAAGAGACATGAAAAATGCAAAATTCCTTTTTTACAAAGGAATTTCACAACTTAAAAGCCCAAACCTTAAACGTATTTCTGCCAAAAGCGCTGTGAAACAGCATCAACGCTACTTAAATCAATTAGGCTTCCAACAACAGCAAGACGACTTTGTTCTAACCATTCAATGCACACAGTAGTCACCGAGCTAACGACACCCTTCCATGGGCAATATGTAAGACCCATGTTGAAGGATATGCGACGCCACCGCTGGGTTTGCCATCTCCCTATGGCAAAAATCACATTGATTTAAGGCTAACTCAGAGGCCTCAATGCCTTGACTGGTAATGAACTCGTTCGCCACATCACGTGCCTTTTGATCTGATCGCTCGTGGAGAAACACGTCAAAGTGCAGGTATTTTCCACAACTCGACTTTACATGCGTATCAAAAACAAACACTTCCATTTCAAACTCCTTAGTATTGGGCCAGCCACTACGCAGCTCGCCCAATCAATCTCTATTTTAAATCAGCAATAGATGCACCAAAATTGATATGGAATACGTTGCCATCAATGACCATCGCTGGCACCGATTTTACGCCGTTTCGTTCTGCCGTTGATATTTGCGCTGAGTCTTCACCAAGATGCACTGTACTGACCCGAAATTCCGACGGGTTCAGCGCTTTTGCAAATTCAACTTCTGCACTCACACACACTGGGCAACCTGCATGATAAAACGTAGCTTGTTTCATAATTCTCTCCATGCTCCAAAAAATAGTATCGAATCGATACCATGTTAGGTTGGCGTATGATTTTAAGCTTGTCAAGTTGGTTTTGAGTCGATACTATATTTCCATGAAAAATGATCTATTTTACACATTAGAACGCCTTGCAAATCTGTTCCGAAGTGAGTCAAAAGAGGCGATGGGGCAATTAGGTTTACAGCCAGTACACTTAGAAGCGCTTAGCTACTTAAACATTTGCAATCGATATTCAGACACACCTCAAGCCGTGACCGATTATTTGGGCAGTACTAAAGGCACCGTCTCGCAAACACTGAAAATTTTGGAATCTAAGCACCTGATTGAAAAGGTTAAAGATCCTGATGACAAAAGAGTGGTGCATTTAAAATTAACAGTTGATGGTCAGCATTGCATTGACAACTGCTACCCGCCTGAAGGCTTTGGAAAGGTACTCGAAGAATTCGATGAAACAGCGGCGACCGCACTCAATAAACAGCTCAAGCAAATACTGGCTAGCTATCAAAGCCAAGCTGGACGAGAAGGCTTTGGTGTATGTCAGCAGTGTCACTATAACCGCTCAACATCGCATGGCTTTCAATGCGGCCTGACTGAAGATGTGTTGTCGGAACACGACGCTACGCTCATATGTCGTGAGTTTAAATAATCGTTAAGGGCTCAAAGGGTTGAGCCCTTGGTGCTGTTAAGAACTCAGCTCTTGTTCTTCCCAGCTCTGTTTTTTACGGTAAATGGTAGACGGGCTTACTTCTAACAATTCAGCAGCCTTGGGAATATTGCCGCCACAATGCTCTATTGCGCGTTCAATAGCTTGCTTTTCAGTGATCCAAAGCGGCTGCAATGGCACAACTTCCTCAGTTTCCACCACACTCATTTCGACGGCTTCAAAATGCTCTGGCGCTGATTTTTCATGCACTTCAGAATCATTTTCGGTGAGTTCAAGCTCAAATGATTCATCCGGCATCTGCTTGTTTAGCGGAGCCGGCAATTGATTTGCAATCACCTCATCACCATCGTGCAATACGCAAATATTGCGAATAACATTCTGCAATTCACGCACATTGCCAGGCCAATCATAACTGGCGAGTACCGCAGCCGTTGCGGCTGAGAAGCGCTTAAATTGCTTGCCTTCCTCTTTTGAGTAATGTCGCAATAAAGAACTGGCGATTGAAAGCATGTCTCGACCGCGATCGCGAAGTGGTGGTAAGTGAATGGGTACAACAAATAGCCGATAGTATAAGTCTTCGCGAAAACGCCCCTCCTGCACCTCTTTCCATGGATCTCGATTGGTTGCGCACAAGAACCGCACATCTACCTTTTCCTCTTTGCTTCCTCCAACTTTTTGATAACGTCCTGTTTGTACGAAACGCAACAACTTGGTTTGCAGATCTAAGTCCATTTCTCCAATTTCATCCAGAAATAAGGTCCCGCTGTCCGCTTGCGCTGCGGCTCCTTTGCGATCCGTGTTAGCGCCTGTAAACGCCCCTTTAACGTGGCCAAAAATCTCACTTTCCATCAGATCTTTTGGAATGGCACCGCAATTGAGCGCAATAAAAGGCTTGCCCACGCGCGGCCCTTGTTTATGGATGGCTTCGGCACACACCTCTTTGCCTGTTCCGCTTTCTCCGGTAATAAATACAGTGGCTTTACTTGGGGCAACGGCATCAATCATTTTGTAAACTTGCTGCATGGGAAGGCTACTGCCGATAAAGCCGTGGTAACTAGTCCGTTCAACATCCGCTTGATAATCATCCACTAAAGACTGCAAGTTATTCATGCGAAGGGCATTTTTCACAGTCACTTGCAGGCGGCCAGCATCAAAGGGCTTTTCCAGAAAATCAAACACACCTAAGCGCATTGAATCTACGGCTACGTCCACCGAGCCGTGAGCTGTAATGATGATCACCAAGGTGTTCAGATGCTGTGTGCTCATCCACTGCAATACATCCATGCCACTCATATCAGGCAGCTTTAAATCAAGTAACATCACCATGGGTGGCGTTTTCATTAGCTGCCGAATAGCCGCTTCGCCTGTGCTTACACGTTCAACGGTGACGCTCTCGTTCACCAAGTAGGCTTCATAAATAGCGGCCAAAGAGTCACTATCTTCAACCAATAACAATGACGCTTTTGAAGTCATTCCATACCTCCTTTAAGCGCTCGCCACGTTTTCCATATGTGTGCCAATCGCAGCAATAGACTGCTCTAGTAAAGGCTGTAACTGTGGCACAAGCTCACTTAATTGCATCATATTTTCTTCTTTCGATGCCTTTTCGATTTGCAGAGCAAGATCCTGTAAGCGCTTTGCTCCGAAGCTGCCCAAGCTACTTTTAAGCGTATGTGACTCAAGCGTAATTTGCTCAAAAAAGTCTTGTTCTAACGCATTGATAATACATTTAACGCGCCCCTGTGCTTCATCTGTTAGTGTGGACAAAATCGTCAATACCACAGAATGAGATGCATCATGAATCAATCGGTCAAGTACCGCGACATCAAGTAATGGCGGTTCTTCGCTATTGCTATCTGTGGCAAGTACGGCGATCTCTTTGTCTTTCTCTTGAGGTTCAATATTCAATACTTCCAGATATTTATCAGAAACCACGCGCCCCCATTCAACCACTTTCTGGCGGATAAGATTGATATCCAAAGGTTTTGTTAAAAAATCATCCATCCCAGCACTAAGGCACGCTTGTTTATCCTCTTCAAAGGCGTTGGCGGTCATCGCTAAAATAGGAGTTTGTTGATTTGGCCCTTCGTTACAGCGAATCATAAATGTGGCTTCTAGACCATCCATGATCGGCATCGCCACATCCATCAAAATCAGGTCATATTTCAAGATCTGGGCCTTCTCCACCGCAATATGCCCATTCTCCGCAAACTCGATGGTTTCCACATAATTGCCGAGCACCTCAGCGGCCACGGCTCGATTGGATGCGCTATCTTCCACCAGCAACACATGTGGCTTCCATTGCCCAGTTGCAACCGGTGCTGGCTCCTTCGGTCGTTCAATGTCGGCCTCTTTTTGTCGAGAAGGCAGCGGTAGATTAATCACAAAAGTGGTGCCTTGCCCGAGTTGGCTGTGTAGCTCAATGGTGCCGTCCATCATACTGACCAACTGACGTGTGATGGCTAAACCAAGTCCTGTTCCTGAATGGTGGCGCGTTTTACTATCATCCACTTGATAAAACTCATCGAACAGACGTTTTTGCGCAGCTTTATCAATCCCAGGGCCGGAGTCTTTAACTTGCAAGGTTAAACCGGATTCCACACCAAAATAAAGTGACACCTCAACAAATCCTCTTTGAGTAAATTTCACCGCATTACCCAGCAAGTTCAGCACAATTTGACGATACCTTAACGCGTCTCCATAAAATTCCACCGGCATATCATGCTCAAGTGACAAGGTGAGAATTAAACGCTTTTGGCTCGCTGTGGCTTCAAATAAGTCCACTAAGGATTGAGTTGTTTCAGATACTGAAAACCATTCTGGAACCAGCTCTATTTTTCCGGCCTCAATGCGTGAAAAATCCAATACATTGTTCACTAAAGCCATCAATGTATGCCCAGCTTCTCCCGCTGTTTTGACCAAATGATGTTGTTGATGACTGAGAGATGTTTCCCCCAGTAATTGATTCATATTGAGAATGGCATTTAAAGGAGTACGAATCTCATGGCTCATGGTCGCCAAAAACCGGCTTTTGGCTTCGCTGGCGGCTTCGGCGTCCGAGCGTGCTTGTCGAAGCGAAACTTCAACGGCTTTCTGCTCACTTAAATCGGTAAAATGCGCCACATAGTGCGTGATGTCGCCCGCGGCTGTTTTGACCGATGAAATACTCAGTAACTCGGGAAGCAACTCACCATTTTTGCGCCGATTAACCACTTCACCTGACCAGCGCCCGTCTTCATGAAGCTTGGCCCACATCACGTCGTAAAAGTCGTCATCCAATTCTCCCGATGCCAAAATTCGAGGGTTCTGTCCTAACACCTCGTCAGACTCGTATCCTGTAATGCGCGTAAACGCGTTATTTACCCTCACAATGTTGGCATCTTTGTCGGTGATAAAAATGGCTTCGTTGGCATCGAATGCATGAGCTGCCAAGCTCAATTCTTGTTCAAATCGGCGACGTTCGCTAATATCGCGCATAAACGCAGTGAACAATGTTTCATCGCCCACTTCAACATGGCGAATCGCTAATTCACATGGAAACTCATGGCCTTTTTTGTTCAGTGCAGTAAGCTCTAAACGCTGCCCCAATACATTCGACTTTCCGGTTTGTCGAAAGCGTTTCATGCCCGACTTATGCGCTTCTCGCATAGCCTCGGGGATAATCTTATCGGCCAACTCAACGCCAATCATTTCATTGCGAGTAAACCCAAAAATACGTTCGGCGCTTTCGTTATATTCCACCACCCTACCGTTATGATCGATTGTGATCACCGCATCGAGTGCTGAAGAAATGGTCGCGCGGAGCATGGCGCGGTGAGTTTCGAGCAATTCAGACAAACGCAGTTGCACTTCCAGCGATGACTTAAATTCTTTGTGAGAAGCTTCAAGTGACAGCGACATCTGATTAAATGCCTGCGTCACTTCCGACAGCTCATCATGCCCTTTTACTTCGACCTGCACACCGGGGCCTGCCTCTGAAATCTGACGGGCAGCATTTCTAAGACGTCTTAACCTGAGCGTTAAGAATGTTCCTAATAAAAATGAAAATAACGCGACTAGAACCACTTCCAGAATGGCAATACTGGCGCCATAAGAACGCGCATTCCCCATCAGATCACGAAACGATTGAACGTTAATGCCCAGCTCAATGCGACCAACAACGGAACCATCAACCTTAATGTCATTAGTCACATGGAACATACCATCCTCGGACTGAGTGGGAGTCAGCATGAAACGAGCAGGAGGTAATTCAAATTGATTTCCAACCCCAGCTTGCGCCCAAACACTGCCTTTACTGTCAATGAAACGAATATAGGAAATATCGCCACTGCCAATCACCTCTTGCACCATTGCATTGACGCGCAAGCGATCATTTTCCTCCAAGACATCTTTGCTGGTGACGGCCAACGTTTTAACCATCATATGGCCGTAGCGAATTAGCTGCTGCTCATTAGACTCTCTGAGCCATTGCAGACCGCCAAACACCAAAACGCCTAATAAAATACTTTCGATTACGGCAATGCCAATAATCGTTTTGACCCGAAACCCTACCTTCATGATTCCAGTATCCCCTTAAATTTTGAGCCCAGCGAACAAATTAGGTACGTATTGAAAGTAGTTGAGAATTCTGTATTTTTCTGTGAAGCCAAGCATTTAAACGTGGAAGCTTAGCAGACCATTTTCGCAATTTGCGAAGCAATTCTTGTTTCAGTAGTGGGTTGTACTGATCATTAATTACCACGCCCAACAATAATGCCTCTTCGCGCTGTAATTCTTCGTGCGCTTGCCGCAGATGAATGGCTGCAGTTATACCGGCCATATAGCACATGATTACACCATCGCTTGCGGCAACCACGCGAGAAGCAGGTAAATTACCTCGGTTGTTCAAATTCACCGCAGCACAATCAAAGATAATCAACTGATAGTCCTTTTTCCATTGCTGGATACACGCCTCAAGTGCTCCGGGCTCCCGCAGAGCTACAATCGATTCTTTATCCATAGGAGTCGGCATAATGGTCATCTGACCTTTTGGCTCCAAAACCGATGAGTCTGTTAATTTATCACTGCAACCCAATTGAGCTTTACGGTTGGTATTGGCCGAGTGCGGCACACCTTTGCGCCATTGCAATATGTGCTCTTCCGAGCCGCTTTGGACAGGTGCGACATCTCTTGGGTGAAATAGGTTGAAATCGACTACGAGTACTTTTTTGTGGGCTTTTAATGCCCGATTCGCCAACGCATCTACCAGTAAACTCACGCCTTCTCCTGGCATTGCGGATGTGACCGCAATGCAACTTGATGAAGACAGTTGAAGCCGCTGATAAATACGTTCAAGCTCTTGATAATTTGAAGGAAAAATCATTAGATAAACCCCAACAAAGCGCTCACGGTGAGTACGCGAAATACATCTTCCAAGCCTTGGCGTGCCTTTGACCAATCGCTGTCTTTTTCAGAGGGAACATAAACTGTATCGCCCGCTCTGAGTACAGGCAGCATCGAAAAATTACCGGTTTTAGAAAATTCATTTAGGTCGAATGTGCGGGCTTGATCGCGACAACACGACAAGTTCACTACGGTAATTTTTTCGGGATAACCGTCATTGTTCAGTCCACCCGCTTCAGCCAACAAATCAAGCAATGTCATGTCGTCATTAAAGCGATAGCGGCCCGGCTTATTCACCGCTCCCAATACACGAATAGTAGTGTCTTTGGTTTCAGCCAACCAATTTCGGTCTTTCTCAGGAACATAAATTGAATCGCCCGGGCGAACATGAGGCAATAACGACTCATCACCTGTCTCAAAGTACATCGCCAAATCCAATTTAGTCACTTTGGCAGTTGTTCCATTGCGGTGGCTAATTCGCACATTGCTAATGTCTGCGTTACGAGTCGGGCCATCGGCTGCTGCTAAAATATCGAGGAAATGTAATTTCGGATCGAAGCGGTAACGTCCCGGAGCCCCAACTTGGCCAAATAAGTAAATCGAATCGTCTGACGCTTGACGTACCCACTGTGACTTATTGTCGCTTGGATCGTCTGGAAGATCGGGAACCATTACCACGGTCCCAGCCGTAATACGGGGTAAATCTTGTTGGCTCAAATGACCGTTCAAAAAATCATTCAAGTCGAAAATACGTGTATCAGTGGCACCATTTGATGCAGGGAGCACAATGCGAATTTTGGCGGTGTCGGCATTGGGCTTTGGACCACCGGCATGCGCTAATAAGTCCATCAGTGACATTTCGTCTGACCATTCAAAACGCCCGGGACGATTCACCTCTCCGATGACTTTCACAGCGCGATCAGGAGCTACCTTGGTCCAAGACTTTTCATTTAAGTCTGTTTTCTCGGGAACAAAAATCGCGTCACCCGCCATAAGCTCTGGAGTGGTTGCTCCCATGCCTTCGGTGAATGACAACAAATCAAAACGCTCAACACGACCGTCTCTTCGAATCACCCGAATTTGACGCGTTTCTGCAAAGCGCGTAGGGCCACCTGCATTGGCAAGCACATCTAAGAAACCTGCATTTTTGTTGCCTTCATACGCTCCGGGTTTAAACACTTCGCCCATCACATAAACAGTATTCGCTCCTGACTTAATCTCTTCTTGCTGCTTGGGCACAAAGATTGTAGTGCCTGCTTTCAACACCGGCAATGTTGACGCATCACCACTGTCTAAATACCGAGTCAGGTTGAATACTTGTGGTTTGCTGTTAATAATCACACGGATTTGTTCCACACTCGCATAGCGTGTGACACCGCCGGCACGCATTAACATATCAACAAGCGTTGCGTTTTCTTTGAATGAAAAGCTGCCAGGGTTGTAGACCTCGCCAAAGACCTTCACCGCCGTTCTATCTTCAGCGGCATCGCCTTTATCATTTAACGCCTTAGGGTCGAATTTAACAGCCACGTTGCCAATTTTAGGAGACGCAGGAACGAATAAGGTATCGAGTGAATTAAGGCTCGGTAGTTTCTCCATGTCACCTGAATCTAAGTAGGCTTTGTAGTCAAATACGGAACGTTCTCCTGCACGGCGCAGCTGCATTCTGTTGATCTGTGCACCGGAACGCAAACCACCCGCTTCCCTCAGTGCCATCTGAACACTGGCGCCAGCAGGCAATACAATTTCACCAGGTTGCTCTACAAAACCCAGCACATTAATGCGAATTCTGCGCTCTTGAATCATCACTTTCAGACCGCTTAAATCTCGAAATGCTTGACCTAAACGCTGCGCAACTCTGTCTTGCATTTGTGGCTCTGTAAGCCCCGCCACTTCAACGGTGCCCACTTCTGGCAATAGCAATCGACCTTGGCGATCCACTTCAAATGCTCGGTCTAGCGTTGATTCTCCCGGTAAAATAATTCGCACTAAATCACCTGCTTGCACCGCCACAGGATGGGTTGATTCTGACGCCGAACTGACGCCCACAATTGCAATGGATAAAAAGATAATGCTGAAGACTAAACGTAAGTTGTTCATTGGCGACCTCCAGGAAGCATCGCAGGTTCAATCAAACTAATCGTCACGCGGCGATTAGAGTGAAAATGCTCGACAGAATTTCCATCCTCATAGGGCGCACTGGAGCCTTGAGCACGAACAAGCATTCGTTGTTGAGATACGCCCTGAGATTGCAAGTAACTTGCAACCGTTTGCGCGCGCTGTTGAGACAATTGTTTGTTGCCTGAGCCTTGAATATCTGTATGCCCCGTGATCACCATGGCAAGCTCGGCCGACTGAAGCAGCGGCACCACTCGATTGAGTTGATCGCGGTATGCTGGAGTCAGTTCGCTTGAGTCAAACGCAAACTGATTGTTGCTATTGAGCAAAGGGTGTAAGCCGTCGATCAATTGTGACGAGCTCATGCCTGCAATCCCTGTTGGTTTACATGCCCCCCCGCGTTTCACGTGATCTAATCGCTCTTCTAATGTGTGTAAAAAATGTTGTTGAATTTCAATATCGTTTGCCGCGTCGAGCGCCAAACCGCCTTGCAGTTCACGCATCATGCGCTGCTCTCGTAAACGCGCCTGAGCGACTGATGCAGGAAAACAAAGCTCTGCACCTTCAAGCACAAGAAGATCCAAGTGATGTTTGACGATGGTCATTTCAAACTTCAAACCATGTTCAGGCCCCATTGGGGTGTCACTTGAGCTGTCTAACCATCCCAACAAGTTGGATTCGTGCTCAGCCATTCCTCCGCGCCCTTCTTGCGGCCAAGGCGTAGAAGCACATCCTACCGCTGACAAGGCCAATAATGAGCAAATGAGTGTACGCATGGTGTTCTCCTGAATCTCAATGCAACAATTAAGCTGCTACGCCAACAATGCCGGTTTCACCGACCATGGCCGTTTTGTCTTCGTACATTGGAATCGCACGATGCACATGGAGCATTTCAAGTAGTTTTCGTGGAGCGCCTTTCACTCCGCACAAATAAAGCGCGCCACCTGATGCGCGTAAACGCTTAAACATAAACACCAATGCGCCGATTCCAGATGCATCTAAAGCATCCACATCGTTCATATCAACCACCACGTTGTGGCCGGCGTACTGATGACAAATATTTTCGAAACGCTGATTCATTGAAGTACACGCATCTGCGTTAAAAGCGCCATGCAACTCAAGTGTTAAGTCGCCTTGGGGAGTCGTATGAAATGATGACAACATGAGCATCTCCAACCTTTTTGATTCTGATAAACACTGCCACTCAGTGCTTGCTTACCAGTGATAAAGCTAAAGTCATGCCATGAATTTTTATTTCAATAAAATCAGAATTTTAGATAGGATAAATAGAAACAAAATAACAACTTTTGCATTTTGCGATTCGGCAATTCAAAGAGAAAGATGGGAATGAAAAGAGTACTCATTGAAGCGCCAGAAACTGGCGCTCAGAAGGCAAAATCGAAGCTGAACCTATTGGCCTTTTCTAAGAAAGACCACCGCTGCGGTTTTGAACAATATCGACCACTCTAAAAATATCCAGTACGAATAGCGCGACAACGACAATGCATAGCTATGATCGAATGCCGCTTTGTTCCGCACATCTTCAATGCAGCCATCATACCCCTGCGAGACCTGCGCTAGGCCTGTGATGCCAGGTTTAAGGCCAAATGTGCGCTCCTTAAAAAATGGAATGGCACGCTCAAGTTTGCCATAAAACTCTGGACGCTCAGGCCGAGGTCCCACCACACTCATGTCGCCTCTGAGTACATTAAAAAACTGTGGCAGTTCATCGAGTCGAGTGCAACGGAGAAAGCGTCCAACACGCGTGATCCTAGGATCGTTGTGCGTTGCCCACACGGCGCCACTGTTCAATTCTGCATGTTGCTGCATGGATCTAAACTTAATCACATAAATCAGCTCTGTTCGCTGATGCGTCATTTTTCCCACACGTAATTGTCGATAAAACACGGGCCCCGACGAGTCGACTCGGATAGCAATTGCAACCAAAATCATCACCGGAGCTGTGACTATGAGCATCACCAATGAAAGGATAATGTCTTGGATCCGCTTGCTGAGAGTGATTAGCGGATCACGATAGCCATCAAAGTACTCACGTTTAAACCGATATACCACATACTCAAGGCTCCCATAAAAACAGGCCGCATGCCCTTCAATCAGGTAATTCAAAGTTTTCATCACATTGGGAAATGAAATACTAGGGAACACACGAGGCAGCAGAGCTAGCGAATACCCAGCCAATTGGAGCCCCAAAAGGACACCAAACATCAAGGATTCAAACGCCAAATAAGCACTGCCGAATGCGCTCACTATGAGCAGTAGCGGTACAGCAACACGCAACGCTTTGCCACTAAAGAAGGCAAACGCTTGTCCTTTAAAGCGCGGCAACATCATGTGACGCAAGCGCACCACTTGCTGAAGGTTTCCGGCCCCTATTCGTTTGCGTCGCGCGCGGTCTAAATCATCATTCGCCTGTTCTAACTCAACCGCACAAATATCCGGTTCATGCACAGCCCTATACCCGTTCGCCATGATGTTCATCGGCAGTACAAAGTCGTCATTAATGGTATCTTCACGCAACGGCACAAAGGCTTGGCGTCGAATCAAGTAAAACGCGCCATGTGCGCCAAGCAAAGCGCCTAAGTTGGCTTCATTTTCACGCACTTTTCGCTGATATTGCCAATACTTTTGCTCACCTTCCGAACCGGGATTTAACAGTTGGTAATGCCCACAGACCACACCCACTGAGTGATTCTCAAAGTGCGACGCAGCAATTAGCATGGCATCCACTGAAATGAGTGCTGACACATCCGATAAAGCCACCACATCAGCTTCACTTTGACCAATAGCTTCGTTCAGCACCGCCACTTTGCCACGATTTTTAAGGTGCTCAACCACTTGAATATCAACATCACAAAAGTGCATGCTCTGTAATGTTTGACGGGCAATCTCAGCGGTATCATCAGTGCAACCATCGCACACCAAGCGCACTCTTATTTTGTTAGACGGGTAGTCCAGTGCAGAGATCATCATCAACTTGGCCGCCACAAATTCAGCTTCGTTATAGGCTGGAATAATCAAATCAATGAACGGTAGATCTTGATCGTTCTCGGTTTGGCTAAAGTGGCGCACTATGGGCGCCGAGTTGGACTTAGAAGCAGCCTTCGGTTTAGCGCTCCAAAGTCGAAGTACGATAGGATAAAGCGCATGATGGTATACCACCAAAAACATGGCCAACAGTGTGATAACCGCGATGGATGTAGTCATAATAATCACCTATGCACAATGATTTCTAAGGGCAGCGTAATGACGCACTGTGGCGCGTAAATCACCGCTTTGCTTGACGAAATGGCGAGGACTTTCTTGATGAGTACGACCTATTTCAGTTTCTAAAGCTTGAGCCAGAGCAAATGGCGAGCCCGGCTCAACCAGCTTTCCTGTGCGTGGGCAAAGCGCCTCATGACTGGCGCCAACATGGGTCACCACTGCTGGGATACCACAAGCTTGCGCTTCTAAAATCACCAGCGACAAGCCTTCAAAGAAAGACGGCAAGCAGAACAAGTCCAATGATTGATAGAAGGTTGGCATGGTTTCAATCGCCCCTAAAAAGTGAACACGATGAGATATATTCGCTGCCTGAGCTTGCTGCTCAAGGGCCGCTCGTTGTGATCCGTCACCGGCAAGTACAAGATGTATTTTCGGGTCTAGAATGGCCATCGCTTCAAGCAACACCTTGTGGCCTTTTTCAAGTTCCAAACGTCCTGCGCAACCAATGAGTGGCACGTTTTCAGGCAATTTCAGACACTTGCGTGCATCGGCTTTATCTCCTGTGACAAATTGGTGGGTATTTACACCATTTTTGATAATGCGGATTTGCTCTCGATTTAATCCCAGCGATTGTTGCATATCGCGCGCCACGAGATCGGCGTCAGCCACCAACATCGGATTCACTCGAGCGATGATCCATTGCTGTAATAGACGGCGCTTTGAATCGCGTAAATGCCATGCGTCATGTTCAGTGTGAATCACAGTTTTGATACCGGCTAAGCGCGCAGCCAAGCCTCCATAAATCAACGGCCCAATATGATGCGTATGTACTGCATTGGCGTTTAGAGACTTCAAAAGTCGACGCAATCTAATAAGCAACAGCAACGATAATCCAGTCTTTTTATTCATAAAAATCAACCGGTCAGAACACGCTTTTAAGCGAGGCCATGCGTTTAACGCGGCTTGTTTATCGCCCTCTAGCGAAATGATGTATGCATCGTCATCACCATTCTCAATTCGTTGTAAATCTAACGCCATGGTTTCGATACCACCGGGGCGAAGGTGCTGTACAACTTGAACCCAAACACTCATATATATTCTCCTAAAGAGGGGGAATTCGGCTCAGTACACTGACACCGAGTAATTTCTCGACGTCGGATGAACTGCGTAAACTCGAATCGCTCAGCTCAGCGAATAATGCCAACCCAGATCCAGCTAAAACGCCACCGAATAAACCTGTAATCATGAACATCCACCACGGTAAGTTTGAAGCGCCACTAGGGGTAAACGGACGATCAATAATTTTGATACGTTCAGATTGCTCGAATACTCCCAGCGCTCCTGTCACCTGCGCCATTTCATACCGCGTCAACAAATCTTCATATAGCGTGCGCTTTACCCGTAAATCGCGTTGCAGAGCGAGTAACTGACGTTCCTGCTCTCCGACGGACCCAATTTGAGCGCTCAAATCTTCAGCCATGGCTTGCAATTGAGTGACTTCCTCTTGCAACGCATTAACTCGCTGATGCGCGGTTTGAAGCGCTTCGTATTGCACAATCATCATGGTGGTACCCGCATTTGCTAACGACAATGTGGTGGGCAAAGAAGGTTGTTTTTTGGTTTGCTGGTGGCCCGAAGTAGCATGTTCAAGTGCACTATTTCGCTCTTGCTCTAAACGTCTCAAGTTGCGCTCTACGGCTTGCACTTGAGAATGACCATTGGTGTAACGTGACATCAAATTGACTAATTCTGCACGCTGGTTAATGATCTGCTCTTCAAGTCTAGCCACCACGGGGTCAGTGCGTGTCATTTGTTGGTCAAGCGTTCCTAAGCCTTGCTTTGCACCCGCTAATTCCGCTTGGCGTTCTAATAGTTTTTGGCGAATACGAGATAAGCGCTCTGTATTGGCTGAATGAAGTTCAGGCAGGCCATCGGCATTTTCTGAGCGGAAATTAGCAAGCGCAATTTCTGCCAACTCCAATTGCTCACGACTTCTGAGCAAGTGAGTCTGTAAGAAACGTTCAGATTCACGGATGGATGAACGCTCCGGAGCTAAAAGTTCTTCGATAAAGTAATCGCTAATGCATTGCAGTATTTCACTCATTCCTTGAGGAGAATTCGACTTGTAGTCAATCCGAATAAGATCTTTGCCTACTTTTGATACCGTCAGAGCATTGGACAATTCAGAAATCACCGCGTCGCGTTGCGCAGGTTCGGAATCGTCATTGATGAGCCCTACATCGTCAGCCACCTGAGTCAGAATGTGGCGACTGTGCAGCAATGTTGTCAGTGCACTCATTCGCCCTTCGAGATTAGATGACACGGCTAAATCCTCTAAAAATGGATTGAGCTTGGCGGTTTCCTGTACCAACATACTGGTGTGCGATTGATACAAACGGGGCGACACTTTCGCCACCACAATGCCCAATATTGGAAGCACAAGAATAGGCACCACGATCAACCAGCGCCGCCGCCAGGCGGCATCGAGAATCATGTAAAGACGCGGTAGTAATTCTCCCATGGGAGCCTCCAATATGAGGAACTGCGAGTTTTGATGCAGCACATCTGGTCTTGCTGAGCATCAACTCGTCACAAACTTATAGCGAACATAGCCAGATATGTGCCAATGAAAATTAATCAATATTAATCAATCGCTTAACTTTAAATAATTAAACTATCCTGCTCCCATTCTCAAAATGCAAAGCGTAAATATGGCATCGTTTAGTAATAAAAAAGGCATTTGAAATTTCGCTTTAATTTCCATATGAAATACGCCCAAACTGCCAAGTTGCGATGATGATCAATGGAGTTATTGAAGAGATACGTGCCATGGGATTTAAATTGAGGATGTGACAGCTCAGCAAAACGCACCTGAATTGCTGAGCTAAAGTGAGAAATAATTGGTATTCATGATGATGACAACACAGTTTGAAGCTGCTGCGCTCTGGCTAACCAAGACTCGTGCTTAACGCAGGCACGCCGCTCATGATGAAAGCTTGAGTACGAATTCTCAATTGCAAGCAACGCGTTCACCATTTGCTCTGCTGAAGTCACTTCATTAACCACGGACCGATACGGTTCAAGCGCTGGAAACGGCGTACTCACAACGGGCTTGCCAACCGCTAGATACTCTCGAAGCTTTAACGGGTTACACGCATGAATCTGCTCGCAATCTCGAAATGGCAAAAGTGAAGCCTGCCAGTGCTGCGCATAACGAGGCAACAAATGATGCGCCACTGGCGGTAACAACTCAATATTCTCAACAGTCTTAATGGCCGATAAGTCGGTCTCGACTCGCCCCATCAATACAAACCGCCAGTTGGGTAATGCCCGTGCAACTTGGGCCAACATAGATAAGTCCAACCAATCGGCAATACTGCCGTAAAAGCCAGCCACTGGACGCTGACCTTCTAAAACTTGCGCACAAGGTGCAGGAGTAGAAAATAACGCGGTATCAACGCCATGCTCCACTAGCATGGTTTTATTTTTCCAATTTGAAATTGCGTTAAATTTATGATGCAAAGTCGCACTGGCCACCAGAATGTGCGTTGATTTGTGTGCCAGTTCGCGTTCACACTGAGCCACATGCGCATGATCAACCCCCGCCAAAGCACTGAAGTCATCCCCGCAGTAATACAACACTTTCGATTCATTTAAGTGCCCTACCCAATCCACTGCAGTGGGCAAAGAAACCCATAAATCTCGGCGCCTCATACACATGCGCTTCGCCACTCGTCGAATTTGCCAAGACAAAATGCCCCGATTCAATGCCCGAACCAAACGGCTTCTAGCCGCAGGAAACACCCAAGGCGAAATGACCTGAAACTGACTAAACCGGTGTTCAACATCATCCACGCTGGAACCTTCATTATTTGCAAAGTTGCCCATTCCAAACCAAGACTTCACTTTTTCAAGCACTCGTACCGCATCACGAATGGTTAAGCGCGGACGGCGTAACCCAATAGAATTAACCCAAATTAACTTCCGATCTCGGCCCAACTCTTTGATTAAATGCTGCGTGCTACTTGGATGACGATTCCAGTCTTCACCAAAAACAATCAAATCATGCTTCATGATTCGTCCCCTCCAAATGCCGAATCACACGAGCAGGAACGCCACCAGCAAGCACTCCCGCAGGCAAGTCAGTGGTGACCACACTACCTGCAGCGACGATAGAGCCGCGTCCGATCGTAACGCCGGCCATGACCTTAACGCCTGTGGCTAACCAAACATCTTCTTCAAGTACAATGTCGCCCACTTGAGATTCATCTTCAGGCTCGCCCAATGCCCGACGTTTAGCATCCAAGGGATGACCCGGATACCCCGCTAAAAAGCATCCTCCGGCCATTCGAACATTGTCGTGGATCATCACTCTTTGCCCGACCGCAATGGTCGTTTGCCAGCCCACATCAACATTATCCCCAATGAAAAGTAGGGGTTGAGTAAGCGCGTGAGCACGCGCAGAAAAAGTGGTGTGTCCAGAAATCCGGCAACGGTCCCCAACATGAATCTGCAAGCCATCTGACAACAGCGGCAGACCACCATAGAGGTAGAGCGCTCGACTTGTTCCTATGACTTGACTGCGAAACAATGGCGTCCACCACAGCACTCTTATCATACTGCTGAAGCTATTTGTCACCAGTAAATATATGCGATAGAAAAGTGAAAACAACAACGGAATGCGCGGCAGTTGAAGCTGACGACACGACTTCAACAAGCGAAACAAATTTCGAGCTAAAGGAGTGTTACCCTGCTTCAGCCAGAGGCGTGTTCGATACATCAATACAGTGGTCATAGTAAAGCCTTTATTCAATGAACCTGATTGAGATTTGCATGAAGCCTGCCAACTTAGAATTCGAATTAAAAACAACACCTTAAAATGGAAAAACTCGTTTCTTTGCAAAATGCAAATGAATAGCGCTAAGGGTTATTCGCGATTAATAATCCACAAAAACGCCACGTTATAACGTGGCGATTGACTGATATTTCATTGCTTATTGATTAAGACGTTCTAATCGCGTTTCTATTCGGTTGATGCGAGGTTTGACACTTATAAAATTGAACGGCCAACACACAGAGCAACATCAAAGTCACGGCGGAGATGAAATGACTGAAGACTTGGGAATTTAACGCCGAGCATGCCATTAAACACATCAGTACAGGCACACTCATCCATATCAGCTTTTTCACACGATAAGGTAACGAGCGGGTTCGCTGGCTGATGTAGGCGAATGCCATGAACCTCGAAAAGTAAACGAGGTTTGAGGCAACAATAAGCCCCCAAACTCCCCATTTGGGGATCAATAAGTAATACAGCACCAACGCACTAAACGCACAGATCAGATTGATGCGCCCCAACCAAACCGGACGATTCGGTAGATAGCAGCCAATGTCGAAAATAGAAGTCGCAAGTTTAAAGCCCAGCGCCGTCAACATGAGCGGCAGCCATTGCAATGCCAGATGGTATTCTGGCGGTAGTAAGTACCTTAAAACACTGGGCGAAAACACAGACGCACCAAGCAACAAACAGAGCAAAACCAGCAACATGGCTTGATGAACCTGAACCACTTTGCGGGCTCCTTCAGGCTGGGCCAGCACTTGATAACGCTTAGGCAACCACCATGTTTCCATCACACCAAACACAACGGCCACTACTTCAACCATTTTGATCATGACGCCGTAACGGGCCAAGGCTTCATGCCCAAGCCAGTTGCCCAATAACAGTCGGTCTAGCCCATGCATCACAAACAAGGCCAACGACGCTGAAATTAGGCATACCTGATACTGCACAGTGCGCTTCATAATAGATGTGTCGATTTTGGCGCGCCAATGCTGATGCGTCATTGCCGCCCCTAATATGACCGATATCGAATGAGACACAAGGCTGGCAATGAGAATGGCATCCATACCCCAGCCCTGACTCAGCCCCCAAAAGGAAATGCCGATCTGCAACACAGTTTGTGTAGCCACCAGAACACAATAGGAGCGAGCGCGCTGTTGAATTCTCAACCAAATTTGCAAGGGCTGTAGCACGACCATCATCCAAACAGTAATGGAGACCATCATGATCTGGCGCTTTTCGAGCATTTCAAACACTGCGAGTGGTGCATGTTTCAACGCCAACGAAATCAATAAAAACAGTACAAAGCCGTAGCCAATGCTCAAACGTAGCGCCGAGCTTAACAGTGTTTTTTGAGACTCATCAGGACAGCTCTGCTGCTGGCAGTCAGCGAACATTTTTGGCAATGCACCCGCACTAATCTCCAATAACGAGCAAAACACTAAAATGACCATCAAACTCTCTAATAAGCCATATTGTTCAAGTGATAAGTATCGAGTGGTAAAAGGCAGCATGAAAAATCCAGCGCCTTTTTGCATGAGCGTTAAGCCGCCGTAACATGCCATGTCTTGAACATGTTTTGAGCGTAAGGATTGCTGAAGTGTTTGGCTCCATTGCATATTCATGCCGCTCCCAACGCGCGACGAGAAATCACACGAGTCAGCCATAAGCGCCACTGATGCTCACTGAGTTGAACAAATTTTCGGACAAAATAGTCGTCAGCATTGGGTAACACAAAAGCTGTGAGTCGATAGCGCTCGATGATATGTGCGGTAAAGCGCCAATAACACATTAAATCAATCCAGCCCACGTCTGTCTGGATCTGAAGCATGGCGTGACGGCACAACATTTTTAGGCACAGTGCTTTCGATGACTCAAGCAGGCCACGCTGTTTCATGGTTTCCATGAAATCTGTCACGCTATTCATGCGAGCATACAAACGCTTTTGGTCAGCCCCTGCTTTGCGACAAATGCCTTCAGGGTTCACTCGGTAGAAATACCAAACGTCGTCAACATCGGCTGTTCGAGTCGCTATTAAGTCGACCATGTAGCTAAAAATTTCATCTTCGAACAGCTGTCCTTCCGCAAATCGAATACTGTGTTTTAAAATAAACTCTCGCCGAAACAACTTATTACACACCGATGTGCGCTCGGCAGAGACATGGGTTGAAAGGGAGCGCTGCGTCAATCCATCAAATTGAATCATGCCACAAGCCGCTTGATCAGCATTTTGACGCACGGCTTCTATCAGCAGCTGTTCAAACATATCGTGCGACACATAATCATCGCTATCGACAAAGCCTATATATGTGCCTGATGCGGCCTCAATTCCGCGATTTCGAGTAACACCGAGCCCCCTATTTTGATCGTGTTGAAGCACTGTAATGAGGTGTGGATATTGCGCCTCAAAGGCCTTCACGATACTCATGGAATGGTCGGCAGAGGCGTCATTCACGACGATAATTTCAAGCGTTTCAGGATCTTGCTCAATCAGTGTTTGTGCCACCAAACTATTCAAACACTCTGCAATGTAATCCTGTGTGTTGTACACAGGTACAATCACACTCACCATTGGGGTTTTGCAGTGCTTCATGCGATCACCTCAACAGGCTTTTGAGGCTTGAACGAGAGGCTCAAACGTTCCCAACGATATTTACCTCTTGCCCACAACGCGAGTGCGGCGATGAGCAATGGTTTGCGGCGAAACCTAAGAAATCGACTAATGCGGTAATCGTTGTCGTCGAACCCTTTGCGCTCCACCAGCCTATGTCGCGTCACCAAGTGATCAATGAAGCGAAAATAGCCGACCAAATCAATCAGAGTGATATCGTAATACAATGCGCTCAGAGCATGATTGGCTAAACACTCCATCATTTCTGATGAGTGCTCATCTAAGTTGCCTCGACTTTCAATATCCGCCATAAAGCGAGCCAGCATTAGCTCTTTGTCATATAGATTGAAGCGACTTTTGTTGGCATTTCGACACTGCCCTTCGGGGTTCATGCGGTAGTTGTAAAAGTGTTGCTCAAGCTCCACATAGTTTTGGCCACTAAAACGAGCCGTGTATACAAATGGCTCATCCTCGAAAATCACATTAGTGTAGAAACAAATACCCTCTGCGATAAGAAATGCTCGACGGAAGAGCTTGTTGGTGACAAATGTATTTTCATATTGAGCATGCAACGGCATTGCTTTAAACACCCAACCTGACTGGCACAGTTCAAATGTTTTAATCTGACAGCTGACGATATCTGATTCCTTTTCGACAGCCGCCAGATACATGGACTCAAACATATTCGGCTGAACCCAATCGTCACTATCAACAAAACCGATGTATTGACCTTTTGCTGCTTTCATTCCGATATTGCGAGCGGCAGACACGCCCATATTGCTCGCAAGTTCAATCATCCTAAAGCGCTGCGGGTCTCGCTGGCAAAAACGGGCCACGTGCTCAACACTACTGTCAGTTGGTGCGTCCAGTACAAGGATCACTTCCAACTGGATCATCGACTGATTCAGCAACGATGACAGGCATTCATCAATCCATTTTTCAGCGTTGTATACTGGAACAATGACAGAAACCAGAGGGGATTTAGACTTCATTTGATTCTCCAACAAGTCTTTGAATGATGCTTTGCTGAAGATATTGCAGAGGCTATGCCAACCAAACAAAAGTTATAACTTACAATAGATTAAAAACCCTAAAACCGGGTTAGATAGGTTTGTTCGCATTTTGCAAAAGGGCTGTTTGATGCTGGGTTTTAGCATATTGAGAAATCGCAACGATTAAAGCCGTAAAGATATAAAATGGCCACGTAAACCCTTGCGTTAAAAACGTCCCTGACACGATGGTTCCTAATAAACCTGACAGTGAGGCCTCAGCCACCAACGCCATATGACGCACATCGGCCGACGGTTCATTAATCGCCCTAAAATCCGCTAAATTATTCCATGCGGTTTTCACAACCTTCACCAACATGACGCTAAACACCGCTATGCCCAAAAAACCCGTTTCGGCTAAGATTCCAAACCAAGTGCTATGCACTGCATGATTCTTTCCGTCCCAATGAGCGCTGTAGAAGTAGTAGTTCGCATAGAAATTATCTAACCCGACACCTGTCAATGGATGATGAAAAGCCATTTTAATTGCGGCTTCCCAAGCATAAATCCGCCCCATGGCCGACTCATCAATGCCTGACTCAGCGGCCCCGCCCGATGCTCTTTCGGAAACGCCTGCGACCACAAACAAAATAGGCGCCGCTAAACCCGCAAGACTGATCAACATCACCTTGTTCTCAATGCGATTCCAAGCAAAAACCGCTGACACGGTTAAAATGCCTAATAACCCACCTCGGCTTTGCGTTGCTAAAATTGCCGCAACAAGCATTACTGTTGCAGCCAATCCCACCCACTGCTTCAACCGAGAGCTCCGATTCAGCAAAAAAGACACCGCAAAACCCAAAGGAAACAGCAACACCAGAGCGAGATCATTTGGGTCCCCCAACGTAGAACCAAATGACCGACCAATGGTGACGCGTGTGCCCTCCACCATTTCAAGACCGGCCGCCGAATTTTGCAGAGCAACCGACGCAACGGCCGTACCCGCCAGAACAAAAGAAAAACCGGCTTGTAAGAAATCTTGCGGACGACGCATCAACCATGCAATTGCGAATGTCATCAGCGCTATTTTGCTAAATACACCATTAAAATAGGCCATCGCAACGCCGCGATTGCTCGCCACCAAAACACCTAACATGCACAACGCAAAAAAACCAAGCAGCCAGCTCAATTCATTACTCCAATAGATTTGCATTTTGCGAGTGATGACCAAGTGCCATGCCAACGATGCCAGCGAGGCCAATGCAAGCAATTGAGGAATTCGGAACGAATATAGTTGTGGATAGGCTTCGTGTATTCGAAAAAAAGAAAACAGTACAAAGCCTAATACCATGATGAAGGGATATTTAAAAACACCATAAATAACAAACGGTAACATCCCAAATACGAGTGCCACCACCGGATGACTTACACCCAACCATGCCGCACCAATCAGCCCACAGAATAGTAATGCTGCGGCAATAGAAAGCATGCTCTGATAGCGCTGAGATACAGGGTTTTCAATCATTATTTTCTCGCTTGGCACAAGTTCTGCTTTGGTACATATCAAGAGAGTAAGCAATAACAATGCCGGGAGGCGCTCATGCAAATCGTATCCAAACCTCTACAGCAACCTAAATGTTCAGTGATCATTCCTACGCATAACAGCTTGGAATATTTGCAACAGGCGGTCGCGAGCGTTCAAGCTCAAAGCTTTATGAATTTAGAAATTATCGTAGTGGATGATGATTCCAAAGATCTCACTTGGGAGTGGCTGCAAATGCAGCAAAAACAAGACCCTCGGATCCGACCGCTTCGCGTGAGTGTTCATAGTCCAGCCAAAGCTCGCAACGCAGCAATCACAGTCGCTCGAGGCGAGCTGATTGCATTTCTCGATGCGGATGATACCTGGCTCCCCCAAAAGCTTGTGCACCAAGTAGAGTTTCACAACAGTCATCCGGATGTACTTTTTAGCTTTAGTGACTATCGGCATATAGGAGAAAACGGCGAAGATTTAGGCACTTGTTTTGAATTTTGGTCTGGCTATGACAACCTAGGCGCTCAGAAAAAATGCTATTCTCGGCTTCAAGGCAGCGCTTCTCGATTATTTGCTCAGAATATTGTGGGCACATCAACCGCCATGGTAAAACGCTCTGCTCTCGATGATGTGAAAGGCTTTGATGAAAGACTTCCCTCGGCTGAAGACTGGGATTTATGGCTCAAATTAGCACTTGATGGCCCCGTTGCAATTGGTAACTACTGCGATACTCTGTATCTAATGCGACCTGAGTCTGAAAGCAGTAAAACAGAGTTGCGAATTCGAGCCATGCAGCAAATTTATCAACGTTACCAGCACGCTATCTCCAATTCAGGAACCGATGCATTAAGGTATGCAAAAGCACGCATTGCCACCGCTGAAGCAGAAAACTGGTTGAGTCACAATGACCCGGCTCGTGCCATGCTGTTTCACGCGAAAGCCTTATGCTTGGCACCCACGCAACGGCGGTTTATCGAAACATTGGTTGATATACGGCTTCTATTTAAAGGTGTGAACTAATTGCGCAATGCGGCTTTATAGAGCTTCACTAATGCCAGCATAGACTCAGAGGCATCGGTACTGCTTGCTGTCATATACAGCCCACGGACCGACCATACTAAGCAACGGCTGAGTTGTGCGGCATTCATGTCAGAATTAGCGAATGACAATTGCCTCTGTTGCTGCGCCGTTTGGAGCATTTTTTCAACATGAGCGATGAGAATGTTCACGTGTTCTGACATTTCTTTCTCGCAGTAATGACTCGCGGCTTGCATCAGATCTTTCGCCACCAGTTCGTCTTTAATTTCTTCGAATAGCGGTCGCCCCCAATCGAGTAGCATGGTTTCGATTTGAACCCAAACTTCGTCATGCTTCAATTGATATTGCGGCAATAGTGCTTGAATCGATTGTTGATGTGCCAAACAAACAGCTCTGAATAACTCTTCTTTAGATCCAAATTGCTTGTGAATGGTGACGCGCGAAATTCCAGCATAGCGACTGATCATCGAAATATTGGAGGCACTGTAGCCATGCCGAAAAAAACAATCTCGGGCAGTGCTCAAAATGATATCGGTCGATAACGGCATAGTTAAAACAACGTATTTGGCTAAAAATTTTATGTAGGGTAGCGACTCCACTCACACTTCGCAATTTTCATATTTACACTTTTTGTAAATATGTTAACTTCACAACACTTCCTTCTTATACACATCAATCTGCGAGCGTGCTTCGTGAAGCTTTACTTGTTTCCTCTGTTTTTTGTTTTAACTCTACTGTTCGGCTGCTCTGATGAGGCTGAAAGTAGCAATGAAGATGTTCAAACGACACCTCGAGTAGTCCAACTCACCACCGTTATTCCAGCGAACTCCGACCACTCTTATCAATTTCCTGCGACCGTCCAGCCGGTTAAAACAGTGGAACTAAATTTTGAGGTGTCGGGGCGATTAAATTTTGTCGATTTAAAACAAGGAAAAATGGTTAAAAAAGGCCATCTATTGGCCACCATGGACAGCACGCCATTTGAACGAAAAGTACGCGAGAACAAAGCACTCCACAAACAAGCAACACTAGAGCTAGAACGAATAAAGTCTTTGTATGGCAAGAAGCTCGCCGCTAAACGCGATCTCGACAATGCGCAAACTCAATTTGATATCACTCAAATTGATCTGGAAAACAGCAAACAAGATTTAAGCTACACCAAACTGGTTGCCCCCTTTGATGCATTGATAAGCCAACGACTGCTTGAAAACGACCGATATATCAGCGCAGGAACGGCTGTGGTAAGGCTGCAAGATGTATCGCGTATTCGCTTCGAATTGAATGTGCCTGAACGCATTCTATCGGCCAATATCAGTAATAAAATCAATAGCGCGAAAGCCATTATCAATGGCTCGATTAACAAAACCTACGACATTGAATACATCGAACACACCACCGAACCAGATCCTGTCACGCAAACCTATAAAGTTCTATTTGAGATGCAAGCACCGCAAGACGAACATCTCACTCCTGGCTTACGCGCCTATGTAGAAGTGAACGTCACTAACCTTAAGCACCATGGTGGTGTTGTGGTCCCCATTAATGCTGTAGTGGCCGCTGCCGATAAGAGCTTTTACGTGTGGCGATTCGATGAAACAACTCATCAGGTTCACCAAGCTCCAGTAGACATTGCCATGGCCAGTGGCAACCTTGTGGTGATTCGCTCCGGCATTGAATTGGGCGATCAAGTCGTATCCGCAGGCGTTGCACAAATGTCTGAGTCGATGCTCGTCCAACCTTACGTAACGGAGTAACAGCCGTTATGGACATTGCACGCTATTCAATTAATACACCGGTCAACACTTGGCTTTTAATTCTAATTTGCCTTATTGGTGGCATGGTAGGACTAAGCAACATTGGCCGCTTGGAAGATCCCGCATTTACCATTAAACAAGCCAAGGTACTCACCAACTACCCCGGCGCGAATGCCGAACAAGTTGAACAAGAAATCACAGAACCGGTCGAGATTGCGATTCAGCAAATGCCGCAACTTCGGCGTGTCACATCAAAATCGAAACCCGGACAGTCTGAAATCACCGTTGAAATTAAAACCAATTTCGATGCTGATGAGCTACCCCAAATTTGGGATGAACTTAGAAAACGTCTCAGCGATATGGCTCCATCGTTACCCAATGGCGCCCAGTCGCCACAAGTTATTGATGATTTTGGAGAAGTGTTTGGGCTCTACTATGCCCTGACTGCACCTGACTTTACTCCGTATCAGTTACGTGAATTCTCGCGCATCATTCGGCGCGATCTATTGATGGTACCGGGTGTTGCCAAAGTTGAAGTGAATGGCGTCATTCAAGAGCAAATCGTGGCTGAAATGGATCCCAATCATATTGCAGGCTTAGGTCTATCGTTCCCTGATGTAGCCGCGCTACTGCAATACAATCTCCGACCGTTCAATAGCGGACGTATGATTGTTGACGGTAGCAAAATTCGTATTCCAATTGAGTCAGCTTCCAATCATTTGCAGGAAATTGGTAACTTAATGCTGGCCGTTCCCGGCAGTAATGCCACCATCCGCATTCAAGATTTCGCCAAACTCAGTATCGAGCCAACGGAAGTACAGCCGAATTTAGTCCGTTACCAAGGCCATTCGGCAGTCACTTTAGCTGTTGCGGCGAATAATGACGTAAATATCGTCGAGGTCGGAACAGCCGTTCAACACAAAGTCAATGAACTACTGACACGTCTACCTGCTGGCATCACGCTCGATGCTATTTATGATCAAGCCAAAGTGGTAGACGAATCCGTCGATGGGTTTATCTATAACCTCGAACTCTCGGTCATTGTTGTGACACTCACACTTTGTTTATTCATGGGTTGGCGTTCTGGGATTGTTGTAGGCTCAGTGTTGTTGCTCACGGTAATGGGCACCATCTTGATCATGTGGTTGTTTTCGCTGCAACTGCAACGTATTTCATTAGGCGCAATGGTGATCGCCATGGGAATGCTCGTGGACAACGCCATTGTGGTGGCAGAAGGCATGATGCTGCGCATGCAACAGGGCAAATCGGCGCGAGAAGCCGCCACATTCATTGTTAAACGCACTCAATGGCCTTTGCTTGGCGCCACCGTGATTGGTATTGCTGCATTCTCTGGCATTGGTTTGTCGGACGACCAAACCGGCGAATTCTTGTTTTCTCTGTTTGCCGTTGTGCTGATTTCGCTGATGCTGAGCTGGATCTTAGCCGTCACGGCAACACCGCTGTTTGGATCGTACTTCTATCAGCAATCGAGCACCCCATCAGACGACACTGAAAACTCGGTATTTCACCGCACTTATCTCAAAGCACTAAGGGGGGCTTTGCACTTTCGCTGGCTCACGATCTTTGTGCTTATCGTGATTACAGTTGTCGCCTATGCCAACTTCGGTAACGTGAAAAAAGGCTTTTTCCCACCTTCTAACACGCCTATTTTCTACATTCATTATTGGGGACCGCAAAACCGCGATATTCGCACCACCGAAGACTATATGAAAGACGTTGAAGCACTCATTATGTCCAGTGAGAAAGTGAAGAATGTAAGTACCTTCATTGGCCGAGGTGCAGACCGTTTCACCCTTACCTATGCGCCAGAATCGCCTAACGAAAGTTACGGGTTATTTTTGGTCAGAATGCATCAAGAGAGTGACATCAATGCTTACGCTAAGGCGCTTGAACCGCAGCTCAATTCGATTGATCCGGGCGCTGATTTCTTCATCAAAAGAATTATTTTTGGCCCAGGCACAAGCGCAAAAATTGAAGCCCGATTCTCAGGCCCTGATGATGAAATATTAAGAAATGCAGCAGACCAAGCTATGGCCATCATGAATAGCGAATCGAGCATTCAAGATATTCGCCATAACTGGCGCGAAAAGGCCATTACACTGGTTCCTCAGTATGATGAATACAATGCCAGCGTTGCCGGTGTCACCCGAGCTGATTTTGCAGACGCCATTCAATATGCCACCAGCGGCTTGCAGCTTGGCACACTGCGCGACGGGGACTACGATTATCAAATTGTTGCCAAAGTACCCAATGCCAACAATGCAACTATTGATACACTGCGAGACACACAAGTTTGGAGCGCGCAGCAACGCCGCTATATTCCGATGTCGCAAGTCATGTCGACCATCGACTTGAACAGTGAAGATGTATTGATTCAGCGCCGAAATCGCATTCGCACCATCAGTGTCTTTGCCGAGCCCAGTGGCAGCTATACCGCCGCTGCGGCACAAGCGAAAGTTCAAAATGCCATAGAAGCCATTGAGCTACCGAACGGCTATCACCTCGAATGGGGTGGCGAGTATGAGTCCTCTCGAGATGCTCAAAAAGCGCTTGGAGGCGGCTTACCTCTAAGCTTCCTAGTGATGTTTCTAGTCACCGTATTGCTGTTTGGCAAAGTACGGCAACCACTCATTATTTGGCTCATCGTGCCTATGGCAGTGGTGGGAGTTGTCAGCGGTTTACTACTGACAGACATGCCATTCGGCTTCATGTCGCTGCTCGGTTTCTTGAGTTTGTTCGGCATGATGATCAAAAATGCGATTGTGTTAATCGAAGAGATCGACCTTCAAATTGAAGAAGGCAAAGCCAAGCATGTGGCCATTGTTGAAGCCAGCTTGAGCCGTTTGAGACCTGTATCATTGGCAGCCATCACCACCATTTTGGGAATGGCACCGTTGTTGTCTGATGCATTTTTTGCAGACATGTCAGTGACGATTATGGGCGGTTTGACCTTTGCTACGATTTTGACGTTAATCGCCGTGCCGGTGCTATACAGCATCTTCTTCAAGGTGAGTTTCCGTAAACTTGGTAAGGCAGACCATCAGTAAGTCCCCTCATGCAGGCAGCAATGAACTATTCTGCTGTCTGCATGGCCGCACTAGCCCGCCACTTGTCCATATATGGACTCAAATTTAGGAAGTATCGCATCAGGTGAATAGTGTTTAGCGATCAGCAACCGAGATCGCAACGACATGGCGCTTCGCTGACCTGCGCTTATGCTCGTCCAGTGATCGATGTGCGAGTGCCAACGCTCTTGGTCGGTTCCATCCACCAACCAGCCATTCACGTCATCACAAATCAATGACTTCAACCCTCCCACTGGCGCTGCCAATACAGGAATACCATGTGATAATGCTTCCAGAGCAGCCAATGGAAGCCCCTCAAACCGGCTCGGCATACACAGTAATCCAATGTGTTTCCAATGCCGAGACATGTCCTCAACCATGCCTTTAAAGTACACATTTGAAGGCGCAGATTGCCTTAGTTGATCTGCCATAGGGCCGTCTCCATAAACAACGAATTTCAATTCAGGGTGCACCATCGCCAAAGCAATAAAACGGTCGGGTGCTTTTTCATGGCTTAACCGTCCGACAAAAGCCACTTCTCCTAGGTAATCTTGAGTTCGTTCGATGTCATTGGGCAAAGTTACAAAATTTTGGATCACCTCCGTCGCTGCTGGTAACCGTTCGGCTACGCCTTGACTGACGGCAATGCGGTGATCCGAAAAAGACGCGCTAGCTCGGTCTAGCCAATCGTAAATTCTAACCTTGCCCTGCCCTGGCTCTCCTGCATGAAAACTAGATACAACGGCATAGTGATAAAATTTGGCACACAGCCTTGCCGCTATACCCGCCTTGTAACCATGCGTGTGTACAATATCCGGTTGATGTGTTTGCAGCGCCTTCATATAAGAGTGGATAGAGCCTTTGAGCACCACGCAGTTGATCTCTCGTTCCTGTAGCGTAACTTCCAATGGGTGCGCTTTGTGGTAACGCTTCCAGAAGACCACCGACACTTGATGGCCTCGTTGATGAAGTGCTGTTGCCAGCTCGCACACATGAGATTCGATTCCACCATTACTTCGGCTATCCAACATTAACCAAATTGCTTTTCCACACATGGCTCACCCCCTTAGAAATTAAAGCTGATGGTCGAGGAAGAAATATCATACGATTGGCGCATCACGGTATAACTGCCGTTTTGGATTTCCCAAAGCTCAGCAATGATCTGCTGCTGATGCGCCGGTACATTCATTGCCATCGATAACTGCTCGCTCCCCATAAATCCGCGCCACATGCAGCTGCCGTAATTCAATTGTGTTTGCGCTTGGTCTTTCCACTCACTGCACAAATTGAGGTAATAACTCGATTGCGATGCGATTGGGTAAGCGACTTGAACTTGAACGCTTTGCTCATTCGTGAAGTTAAAGTCAGGCTCTACTTGTAAATTTGT
The DNA here is from genome assembly GCF_023703465.1 of Echinimonas agarilytica. NCBI lineage: Bacteria > Pseudomonadati > Pseudomonadota > Gammaproteobacteria > Alteromonadales > Echinimonadaceae > Echinimonas > Echinimonas agarilytica. Next base: position 40,340 of record NZ_JAMQGP010000003.1, on the reverse strand, counting down.
AATATCGACGGCTTCGGTACTTTCGGTTTGTTCTGTTGCTGCAACCACTTCAATTTCATTCTCATTTTCATCAGATATTTCCTCTTGAGCACTCGTTTCAATCTCAGTTTCTATTACTGTGACAGCGCTAGCTTCGGTTTCGATTTCGGCTTCGGCGGCAACTGCTGCGGGTTCAGGTGAAGTCGATGACGGAGTTTCAGCGGTAGTGGATGCCGCGGCGGGAGTCACTGGCGCTGAACTCGAACTTGATCCGCCACCACCTCCACCACATCCGACTAAAACAGACAGAGTAAGTGGGCCCATCCAAATAAGTGATTTCATGATTACTCTCCTGATTCGTTGTAAAGCAGCTCGGTGCGAGCATTTTCGGGCAAATACCAACTCACATTTTCGGTGCCTGAACTTTGGGCGTAACCGACAAATTGAGGGTATGCTGAGCTCACATCAATGCGCTCAAAAGGGTGTTGCCAGCTGTATGGGATCAATATCGCCCAAGGCATGCCGCTGACATTTTGGTAGAACAGTTGTTGAGCCGCGTCCGATGCGTCATCCTCAGTGCTCCACAATGCGGTATTGGCAAAATCTGTAGCGACTTGGTTTTTCAAATGAATTTCTAAACCACGCCCCGGAGATTCGCTAAACAACGGTAAACGGGCATTTGAAGTCGCGAAAATAAAAGGGTCAAACGGCGCTTGAGGCAAGCTCGACACTTGGGTAACAGGCGCATTAGAGCCATCCTCAAACGGTAAATACACTCTAAATTGCAATTGCCCCGAACCTGCACAGTCACTTTGCGTACGGTAAAAGTCACACGTGCCATCTATATTTAGATATGTGCGTACATCAGGGGCAATAATCGCAATGACTTCATCGGTTCCGGTTTCAAGCAAAGGCTGAGTTTGAAGTTCGCCATTGATCTCGAAGCGAATAAGATCGGTGTCGATTTGACTCGGACTGATGCCCGGCAAACGAATAGCTAAGCCATTGTGATAGCTTGCTCCCATCGCTACTACATCACCGATCAGCTCGACTCTAGCGGTGGTGCCGTCGGCATAACTCACTACTCGTGTTTGCAATTGCACAATTAAATCATTGAGATCGTAATCTCCGGCTGCTGGCCAGTTATCTTCAAATGCGACTGTTGCCCGACCTTCAGGTGATGGGTAGTAGCTCACTTGAGTACCTTGATCGGATATAAGAATTTCATAATCTTCCACCTCACCGTCTGGAGCCCCCCCGATGGCTTGGTTTTGGCCATCGGTGGAAATCCTAAAACGAGACCAAACATCGCCGGTGACCGCTGATTCTGGAACGCTGAGTAAGAAGACATTATCACCGGTCACCACATCTGCATCATTCAACACTTGTTCGTTGGCATCGAATTGGCCATTGCCATTAAAATCAATCCACGCGTTTAGCAGGCCGTTTGCTGAAGATTCTGCTGACACAATGAAATCCATTCCGGTTTGCAAACCCGTCACAAATGAAATGCCGTCTTCATCATCTGTTGGGCGGCCGGTATCATCACTAAGCGGGTAAGGTTGACCATCGATCTCGCCATCAACCTTACGTCCCAAGCGGATTCCACCGGTAACTAACTGATGACGAGCGCCATTGGTGAGCAGTGAGGTACCAAAGCTTTCTGGCGCATCTCCGTAGTCAATAGTGGTGTCATTGACATCCACGACTGGCGCAATGGCGCAACGCGCACCGTCGTTATTGCCCGAAGCTGGGCCCTGCGCATATTGCTCAGCCGCAGGGCTATTAGAAGTAGGATCGATTTTGAAAATTAAACCATCTGAATTTCGGCTGATGTACAAAAATCCATCCACATCAAAATAAACTGCGCCAAAGGTACCCGTCTGACCGACGTTCCCTTTCGATATAGCCGCTCCAGATTGCCAGTCGATCTGCCAAAGAACGCCTTTATTGTCCACGCTGTAAAGCAGTTCATTGTCTGGATGAAAGGCAAAATCGAAGATGTTCAGGTTGAGCGATACGCCATCAATCACTTGATGCCATTGAAGGTAGTCAGCAGACGTGGGGTCCAGATTAATACTGAATAGCCCTAAATATCCGCTGCCCTTGCGGTAGGCGTAATACGTATTGTGAGACACTGCCACATCGCCCACATAAAACGAGGCGGCTGGTGCTGTGCCTGTTAAAGCCAACGGCTCTATTTGAAAGTCGGCACCAATACGCGCCAAAGTGCCAAACTCATTGGACCACGCATAAAGGTAATCATCATGAAAATTGAATCCCATGGCATTGAGCTTGCCGCTGGTTCCTAAATCATTTGATAAGCTTGAATAGAAGCCCGTCGCTAAGTTTACGCCAAACAGCTCGGCTTCTGTTTTTTGGATTAAAAATGCCTGAGTCGGACACGATGAAAATGGGGCGGCATGCGCAGGTATTGCTACGGTGGCGCACTGCGCTGCGACCAGCGCTGCAAGAAGTTTGAGTGAGTGAGTCATAGGGCCTCCAATGTCTGCCTACAATAGACAAAGCAAGGACTAGACCCATTTTTTAATCGTCTGTTTTTAATGAAAAAACATTGAATTTTTACCGCAAAAATTAGCCCAATTGCAATTTGCGAACGAGCTTAAAGCCATGCATTTCGCATCATGCTAATGGCACAATGCAAAAAGCCCCGAAGGGTTACTTCGAGGCTTTTAGGTGCACGGTGATGACACTTATACCGCGTTAAAAGACTGCTCTAAATCTGCAATGATGTCATCGATATGTTCGATGCCCACACAAATACGTAACGACTCAGGTTTAACACCAGCTTTTAGTTGCTCTTCTTCAGACAACTGGCGGTGAGTGGTAGATGCAGGGTGACAGGCCAACGACTTCGCATCGCCAATATTCACCAAACGTTTAATCACCGCTAACTGATCATAAAACTTAACACCCGCATCGAAACCGCCTTTAATACCAAAAGTGAGCAATGATGCAGGCTTGCCATCACAATACTTAGTGGCCATCGCGTGATTTGCATCTGATTCCAATCCACCGTAACTGACCCACTCTACTTTATCGTGTTGTTGCAGGTATTCCGCCACGGCTTGCGCATTTTCACAATGTCGTTCCATCCGCAACGGGAGCGTCTCTAAACCTTGCATGATCAAAAACGCATTCATAGGTGACAAAGCTGAACCGGTATTTCGCAATGGCACCGTTCGAGCGCGACCAATATAGGCTGCCTCAGCAAAAGCTTCGGTATACACAACACCGTGGTAAGAAGGTTCTGGTTCATTAAATTCTGGGTAACGAGTTTTATGTTCAACCCAAGGGAACTTGCCAGAATCAACGATCACGCCACCAATGGAAGTGCCATGACCGCCCACATATTTAGTCAACGAATGCACCACAATGTCTGCTCCGTATTCGATGGGGCAGCAGATCATAGGCGTGGCAACTGTATTATCAACAATGACGGCGACACCATGACGGTGAGCCGCGTTGGCGATGGCTTCGATATCGGCAATATTACCGGCTGGATTGCCAATGGTCTCACAGAAAACGGCTTTGGTTTTGCCATCAATCAGCGCTTCGAGATCAGCCGCAGCATCGCTGGCAGCAAACCTCACTTCAATGCCCATGCTCGGCAACATATGGGCAAACAAAGTGTAAGTTCCGCCATACAGTTGAGGCGTTGTAACAATGTTATCGCCCATTTTGGCAAGGGTTTGAATGGCATAGTTAATGGCCGCCATACCTGAACTCACAACCAGCGCAGCTAAGCCACCTTCCATGGCTGCCATGCGTTGCTCTAACACGTCATTGGTAGGATTCATGATGCGCGTATAGATATTACCGGGTACCGCTAAATCAAATAAATCTGCGCCATGCTGAGCGCTATCAAATTCATAGGCCGCAGTTTGATAAATAGGAACAGCCACAGATTTGGTTGTTGGGTCTGTTTCATAACCGCCGTGAAGGGCAATCGTTTCCTTTTTCATGAATCGTCCACCTAAGTTGTATTTAAAATTTGTCGTTTCCGCTCGATATTGCATGCTGCAATGTAGCTGTTTTAGCCATCAGTCGTCACTATTGTGCAACCGGTAATATAGCTGATGAAGGCACAGTTATTCTTTGCCCCTGCTTAAGTTCCAACATGTTGATGCTGCCTTGAGCAAATTCCAATGCATATTGCGCCGGCTTACCTGAAGAATATCGTGTTAACTTATTTTCAGGGACCACACCATCGGGGTCTTCCACGGGCATTGAGTGCAGAGCAATGATGGTGCCCTGTGAATCTAAAAACACCACATCAATGGGCACCCAACAATGTCGCATCACATAACGCCTAACTCGGATATCAGGATATGTGAAAAGCATACCTGTGTGAGGAGGTATTGCGCTGCGCCTCGACAAGCCATCAAAACGAAGCGTTGGTGTGTGTGCCACTTCCATCTTGAATATTTGGTTTGAAATGGTCATTTCCACAACAGGCGCTATCATGTGTGGCACGGCCTGAGCCGTCCACAGGCTAGAACATAACCACACAACGACTGAATAGAACCCAAACCAAATAAAGCCTTTGGTGTTTCTATAGGGCACGGTTTTCTCCATAAAATGTTGAACAAAAAAGATTATATATGAGTTTCTTTGTTGAATAACGTGACAACGTTTTGGCTTCAAAATTAATAACTACACGAATTGCTCTATGGCGCTTTTACTCGGGGATGGGCGAATTGTTTTGTCAGTTGAAAGACGCTCCGAACGATAACTCAACATGGCTCGAAAGGCTCCTCCTAGTTTTGAGTGAAGAACTCGTTCGGTAGACAATGTCGGCTTGGACAATTTAATAGACAGAAATAGTCAATTTTTACAAAAATAACGTTAACAATGGAAATGACCTAAAACTTATGAATATCAAAAACGCGCTGACCCAAAGGACAGCCCTTAATTTTTAGAAAATTTTACAAGCGAGTAACAAAAATTACGAGTAGGGGGAAATTAGTTTTCGCCCCACTCTTGCTGTGTGTGGGGAGTTACAACTTAAGCCATAGCTCTTCGCGTTCAACCGGAACTAAAGTCGGTAAATGAGGGTTTTCTAATCGCAATATGGTGCGGCCCTTCAAGTCGATTTTAGACAAAGTCTCTGCAATCAATGGGTGTTTTACAAACCACTTTTCAAAACTGCCGTCCTTCGTAGCATTTTCAAAACCTTGGCTCAGAGTTTTCACAAACTCTTGGTTACCCTTGGAAGCATAGAAGAACATGGGCATTGGATAAACCATCAACAAACTTTCTTCAATCGATAATTCAAGCTCTGGTCTGGCATTGAGCTCTGATACCGGTTCTTGCAAGCCTCGCGGAAAAAAATCAAAGCGCCCGCCTTCGAGCATATGAAATAAACCTTCGTATTTCACCGGAGTTTCAATATCTAACCCAGCGCTCAATAGCACTTGTGTGTCTGGCCAGAACCGGCCCTGCCCACCTTTGAGTTGCTGCAGTTCCGAAATACTGTCAATTTGATCAAATCGAGATTGTTCATGCTCGCGGATAAGGAGCACTCGATGCCCCAACAGCCCTCTAAAAATAGGATATGGAACGGGTGCCAGCGCGTCGTTTGCTCGTTTGTTAGCTGCCAGCGGAACAAATGACACATGCCCTGCATTCACATCGGCAATTTGACGAATTTCCGTCATGTCTGCTGTAGGAACAGGCTCAAGTTCATAGTCTGCGTCCGCACTGTCCAATATGAACTTTAAAAGATCGATTGGGTATTCGTCTTTCTCATTCATGGGTTCGTAATACCGCACTTTCATTGCAGCATGAGCAACCTGAGGAGCCCAACATAGCCAAAATGACACTAACAACAGCAACACTTGTTTAGCGCGTACCGTCACCACCGAAAATTTACGTAATCCATTCGTACTTGTATGTTGCATTGAGACCTCACAGCTAAACTCAATTATATAGTCATAATGACCATTACAATGTTAAATAGTCTTGGCTCTGAGGTAAACACATTTTAAGCAAACAGTGAGCTGAGTCGCTCAACGCAAAATAAAAGGTGAGAAGTGCCACATACTGTTATAAATCGATAGATTTAAATTTGGAGAAAAACCCTGAAACGCAAAAAGAGACCCGAAGGTCTCTTTTTGGTACTGATAAATGGCGGAGTGGACGGGACTCGAACCCGCGACCCCCGGCGTGACAGGCCGGTATTCTAACCAACTGAACTACCACTCCGCACTTAAACTGGTTTTGATGATGAGCTGAGGATGCAAGAGTCAAGATGGCGGAGTGGACGGGACTCGAACCCGCGACCCCCGGCGTGACAGGCCGGTATTCTAACCAACTGAACTACCACTCCGCACTTGAAACTCGTTGCGTAGGTTTAATAAATGGCGGAGTGGACGGGACTCGAACCCGCGACCCCCGGCGTGACAGGCCGGTATTCTAACCAACTGAACTACCACTCCGCACTTAAACCTGTTGTCAGCACTCATGCTGTGTGTTTTAAAGTTATGCGATGCTTTAAAACACGAGAAACTCGCCAAGGCAAATTTCTTAAAATAATGGCGGAGTGGACGGGACTCGAACCCGCGACCCCCGGCGTGACAGGCCGGTATTCTAACCAACTGAACTACCACTCCGCACCATCACTAACTGAGTAACATGAATTTTGTGTTACTGCTGTCGTCAGTGCGGGCGGAATAATACGGATTACCCAAAAGTGAGTCAACCAATTTTTTACCTGTCTTCAGGCCTATTTAAGTCAATTCCGCCTGCCTCTGCGTCATTGTCTGAATCTTCACCGTTTTCTGATGATTTTTTGCGCTTTCTCAGCAAAATAAATACAACGCCACCAATGATGGCTAAAACAACCCCCATTGAAATGGTGATCCACAACCAAAGTAAACTCCCCGACTCTTCCTCTTTCGGCGGCTCAACGACATCTATAGGCGGTTGCATCATCGGTTCTGTGATTTCTGGCAAAGCTGTTTCTGCCCCCGAGTCTGATGCAACAACTCGTCCGGTAGACAACTCTGGCACTGCCACTTCTTGTTGAGAGTCGATAATCACGCTGAAACGTTCTTTGGGGATCTCCAATGCAACTTCGCGACCGTCCGAGGTCGTTGCGAACATCCAACCACCGATCCGGTAGTCTCCGGTGCGATCAATAAAATCCAACTCAACATCCATTTGTGCTTTTTCAGGCGCAACCATGCTGAATGGATATTGAAAGTCATTAGGGCCTTCGATCATTAAATTAATGGCCACTGTTTCAAGCTGCACTTCAATCGGATTAATACTGTAATGAATGCGTTTAGCGCTCTCACTCACCCGAATAACCTTCGCCTGAATGGGGATTTTCTTCAGCTCAACATCTTGTACAAAGGTACGTGAGAAGGTTTTGTTTTTTACCCGAGAGAAAAGTTGATAGCGACCAGGATCAGCACGGAAGTCCAACTCGCCGGTGTAAACACCGTCCCTTGGGTATTCATCTAACAGCGTGCCGTTATCATAAAACTGACCAATCTTTGTCGTCGTGGTGAGTTCGTCGTCTGATGTTGCAATTCCTCGCCGCAATAAAAACATTTCCAATGACGTGCTTTTGTAAAACGCCTCATTGGTAATACGCGTACCGTAATTCCGTAATTCGGCAGTCACTTTAAGTCGTTCAAATTGATAAATTGAACGGGGTGCTTCGTCCATTGTGAGCTGGATATCGCTCAAGATCTCGATGCTATTCCGCGGGTCCAAGGTGCCTACGATCTGCCATGGCCCGGGCATTGGCTTGGTAATAGTAATAAGATCAAATTCTTGCTCGTCATACCATTTCACATTCTCTGGCGTGGAGTGCGCATAAAGCTTGCTGCCATCGGGACGTACAAATAAAACAGGCCCCGATCCAGGCTTGCGATAAACCACTAAACTGACTTCGTCGATGCCATGGTCGAGACGAAAGCGATTGTCGAGTAACTTGTATGCACTGCGAGTCACTGACTCATCCTGTGCAGTACTCAGCGGCGCAACGAGCGTGGTGAGCGCGAGTACAAATCCCAAAAACCAGTGATTACTCATTTGATGAAGATACTCCAAGTGTTTGCCAGATGGGCAATGCCCCTGATTTCTTTTCGACACGCGCCATAGATTCTTGATGACTTTCGAGTTCTTCAGGTGTCGCATGGATCACAGATAGCGCGTCTGCAGCAAATTTTACCCGTCTGATCTCAAGGCCTGAGCTGCTATTTTGTGCGCCCTCATTCACCAGTTGTAAATCAGTTTGCCCACCGGTCATCAACAAATAAACGTCGGCGAGAATTTCGGCATCAAGTAATGCACCGTGCAATTGGCGGTGAGAGTTATCAATACCTAAACGGCGACATAAAGCGTCGAGGTTATTTTTCTGTCCCGGATACATGTCTTTCGCAATCTTTAGTGAATCCGTCACGGAGCAGATATCAGTCGTCATCTCTGCATTGGAACGAAGCATGGCAAACTCATGATCCATGAAGCCCACATCGAACGACGCGTTATGGGCAATGATTTCGGCCCCACGAATAAAATCAGCAAATTCTTGGGCGATATCGGCAAACCGCGGACAATCTCGAACTTGTTCGTCGGTAATTCCGTGAACGCGAATCGCATCCGGATCAATCATTTGATCGGGATTGATGTAAACGTGGTAATGATTGCCGGTCAGTTTTCGATTAATCAGTTCAACGCACCCTATCTCAATAATGCGGTGGCCAATATGAGGCGGCCCACCGGCCATATTCATACCAGTGGTTTCCGTATCGAGAACGATTTGACGAGTTTGGCTTTGCTGCATGCGTTCCTCTGGGCTGCTATCATGTCAGCCAGTCGAATTAGTAATTACTTTTGTGAATGTTACACCAACTAATAACGGGTGAGAATGAAACAGGTCGAGATCTACACTGATGGTTCATGTTTAGGCAATCCAGGCCCCGGCGGTTATGGCGTGTTGATGCGCTACGGCGGGCATGAAAAAGAATTGAGCGCAGGATTCACGCTAACCACCAATAACCGCATGGAAATGCTTGCCACCATTGTGGCGTTAAAAGCCCTGAAACAACCCTGCCAAGTGGTGATTACAACCGACAGCCAATATGTAAAACAAGGCATCGAAAGCTGGATTGAAGGCTGGAAACGTAAAGGTTGGAAAACGTCAAACCGAACGCCAGTAAAAAATGTCGACTTATGGAAGCAACTAGACTCAGAGGTTCAACGCCATCAAGTTGAGTGGCGTTGGGTAAAAGGCCATGCTGGCCATACTGAAAATGAACGTGTGGATGACCTTGCTCGCGCAGCGGCAGAAAGCCCAACCTCAGAAGACGAGGGCTACCAGCCCACATAGAGTGAAAGACGAGAGCAATGCTCTCGTCTTAATCGCCCTAGTGAATAGCCTGATTTCGTTTTTGGATCTCCTGCACGTAAGGCAGTTGCTGCGCTTTCAACCTTTCGATGGCTTGCGATTTTTTGGCGTCGCTCCACCAACCGGGAATTCGATACATCACTTGATGAAGTGGCTTAAAGTTGCGACGCGTAATCATTCCTCTTGTATCCACTTCAAACCCTTTGGGCACATTAAACGCCTTGGGCGGAACAATTCCTGTTTGAGCCGTCAGTAAATCTCGATGCTGTTGCATTACATCTCTCATCGCCGGTGTATAGGCGATGTTAATGCGCTCTTGAGCATCGGTGTTGTGATCATAAAGCGTCTCAATTAAGTTCACTTGATCAAAAATGTATCGATATCGGAGTGAACGCACAGAATGCACTTTTTGAAATGAGCTAATGGCAGGTTGAACATCGGTGTGCCCCCCTCTAACCAAGTCAGCAAGGCTTTCTCCATCTAGCGTTTGATGAGTATTATCGCGCGTATCCGTCAGCTCAATGAGGGTTGGAAACAGATCGATACTCGATGATGGAGCATGGGTTTGTCCGGGCTTTTCTCGCGGGTCAACAATAATCATGGGGATCCGCGTGGACTCTTCGAATAAAGTAAATTTTTCCCAATTTTCTTTTTCACCAATGTGCATACCGTGATCTGACCAAAACACCACAATGGTATTGTCAGCTCTGCCACTGGCCTCAAGTGCAGCCATAAGCCGTCCGACCTCATAGTCAGCAAAGCTAATACTAGCCAAATAGGCTTGAACACCAGAACGCCATAAATTGTTGTCGGCCACCCATTTATGCCAATGACGCCGTCCATGATCATAGGTATGACTCAATTCGTTCGGAACGGCTTCTGGAACTTGTACCGTATCGATAGGATACAAGTCGAAAAACTGTTTCGGCACTTCCCAAGGCAGGTGCGGCCTAAATATTCCAACGGCCATGAACAATGGTTTATCTCGCTCTTTGTTCAGTTCATCAATAGCCCAGTTCACCAACTTATTGTCGGCCATTTGTTTGCTATCTACATCCATCGGCGCCCACGCCATGATGCCGTTTGGACTAAGGCCTACTTCGTCTTGGCGAGACACATTTCTTTTCTTGGCACGTGGCTGAAATGCTATTGGAGATCCACTTTTTGGATCTCCCGGCATAATCGCATCCCACGTCGAGTAGTCATTCTCATCACTCGGGTTGCCTTGCAGCGTATGATAAATCTTACCTCCAGCAATCGCCTCATACCCATTGTCTCGAAAGTGCTGGCTCAAAGTCGTGGCTTCTTTAAGAGCCGGAGAACGTCGCCATGTCACCTCCCCCTTCGCAAATACATTCTGCTTTACACCGGACTTTTCAGGTTGCACTCCAGTCATTAAAGCAACCCGAGAAGGATGACAAGCAGGAGAAGACACATGCGCATTGGTAAACAACATTCCTTTGTCTGCGAGTGTTTGAATATTCGGAGTTATTGCTTGAGAGTGACCTCCGAGGGGTTCGACCCAATCATTCATGTCGTCCACCGCGATGAACAATACGTCCATGGGTTTGGCTCCTAAATTGGAATCGATTTGGGGCGTTTTAGCCCCAAAACTTTGATGTGAAACCAATAGCGCTAATGAGCATAACGCGTTGAGTAATTTAGTCCTGTTCAAGTTTTTTCCATATGCGCGAATCGCAACATTGTTGCCTTGCGACGAAGGCCGATCATTGAAGTTTCAAACTATCACGCGCCTCGTCGTGAATGACGGCTCAAAATATGGAAAATGAAACAAAGATAAATAATCTTTGATGCGAGTTTGATAAGGCTTATAGGGGAATTTGCTAGAGATAACTCGCAAAAAATTTAGCTTATAAAGATGGAGCAGAGACTCACCGACGAAGCTGCCGAAATCCTCGTCCGGCAACACCCGCGCCCGATAGAACATTCACAGGTTTCATTTGACGTGATGTTTGCCAACTGGGTCGAATGGGTGTCAACGGCACCTCTCTTTTCTTCGCCAAAATCAAATATATTGAGCCTGCCCAAGGCGCAAACTTTTGACCAAATTGATGAAAACCTTCATGCCGAGTGTGTTTTCCCATTAGGCTGCTGTAACCCGTGGTTTGTTCAGCCACAACCTCACACCCCAATAATTGCAACCAATCCTTCATTCGGTGCGAGGTAAAAAAACGTCCATTCCACGGTGCAACTTTACGGTGGCTTGGGCTGAGCTTACCAAGCATCAACAAGCTTAAGGGATTACAACCGGCAATTAATAAATGACCATCGGGAATCACAATACGATGTGCTTCGCGCAGCATTTGATGCGGATCAGAAGAAAAGTCGAGACACAAAGGTAAAACACACGCATCAACAGAGTCCGTTTGAAAAGGCAGTTGATGCAGATGGGTGATTAAGTCGGCATCTTTCTGGTCATGCACCGTGAGTTGGTGCCGACAAGAACTTGCAGATAAGTCCAGTCCTTTTGCGAGCGGGCCAAGCGTAAGCATGTAATAGCCGATAAGCCTCGGCAACCATTCCTCAACAGCACTGGAAATTTGTTGTTGCAGAAAATCTCCGTGCGTCATGGCTTGCCAATCAGAAGGCGCTCGCAGCGCTTTATTTGTAACGGCTGGTCTCATACTATAGCGTTACCCTTTTGAGTGACTCGATTCGGAACTTTAACCATGCAAGTGGCAGCTATTCCCGCGTTTAATGATAACTATATATGGGCAATTCATGACAATCACCATTTAATCGTGGTTGACCCCGGCGATGCGGCTCCGGTCATTGCGTTCATCGAACAACACCAACTACAACTTACCACTATATTGGTCACGCACCACCACCATGATCATACCGGAGGCATTCAAACACTCTGCGATAATTATTCCGGCATCACTGTTTATGGGCCTGCCGAAGAAAACATTCCTAACCGACATGTGGCTTTAACAGACAATGCTCAAGTTAAGATTATTGCGCCAGCTTGTGAATTTAACGTCATGCACATTCCAGGGCACACACTCGGGCACATTGCGTATTACGGTGCAAGCGGCCTATTTTGTGGTGACACTCTATTTCATGCAGGCTGCGGACGCTTATTTGAAGGTTCGCCTACTCAAATGAAAGCATCACTGGAACGTTTAGGCGCCCTGCCTGCCGAAACGTTAGTCTTTTGCACTCATGAATACACGCTCGCGAATCTGACCTTTGCCCTCGCCGTCGAGCCAGACAATGCAGATATCAATCGTACCTTGGCTCGTTGCCAGCAACTTAGGACAGAAGGTACACCGACATTGCCCACCACAATTGCAGAGCAACGTCAGATTAATCCATTTTTGCGCAGCGCAGAGCCAACACTCCAGCACCAAGCCGAGCAATGGGCGCAACAACCATGCAAAACACCTGTTGAGGTCTTCACTCAGCTCAGAGCATGGAAAGACCAATTTTGACCGATTATCCCATAACGGTTAGTATGCTGCGCTTGTCCCAAATTCGGCTTTGACGACATTCGTCACGGACATAAGCTGAGCAAGGTTAAGCCCGTTGTAAGTAGTTGAGCGAAAAGAATCTGTGCGCTTTTATAAAATAATTTCAGCTGTTGTCGTCTGCTTAGTCGTGTTGTCGGGGTGTCAAACCACACAACAATCCGACATGGCCGAAGCTAAGCCCATTACTCCTGTACCTTCAACGCTGGTTGAGGCCATTGTTGATCAGCCATCCCCTGAAGAGATCTACCTTTGGCATCGTATTCGAGCCGGTTTCTCGCTTCCTGAAGTTGATCAAAAGTCAGTGAACCACGAGCGCAAGCGCTACCTGCGCCACAAAGACGTCCTTGCTGAAATTAATCGTCGCTCGGCTGACTACCTTTATTTAATTGTAGAAGCGCTGGACCAACAAGGCATGCCACTTGAGCTAGCATTGCTACCATTTGTGGAAAGTGGCTTCGACCCCTACGCATACAGTCACGGGGGGGCCGTTGGGCTTTGGCAATTCATGCCCGCCACAGGTAAACGATTTGGTTTACAACAAGACTGGTGGTTTGAAGGGCGTCGAGATATTGTTCAGTCAACCCAAGCTGCGGTTGAATACCTCACTTACTTAAATGATATGTTCGATGGCGACTGGATGCTGGCTATTGCAGCCTACAATAGCGGCGAAGGCCGTGTTCAACGTGCGGTAAGAGCCAATAAAAAAGCGGGAAAACCAGCCGATTTTTTCAGTTTAAAACTTCCTGCAGAAACCCGGGCGTACGTACCTCGACTGCTCGCGATCAGCGATATCGTTCGCAATGCCGAACGCTATGGTTTAGAGCTACCCTCACTTACCAATGCTCCCCGAGTGATTCCAACCAATGTGGGCGGACAAATTGAATTAGCAGTGATCTCCGAACTCAGCGGTGTACCGTCTGCGCGCATCGCTGAATTAAACCCCGGTTTCAATCGCTGGGCCACGTCTCCTACTGGCGAACATGCTGTTCTCATTCCACTGGAAAACCAACAGCAACTCACAGAGGGCTTGGCACAATTACCCACTAAACAGCGTGTTAGCTGGCAACGTTATCAGGTTAAAAGTGGCGATAGTTTAGGCAAAATAGCTCAGCAGCATCACACTACAGTGAAAGTGTTGATGACCTCAAATGACCTAAACAATCACTTGATTCGAAAAGGTCAGCATTTGATGATTCCGCTGGGTGATAACGCTCGTTTACCACCAGTTCGAGCAGGCGAAGCGAAGCCGATAAAATACCAAGTCAAAAGCGGTGATAGCTTATGGCTAATTGCGAAAAAGCATGGGGTCAAATATCAAGACATTTCACGCTGGAATGCATTGAGTTCCACGACGCTGCGGCCCGGTCAATCCTTAGATATTTACACCAAAACACCGCAAAAAGAAGTGCGCACAGTCAAATATCGCGTCCGCAGTGGTGACTCTCTATCTGTGATTGCAAAACGATTTGATGTCACCATCAACGCTTTAAAGCAATGGAACGGTTTGAATTCAGACCGACTCAGAGCGGGTCAAAATCTGACCATTAAAGTCGACATCAATCGCGGATAAGCCCACCGAAAACGCGTACACAAAGTGCTCTAGCCTGAGCACTTTTTATATCCATCACTTTGTTTTTACATAATATTATTAATTCAACTTGGGAAAACTCTTAACTTATCGATAAACTTAGCTGAAGTTTCATTGTCGAATAGACTAATCCTTCATACACTTGACTCATTCACTTAGTGCAGGGAAATAGCTAAACCCGTGTTGATGACTATAACGAGCGCCTTTCGCACACATATTTTTGCACTCTCGATCAGTATCGTCTGTGCCACTTCTGCACATGCAGCCCCCGATGTAAGCCCTTACCTCGAGGCCAACAAAGCACTTCGAACCGGCAAAACCGACCAATATATTCAACTACGTCGCGCATTAAACGACGATCCGCTTTCCATATATCTCGACTACCGATATCTCTCACCTCGTATTTCCAACCAATCAGTGTCCACCGTGAACGAGTTTTTGAGTCGAGCAGAAGGCACCCCATTGGCATTGCGCTTGAAGCGCCGGTACTTGGCTTTGCAAGGTAAAAAAAGAAACTGGAAGAACTTTTTAGCGGTTAGCCCAACGGAGCCTACGCGCACCGAATTGCGCTGTTATTACCACCGAGCACTGTTGCAAAGCGGCCAAGCTGAGCAGGCCTATGCTGGGGCTGAAAGCCTATGGTTGAGCGGTAAATCGCAACCCAAAGCATGCGACACTTTGTTTTCAGAATGGGCCAAAGCAGGACAACGTTCCAATGATGATGTATGGCGACGAATGTTACTTACATACGATGCGCGTCAATCGTCATTGATGACTTATTTGAGCCGAAAACTAACCGGAGAATACAAAGCCAGCGGAGAAAAACTACGCGAGCTTTATCAAAATCCTCGCCGTATTAGCCGCTACAAAGACTTTAAAAAAGATACAGGGCGCAATCGTGACATAGTGAGCTCGGCATTGCGAAAGCTTGCTCGTACGTCGCCACAACAAGCGATTAAGCATTGGACTCATTATCAAGCTGCATTCAAATTTGAACGTGCTCAAGCATCAGAAATCACCAAACAATTAGTGCTTTATTCCTATTCAAGAAATGACAGCACAGCCAGTCAGTGGGCCGATCAACAACTGGCATCGCTACAAGTTGATCAACTCACCGATCGCCGCATTCGGCAATTGCTCCGCAAACAAGATTGGCAAGCCGTTGAGGCTCGCATCTACGATTTAAGTGAAAAAGAACAGCAAAGTGAACGTTGGCAATATTGGTTAGCGCATATTGAACGAAGCCGTGGCGAAGCACAAAAAGCAGATGAGCGACTAACTAAAATAGCCGGCAATCGAGGCTATTACAGCTATTTAGCAGCCGATATGATGGAAACGCCTTACCAACTCAATAAAAACGCAGGGAAAACCTCTGAGCAAGCCTCACACACTATTTTATCTGACGCAGGATTAAAACGAGTTGAAGCGCTGATTGCAGCAGATGAACCTGATAATGCAAACTCAGAATGGATTTATCTCCTCCGAAGAGCGAGCTCTGAGCAAAAAGTGGCTCTGGCTAACTACGCACTCACCCAGGGTTGGTGGCATATGGCCATCAACAGCGCGATTCAAGCAGGCGAATGGGATGACGTTACCTTACGCTTTCCACTGGGCTACGAAGAAGATTTTAAAACGTTTGCCAAAATGAGAAATGTTGATATCTCGTTGCTCATGGCGATTGCTCGTCGGGAAAGTACATTTAACCCGCGTGCGCGCTCGCCTAAAGACGCCCGAGGCTTAATGCAACTCATGCCCGCAACAGCGAAAGCAACGGCTAAAAAAATAGGGCTGCGTTACAAAGGGACAGAAAGCCTTTATCAATCAGAAACGAATATTCGCTTGGGCTCGGCTTATATCAAACAAGTACTGGGGCAGTTTAATCAAAACCAAATATTAGCCATTGCGTCTTACAATGCAGGTCCGCATCGAGTCAAGCGCTGGGTCAATGATGATACAACTCTGCCCTTTGATGTCTGGGTTGAAACTATTCCGTTTAAAGAAACACGCGCTTATGTGCAGGCAGTGTTGGCCTATCGAGTGATTTACGATTTGAAACTTAATGGTAAAACCACCTCCTCCATGCTTACTTCCAAAGAAAAAGCTGCCAAATATTAGTTGGCTTACACCGAATCACGTTGTTTGTGGAGACCACTAAACTGGCAACGTGATTTCTTTGTGTTCGACATGGAATACAGAAACGCAGTACATTCACAGTGTCACTTCAAATCAAGAACGGCCATGCACTATCGAATAATCGATTCAATTTCAGATGTTCTCGCGACTCAGATGCGCCAATGGAATCTGACAGGCAATCCATTTATATCGCCTGAGTTTTTGCGTAATTTGGAAAATCATGAGTGCGTCACAGCACAAACAGGATGGCAACCACACCATATTGAATTGTTAGATGACGATCGCTCAGTCGCCTTCATGCCATTGTATTTAAAGTCTAATTCTTACGGCGAATATGTATTTGATTGGAGCTGGGCCAATGCATACCACCAGCACGGCATCTCATATTACCCTAAGCTAATCACTGCAATTCCTTTTACACCTTCGAATGGCCCTCGAGTGTTACACCATGCCGATTACCCGCTGAACTCTCTGATTCCGGCGCTTTATCATGTGGTGCAGGAAGTGAGTCAGCAAGTGAGTGCCTCGGGCTGGCACTTATTGTTCACCAACGAGCAGCAACAGCAGCCGTGGCATGAGTTTGATAATTTAATCACTCGACACGACTGCCAGTTCCATTGGCATAATAAAAATTATGAATCGTTTGACGACTTCTTGGCTGCACTGAAGAGCCGTAAACGAAAACAAATACGAAAAGAGCGAGCAGCACTCAAGCAAAAAAACATTCAGTTTCAGCGTTTAATCGGCAACCAGATTGAGCCCGAACATATGAAGGCATTTTACAAGTTTTATCAATTGACGTATCAGCGTCACGGTCATGTAGGCTATTTAAACCCTGAATTCTTTGAGCAGTTGCGCCAACAAATGAGCGAACACATATTGCTTATTCGAGCGTTGGATGATGATGAGTGCATTGCCTCAGCTTTATGTTTATTCGACAAGTCCACGTTATATGGCCGCTACTGGGGCTGCCAAAAGGCTGTGGATGGACTGCATTTTGAAACCTGCTACTACCAAGGCATTGAATTTTGCATTGAGCAAAATCTCAGTCGATATGATCCGGGAACGCAAGGCGAGCATAAAATTTCACGGGGCTTTGAGCCGACCCAAACGTGTTCTTTTCATCAGATTAATCACCCTGAATTCGCACGAGCAATTGAGCGTTTTTGCCAGGAAGAAAAAGAGCTCATGGCGACACACATGGGAAGTTTAGTTCAGCAGCAACCGTTTAACGCCAACTCCAGTTGACAGAGTCTTGGCTGAGTGATCCTCGTCAAGGGATTGTATCGCAACCCAGTTAAGCTTTAGCATTTTGAGTCTAGGCACTTAAAACTAAGTCAATTCAGGCAGGCCAACGAGCCTGTTATGACGATAACAATAGATATAAGACTGAACGGCTTTACACGTTTAGCCCGCAATAAAGGCAATTATGCAAGCTTCAGAAACAAACCGGCCGATTCGCAGTTGGCGAAATATTTTAATATTTTTGATTCCTTCTTTCATTGGCGTGGCGCTCTTTATGGTGCCCGTACCTGTCGAAGACGGGCTCACAATCCCGATTGCGATCTTAGCCGAGCACATTAAGGCATTGTTGGGAGACAGTATGAGCTCGGTGATCACCTCTGTGGTGGTGATTGCCACGCTCGCGTCGGTCTTTACCAAATTAGTTGCCCCGAATTGGGTAACACGCGATCCCTTCCTCAATGCACTGCTCAATGTATCGCCCGTGTGGTTTGTGGTTCGGCTACTTGGTGCTGCATTTATCCTCATGACCTACTTTCAGATCGGCCCCGTTGAGATATATGGCGATGATACCGGGGCTTTAGTCTTGCATGAATTGATGCCTGTGCTGCTCGCTGTATTTATGCTCGCAGGATTGCTCTTACCTTTATTGCTCAACTTCGGTCTACTTGAACTATTTGGCACACTACTCACTAAGATCATGCGCCCTATATTCGGCTTACCGGGTCGCTCTGCCATCGATTGTATGGCGTCTTGGTTAGGTGATGGCTCTGTTGGCATCTTAATGACTAGCAAGCAATACGAGGCAAAGTTTTACACTCAACGCGAAGCGGCTGTGATTGGCACTACATTCTCTGCGGTTTCAATCACATTCTGTTTGGTGGTGATTGCTCAAGTGAAGCTCGAATATTTGTTTGTGCCCTTCTATTTAACGGTATGTGCTGCTGGCTTCGCTGCCGCGGTCATTGTGCCAAAACTCCCCCCGCTGCGCTGGAAGAAAGACTGTTACATTGATGAGTCTCCTCGAACGGCGGATCATGAAATGATCCCTCAAAACCATCATGTTTTATCATGGGGGCTGGAGCAAGCTTTAACCAAAGCTTCACACATTAAAAGCGTTCGCCAAGTCATTGGTGAAGGTCTCAAAAACGCAGTTGATATGGTCTTTGGCGTTCTACCTGTAGTCATGGCTATCGGTACAGTAGCTCTGATGATTGCCACTTACACTGAGATATTTGAATACCTCGGTAAGCCATTTTTGCCTTTGTTGGAGCTCATGCAAATTCCAGAAGCAGAAGCGGCCTCTAAAACCATCATGGTTGGTTTTGCCGACATGTTTATCCCATCAATCCTAGCATCAAGTATCGAAAGCGAGTTGACTCGATTTGTCATTGCAGCCATGTCTGTTACGCAACTCATTTATATGTCCGAAGTAGGAGCGTTGCTGCTGGGAAGTAAGATTCCTGTTAAATTATGGGAGCTATTTGTCATCTTCGTTTTACGCACTTTGGTCACACTTCCGGTGATTTGCCTAATGGCACACCTCATCCTTTAAGGCATTTGAAACTTCTCCGACGTCAGGCTGACTAATTTTTACATTTGTTTACATCAGCCTGACAGTACCTTACAGCAGCGTTGCGTACACTCGATCTAGTTTTAGCAAAAGATCGAGAAGTCCAATATGTTCAGCATGCCCCTTCAGAAATTTGTAGCCATAGGGCTAGCGACCTCCGTTTTAGCTGCTTGTGGCGGTGGCGGTGGTGGTTCAGATAGTGGCTCCGACGAGACCACGCTTCAAATCTACAACGCGTCTTCTAACAGCACCTATTTAAAGGTGGAGCTGGGTGATGAAGAGTACACCTTTTCGAACTTGAGCTTCGCAGATGCGACCTCTACGAGCACCATTGATAACGGCACCTACGACATTACAATTTCGGGGGTTGATTCAAATGGCGAATACGAAGAAGTCCACACCACAACCGGAAACGTTGATAAAAACAACCGCAACCTATTCGTATTTTCGGGCCCATATAACGACTTGCAACTGCACACTATTGATTTCAGTGTAAGTGACATTGAAGACGAGTATATGCGCCTGTTCATTGGCGATTTTTCAACAGACAGTACTGGTTACGATATCTACATTGGAGAGTCTGGAACCGGGTTTGATTTAGCTGAAAAGGTTGCTACAACACAGTATGGCTCCGTTGAATTAAGCGGTGAATACCTTGTTGATACCTACGATGTTTACATTACAGATGTAGCAAACGATGAAGTACTTTTCACCGCAGAAAGCGTTTCTATGTCTTCTGAAACGGCCTACTTTCTGCTGCTTCGAGACACATTTGGTCCAAGTGATACGGGGATTGCACTCGATAGAGTGACCAGTTCCACTACCGTTTATCATTATGAAGATAGCTATGGCGACGCTCAATTCCGTATCATTAGTGCCTATCCAGAAACAGTCAACATATCACTTCAAAGCGGCAGTGCTTCGTTTGACTATGACGACGTGGAAACCGCAGAAACAACGCCATATAAAGTGGTTGAATACAATGACTACAGTGTCACAGTGACAGATTTAGATGACCAAGTACTAATTAACAATGTGCTATTGAGCTTGCCGCAAAACGACACTAAAGCGGCGGTGATCTATGTGGATGAAGAAGGTCATGCAAAGGGCTTATCCTTTGACGAGTCAGTGCGCGAGCTTGCCTATCAAAGCGACCTTAATTTCGTCAATTTAGCCAATGACATTGAACAAGTAGATGTTTATTTTGTGGCGCCGGGTGAAACCATAGAATCCACCAACTACAGCTTTGAAAGTGTTGATTTTGAAGAAGTCGAAAATGGGGTAATTCCTACCGATAGCTATCAAATTACAGTCGTTGTCGACAATGATGATGATACTCAGTTCATGCTGTACCAATCAGACATGATCGAATTTGATGACGACAAAAACTATTCACTTGTCCTCTACAAAGACGATTCTGCGACATTCGGTTACAACATGGTATTTGCAGCCGAGTAGGCAAACCTCCCAGTCTGGCATTCGAGACGGGCAACCTCTGTTCATGTCAGATTGGGAATTTTCACTCACAGCAACTAAGGCGAATAGATTTAGAGTATTTAACCTACTCCAACCAGATAAAAGTCAATAACAATTGGGTTAAATAGTTGGTAATTTGTTACTGAACATAAGACTTGTTGTTACCAGCCTGTACTGGCGACTTTTAACAATTGAACACTTTTTATTCGACTCTATAAATTAAGTGTGATCCAACCCTTAGAACGCCCATATCCTTACATAACTTTACAATCAGCTGACACTTCTTTACACCGCTCTCAATAGACTAGCCGCTCACTAGTGTTCCCTTAAAAATTGAGTAATCACATATGGTTAACAAATCTGTTTTCGGCTTTACAGCTGTCACGCTAACCGCTTTGATGATATCTGCCTGCGGTGGCGGTGGCGGAGGTGGTAGCGACTCCTCTAAAAATCAAACCTCATTGCAGGTTTACAATGTTTCTCCCAATAGCACCGCTTTAAAAATTGAGGTGGGTGAAGACATTACGTTTTCAAATCTTGTGTATGCAGATGCCACATCAACGTCGACGGTTGATCATGGTGATTATGAAATTGTTGTTTCTGGGATTGATGCAAGTAATGAATATGAAGAGGTGCTCTCAACCAGCGGCTCAGTTGCAAAAGATGACCGCAATTTATTTATCGTCTCAGGTGACTACAACGACATTCAATTCAACAGCATTAACTTTGATTTAGATGATCTTGAAGACGACCACTTACGCTTGTATGTAGGTGATTATTCAACCGGTAGCACTGGTTACGACATGTATTTAGTGTCGAGTGGAGAAGGTTTTTCAAATGCAGAAAAAGTCACAACGACTCAATATGGCCAAGTCGGTTTAGTGGGAGATTTCAGTACCGAGACCTACGATGTTTATATTACAGATACTGGCACATCCGACATTGTTTTCACAGCTGAAAGAGTGTCGATGACGAGCGGAACCTCTTACTTTTTGATGTTGCGTGATACCTTCGGCCCAGGACAAGCTAAATTTGCGCTTGACCGTGTCACCAGCTCTACATTAGTTGTGTCGTACGAAGATAATTATGGTGATGCTCAATTCAGAATGCTCAACGCATACCCTGAAACTATTTCTACAGAAATTAAAAACAGCGAAACCAATATTAAACACAGTAATATTGCTGCCGGTGACTTCACTTCTTATGAAACGGTTCCATACAGCGATTACGGTGTGACTGTAGACGACTCCAATGGCGATCAACTACTGAATAACGTGCTTTTGAGCTTGCCACAAAACAGCACCAAAGCTGTGGCCATTTACCGCGATTCAGACGGCAACGCGAAGGGAATAGCCTTTAACGAATCGGTTCGTGAATTAACTTATCAAAGCGACATTAATTTCATCAATCTCGCTGAAGACTTAGAGACGGTAGATGTTTACTTTGTGGCTGATGGCGGCACAATTGACACGACTCCATATCACTTCAAAAATTCAGATTTTGAACAAGTGAAAAACTCAATGCTGCCAACCAATGATTATCAAATCACGATTATTGAAAATCGTGATGACAATACTCAAATCATGGTTTATCAGTCACCTATCTTTGAACTTGATGATGATAAAAACTACACATATGCACTCTATAAAGATGCAAGTGCAACCTACGGTTACAGCCTAGTAGTCGCTGCTGAATAGGTTAAAAGTATTTAGAATCGTTTAAAGATCAGTAGTCGATTGTTGGCAGGCATGCTCATGTCTGCCAACAATTTTATCCGATACTGATACGCAAACTCTGTCATCGCTTCAATGTCTCGAATACCTCTTCGTGCATCATCTTCTTTTAACCACGCATCAAAGTCAGCATTGCTCTGGCTCGTATATTGACCCGCAACATTAAAAGGTCCGTATTGAAACCAATGTCCTCCTCGAGGAAGCATGGCACTGATGCCTTTGATCATGTCTTGAACCCGATCCCAAGACATAATGTGTGCGGTATTGGCTGAGTACACGGCTTCCGCCTTAAACTCATGCCAATGACCATCTTGCACATTGAGGTTGATCGGATGAGCAACATTATTAGCCCTAGATTCTTCGATCCATTGTGCAATGCCAGAATGATTGCACTCTAAATCTGAAGTCTGCCATTGCAAATGTGGCAATTGAGCTGAAAAATACACAGCATGCTGACCCGTTCCAGACCCTATTTCTAGCACGGTAACGGGATCGGGCAGATAAACTTTAAGCTGTTCTAAAATATAATTTTTATTATTTTCGGCCGCTTGGCTATAAGGTTTCAGTTGCACAATATCTCTCACTCAATCGCTTGTCTCAAGCCCATATGATGTCGTTCTATGACAAGCGATTGATGCTAGCGTTTCAACGCCTAAAAAACCATCCCCACCAGACGTGGCTTTGAGTATCAGTTAAATCCCACCCCGAATGTGCTGGCGCACTGATTGTTGATAAAAACGAGTCAGCAACAAGTGCATATCAGAGCTCAGAGGCGCAAGTTGTGAAACCGCAGCATTACTCTTTACTTGTTCAACTTTGCTTGCCCCGGCGATCACACTGCTCACTGCAGGTTGATCAAGTAACCATCTCAAAGCGACCTGATGGAGTGTCATATTGCTAGGTATCAATGATTTAAGCTGTTCGGCCAGCACAACTCCCGTATTAAACGGAATGCCATTAAAGGTTTCACCCACGTGGAAAAAAGCCCCGTCTTTGTTGTAACGGCGATGATCACCTTCATCAAACGTCTGTTGTGCCGTCATCTTGCCCGACAATAAACCACTCGCTAAAGGCAAACGAACAATGATCCCAACATTATTCTTGAGCGCTTCGGGCAACAGTCTTTCCGCTGCATCTTGGCGGAAGACATTGAAAATCAATTGCAAACTCGCCAACTTTGGATGCTGAATAGCAAACAAGCCTTCTTCAATCGTCTCGATGCTCGCTCCAAAATGACGTATCAGACCTTGCTGCTGAAAGTCTTCCATCCACGCCAGCAAGTCACCGCCCATCAGTACATCTTTGGGAACACAATGCAATTGTGCCAAGTCAATCGCTTCCACTTGTAGCCGTTTAGCCGAGGCCTCCAAATTCGCCTTCACTGCCGCTTTGCTGTATTGATTCGGATATAGCGCTCCATCGCGCCCGACCTTGGTGACAACCACTCGCTCTTGTTCAAGCTGTTTCTGAGTCCAATCGCCAATACGTTGTTCACTTAATCCACCGCCATATACATCTGCAGTATCCCAAAAATTAATGCCAGCGTCTGAAGCTGCAGCCAAAATATCTGAAGCTGTATGCTCGGCGACAGGTCCAAAATCACCCCCCAATTGCCAGCAACCCAGTCCTATTTCCGAAACTTTAAAGCCCGTCTTACCCAAAATTCGATAGTTCATACCTGCCCTTCACTGGTTGTTAGTTAACAAGGCGATAAAGCAACGCCCGAGGTGACCTAAAGTTATGATGCACGCATAGTATAGGGCAGCTGACATTGGTTATAATTAGCCATTAATTTACATCATTGGTAAGCTAAATGAATCAATTTAATATCAACGGAATCTCAGAGTTTATTGTGGTGGCAGAGGTTAAAAGTTTTACCGAAGCTGCTGAACGCTTATCCATATCACGCCCCCGAGTCTCTCAAATCATCGCCCGCCTTGAACAAACAATGGGGGTTCGTTTAATTGAGCGCACAACACGTTCAATGCAACTCACCGATGCCGGTGAGCGCTTTTACCAACACGCAAGTAGAGCAATTGAAATGCTACATCAGGCGCAGCTTTTAGCCGTAGAAAGCAGCCAGCACTTGTCTGGGCGTTTGCGTATTAACTCAGTCGGAGGAAAATTTGGAGAGGAATTGCTGGCACCGTTAATACTTCAATTCTCCGAGCTTCACCCACACATTGACGTACACCTAGATTTTGCCAGCCATCACGTTGACATTATTGCAGAGCAGTATGATCTAGCCATTCGCATGGGCATGTTAGGCGATTCCTCTCTTGTCGCTCGGCCACTAGCGCATGTGAATAGCTACTTATGTGCATCACCCAGTTATATTGAGCAGCACGGTACAATCGACCACCCAAAACAACTGAATCAACACCAAGTCATTCATGGCTCTGTTGTACGATGGGCATTTAATGGGCCAAATCAACAGCGCGCAGAAATCACGGTCAAAGGAAAGTTTATTTGCCCCAACGGACATGTGCAACGTGCCGCTGCGCTCAGTGGAAAAGGGGTTGCTCGGCTTCCAGGTTACTACGTAGAAACCGACATTCGCAAAGGCAGATTAGTGAATGTATTAGAGCATTGGCATAGCGCCAAGCTCCCCATTAACATTGTCTATCCTAAGCCCAAATTTAGGCAGCTGAAAGTCCAACGACTCATTGAATTTTTAATTCAGCAGCAACATAGGTTAGGTATATAATTCTATTATGAATCAATTCTCTGCTGCATTTGAGTACGATATTTCTTCGGCGTAATTCCAAATTGCTTCTTAAATAACGCGATAAAATGTGACGGGTTGGAGAAGTTAAGCTCGTAACTTATTTCAGTAATTGAGGCTTTCTCTTGGCTCAACATGCGTGCTGCACTGTATAGCTTGTGACGAATGGTATATTCCGAAAAGTTACACCGGAATACGCTTTTAAATAAGCGCGAAAAATATGATGTAGAAATATGACAAAGCTCTGCGGCTTCAACCAGCGACATATCCACATGAGCACTGTGCCGAAAAAGATTAATAACAGCCTCTAACTTGACGTAACTCTTTGATAAATGGATAGGCTGAGTATGAGGTGGCGTGACGGGAATGGCATGTTCCACGAGCCAAATTATCAATAATTTCAATAGCGTTAAACTCTGATTACTCAACGGATTTTGTAAATAGCTGTATTGCAGCCAAGACACTTGTTGTTTTAAAAAAGTGAGATGTTCACCTTTTAATCGTAAGTGCATTCCTTGGCGTAGGAAGGCAGCTTCTTTTTCTAAGCCGGGTTGTGTTAAAAATTCGGGCAAAAACTGAATGATAGACCAAGACTTGGCTTTGTCTGAAAGCTCAAAATCATGCGTTTCAAGACTGGGCGTAAACACCACATCATCATCCTCTAAAGCCGATGTGCCCTGACCATAAAAGTAAGAACCTTCTATGTGGTCAAAAACAATAATTTCATGCACTTCATGAAAATGCATAAAGCATGAGTAATCTGCATTTTCATCGTAACTGACTTGGTGTATTTCAAACTGAACCCCTTCACGAATACAAAAAGGCTCACAATAAACTTCAAATTTGTTCATGAAAATTGCTCTAGCTCAAAACAACTGTACCGCATGATATTAACATTACATACGGAGAACTAGCTCAAATTTGCACAAAAACCCCTTATAAATGTCAAATATCTAACACATTTTTACTCTTTCCTGTCAGATCTCCTTTTTATTCCGTGTTCCAATGTAACTCGTTCATAACCCCCAACGCCCTATTTGGAAAAGACTCATGTTGAAATCTCGCGCAATTGTGTCCAACGGACAAGGCCAATATCGCCTAACAACCTTGGACATTGGCCAACCAAATGCTGGTGAAGTTCAGGTCAAAATTAAAGCCTCTGGTATTTGCCATACTGATTGGGACTCAATTCAAACGTGGAACAAAGAGTTTGTAGTGGGTCACGAAGGTGCAGGCATTGTCACCGCCGTTGGTGATCAGGTCACCAACGTTGCTGTGGGTGATCATGTCATTTTGAATTGGGCTATTCCATGCGGAAATTGTTTTCAATGTCACGAAGGTAACCTGCATATCTGTGAGAACAACAGCCCTGTATGCGGATGCGATCTAGAGGGCCATGCCCATCCAGATGCTTGCCACGAAGAGCGATCGCCGATGGAGCGTTCGTTTCATTTAGGCACCATGAGTGAGTATACCGTGGTGAAACAAGAAGCCGTGGTGAAAATGGATCATGATGTGCCCTTCGCCTCCGCATCGATTGTAGGCTGTGGTGTGATGACGGGTTGGGGATCGGTTGTGAATGCCGCCAAGCTACAAGCGGGAACATCTGCCTGCGTCATCGGTTGTGGCGGTGTAGGACTCAATGTTATTCAAGGAGCTAAGCTCTCAGGCGCAGCCATGATCATTGCCATTGATATTAGCCAAGAGCGGCTAGACCAAGCGATGAAATTTGGTGCGACGCATGGCATTATTGCTGAAACGGATGATGTGGATTTTCAACGCGTGGCTGCCAAAGTCAAAGCTCTCACAGGTAAGAGAGGTGCTGATTATGCATTTGAATGCACCGCTATTCCTGCGCTTGGCTCTGCTCCTCTCGCACTTATTCGTAGCGCAGGAACAGCAGTTCAAGTCAGTGGCATCGAACAACGCATTGATTTTAATTGCGAGCTGTTTGAGTGGGATAAAAAATACATTAATCCGCTCTATGGAATGTGTAATCCAGAGCGAGATTTTCCTCGTATCTTGAGCCTTTATAAGAACGGTAGTTTAAAACTAGATGAGCTCGTCACTAAAACCTACACTCTCGAGACCATGGAACAAGGTTTCGACGACTTGCTGAACGGCCGCATCGCGAAAGGCGTCGTGCTCTTTACAGATTAGAAGCAGGAAAAGACATGACTATTTGCCGACTTGAAGTTTCGAATCCAGCATTCACGCCTGACAATACTCAGTTTGTGACCGTGCATTCATCTCATTTAAACCGTAGACACGATGTATCTATCTACAACGTCAATGCACAAACAGAGAATGTGCCCATCATTGTTTTAATGCACGGCGTTTATGGAAATCATTGGGTTTGGATGGGGCTCGGTGGCATTCATCACGTCTACGAGCGCTTGCGTTCCGAACATAAAATTTCTGAGTTTGTATTGGTCATGCCTTCGGACGGAGGTTTGCGCGATGGTTCCGCATACTTACCCACCAAAGGACACGGCAATTATGAACAGTGGATTATGGATGACGTTATCACAGCGGTACAAAAAACCGTTGAGAATGTCACAATAAACAGCCCTCTTTACCTAAGTGGGCTCTCCATGGGCGGCTACGGCGCATTAAGGTTAGGCGCCAAATATGCTGAGCAAGTGAGCGGCATATCAGCTCACTCGTCTATCACAGACTTGCTTGAACTGACCGAGTTTGTCGATCATTCACTTGATGCTTACGATTGCCGCAATCTCCATGAAAGTAATATTGTGTATTGGATGAACAAAAACAAAAACAAACTTCCGCCCATACGCTTTGATTGCGGTCGAGAGGATATTCTTTACTCAGGCAATATACGTTTCGTTGAAGAGCTAAAATCAAATGGTATTCCACATATCTATGAGACATTCGAAGGAGAACATAGCTGGGAGTATTGGCACACCCATATCGTTCAAACCTTTGAGTTTTTTAGTGACATTCAAACTCATCGCCGATAACCTTCAAGGCATCTGGCGAGTCGTCCATCGGCTCGCTTGATAACAACTTAGTATTCCACCCCCTATACGTCCCGCCAATGACCGTTACAACAGTGCCTGAAGCAAAGAAACGACGGTTTACCCCCTATTTACGAGAGTCTGTCGTTCTAATAGAGTTACTTAACAAATAAGAACCTTGCGAGCTCAGGTGGCGCAGCGCACAGTTGTGATGACTTAGCCGAGTACCGCAATCGACTAACCAATTATTCCATTTAGCTATCTCGTATTGTGAGTTCTACTAAGCCATCTTTTGGGCTTCGACACGACAGAGCAATTTAAGAATGAAAAGAACTGAACGCTGGCTTTTCAATCATCAGAACAAGCACCGAGCACTTGCACTCACGTGCGTTACTTTGGTTTCGACTTGGCTTTCTTCACCAGTTCATGCCGCTACTGAAGCTCAATCAAGTTCTCAGAAACCTATGAATATCTTGATGATTGCTGTGGACGACTTAAACCATTGGGTGGGTAATCTTAACCGCAATCAGCAAGTAAAAACGCCAAATATCGATGCCTTAGCGTCGAAAGGTATGAGCTTTCAACGCGCCTACGCGCCGGCGGCAATTTGCAACGCTACGCGTTCAGCTATGATGACGGGGTTACGCCCGAGTACATCTGGCGTTTACTCAAATGGACGTGATTGGCGCTCAGTAGTTGGGCCTCATCGCTCGTTGCCAGCATTTTTCAAAGCAAACGGTTACAAAACGCTAGGTGGTGGCAAGATATTCCATAAAGATTCCGTTGCTCGACTGGAAGAATGGGACTACTACTACTTTCAAAACAAGCACCCAGAAACATTTTCGCTCTCGACTGAAGAGCAAGCGGAAGTCGATGCTAGAGGCCCCGAGAAAAATAATCGCTATAAAATCGGCAAATTACCAATTTCAGAACTTGCTGGCGGAGATGACGTGCTCAATGACTACCACGTTGCTCGCTGGGCATCAGCAGAGCTGTCGAAAACACATGAACAACCGTTTTTCATGTCTGTGGGAATCTTTAGACCGCATCTGCCATGGGCTGTCCCTAAAAAGTATTTCGAAATGTACCCGGAACAAAGCATTGAGCTTCCTCCCTACAAAGAAGATGACTTAGCTGACCTTCCGAAAGGAAAAAATAAGCCTGCTGTCGAACACACCATGATTTTAAAAGAAGGAGGCTGGAAACGTGCAATTCGAGCTTACTTAGCGTCGGTGACATATGCTGATGCTCAGGTTGGGCGTGTACTCGAAGCGTTGGAAAATGGCCCGAATAAAGACAACACCATGATTGTGTTGTGGGGAGATCATGGCTGGCACTTGGGAGAAAAACACCGCTGGCGCAAATTTGCGCTATGGGAAGAAGCGACTCGTACGCCTTACATATGGGTTGTTCCAGGAGTGACGACTCCGAACAGCGCCACAGAAACCCCTGTAGATCTGCAAAGCATATGGCAAACCATGGCGAATATTAGTGGGTTGGATGCACCTAATTACGTAGAAGGTGAAAACCTAATTCCATTGCTCGAGAATGCGAATGCATCTTGGCATACACCAGCATTGACGACGCAAGGTTACAAGAACCACGCAGTTCGATACAAGCAGTTACGCCTCATTCAATATGCCAATGGCACAGAAGAGTTTTATGACCATAGCGTGGATCCGTACGAATGGGAAAACTTAGCGGGCCAACCTGCCAAGCTCGCTCCTTACGCCGCAGATATCGCGAAGATGCGCAATTATTTACCCACTCACAATCGCGAGTGGAACGAGGCATCAAAACTATACGGCGGCGATCCTGCTTATGCAAAATTTAAGAAAACCAAGATGGTTGACACTAACGACTAAAGGCCTAGAAGTATGAAACACCTTATGAAAAAAAGTCTCGGCGCAGTAACAGTTGCAACGGCCTTGATCACTGCTCCCTTCTCGGCTATGTCGGCCGAGAAGCCCTACAATGTATTAATGATTGCGGTGGACGACTTAAACAATGAAGTCGGCGCTTGGGGCGGCAAAGCCATTACGCCTAACATCGACAAATTGGCAGCTCAAGGCACTCAATTTCAAAACGGACACGCAGTCGTCCCTGCTTGTAATCCTTCACGAGTGGCAATACTAACGGGAAAGCGTCCAGAAACGACCAAGCAGTACACCAATGCTGGAAACTTTAGAAATATTGCAGGCAACGAAGATATGGTGACACTGCCAGCGTACTTGCAGCAACAAGGTTACAACAGCATTGCAGCAGGAAAAGTGTTTCATCACCCTCGAGGGAAGCATGATGAACCGAATAAATACTCCGATGATCGTTCGTGGACACATCAAGCGAAAGTAAGAACAGGCACTTCAGGTCACGGCGACTATAAAGACGCCAAAGGCAACGCAAAATGGTTAAATGGCGAAACGCAATACAATGGCAAAGAGTTTGGCCGCTACCTCAATCAATTTGCCGTTTGGGGGCCGATTGATACTCCCAAAGAAAAAACTGGCGATTTTGAAACCGCTCAGTACTGTGCCAACTTTATGAACTCTCCCGCATCTCATGAGAAACCATTTTTTCTATCATGCGGGATCTTTCGTCCTCACTCTCCTCAACTAGCGCCTCGTGAATTTTTTGACTTGTATCCGATTGAAGACATTGAGTTGCCATTGGATCCACACGAAGATATTCAAGATTTGTCCAATTATGCTAAGCGCAATTTTTCTTCCCCTATGGCTGAGAAAATTATCAGTCAGCCCGAGGAATGGAAACGCGCGATACAAGCATATTTAGCATCAACCAGCTTTGCTGATGCTGCCATTGGCGTCATGCTCGATGCGCTTGAAGCGAGCCCACACAATGACAACACCATTGTTGTTCTCTGGGGTGATCATGGTTGGCAATGGGGTCAAAAACTCCGATGGGAGAAGTTTTCTCTTTGGAGCAAAGGCACTAACACACCGTTCATAATCAAGGCCCCTGGCCTCGCCCCTGTGATCGTGGAAGATCATGTATCGTTACTTGATGTGTGGCCTACGTTAATGGAGCTCATGGATCTTTCAACGTCAGAAAAGCTAGAGGGCAATAGCCTTGTTAAGCTCATGAAAAACCCGAACGCTCAATGGGAAAAGCCTGCGATTATTACTTATAACAAGGGCAACAATTCAGTTCGTTATAAACAGTGGAATTTCATTCAATACAAAACAGGTGGTATCGAGCTGTACGACACTTCAAACGATCCAGGCGAGCGTACCAACCTTGCAACGAGTAACGCAAAACAGCACACAGATATCATCATGAAGTTAAGAGCTTGGATACCTAAAGCCTAAATACCTCAGCTAGAATTTCAACTCGAATTAAATGCCGTTCTGACCATGAACGGCATTTTTGTATGAGCACAATTCTTTCCGTTTGCATGACCTTTAAATATGTTCCTTCACTTGGAGCACAAATATAGATTCCCCCCTTTATACGAGGAATATTCAAGAGCTTCCAAACAAACCGGGCTGCCCATCTCCGCACTGGGTAACTAACATCACACATAAGCCTTGAATCTTTCCAACAACAGTTAGATGACCATTGCGCTAGCGCAATGGTTCTGGATTGACAGCATCAATACAATAAATACAGAAATGAGAGATGAGAAATGACGAGAACATTCGAGCCTTGCAGTGCGTACCACTGCAAGGCTCTTGAATAAGAACAAGCGCGTGAAATTAATTTAATGAAGACGACGTTTGACGTAACGCACTAACTTCCACGCATGACGCCCAAATGTGTAGTCATAAGCTAGAAATAAAGCAATGAACGAACAGAACATGATCCACTCAGGCACAGCAAGCAATTCGCCAACAACCCCCACAGTACCAATAGCGAGTGCCATGAATCCTATAATCACAAGCGCTTGGCGACCGGTGAAGCCCATTCGTTGAAACAAATGATGCAAATGTGTGCGGTCTGGCTTAAACGGGCTCTGCTTCTTTCGGATGCGACGCATAATGGTTGAAACTGAGTCCATCAATGGTAATGCAATAAGCCACACCGCTGTAATGGGCCGGAAGCTAATATTGTCGCCATGTGTGGATTCAATCAATAACCACACAACCGCAAAACCTATCAACATGCTTCCCGCGTCACCCATAAATATCTTTTTACCGCTAGCACTTGTAAAGCACAGGTTGAAGGTAAGATAAGGGATCAGTGCACCAACAATTGCCACCGCAACGGGTAAAAATGGATGCCCGCCAGAAAAGAGCATTAAACTTACAATGCCGCCAACCGCGACCAGTGAATGCACGCCCAGTAACCCATCAATTCCATCCACCATATTGAACGCATTGATTGCCGTCACAATGGCTAACACTGTCACAGGCACCGCTAAAAATCCGAGCTCTATGTTCCCAAGGCCGACAATATCGCCAAAGTAACTCAAGCTCAGGCCTGTACCAATCATCATCGCGAGAGAAACCAAAGTTTGAATCGATAATCGAGCCGTCGCGGGTACATCAAACTTGTCATCCAATGCGCCAATGACAACTAAAATGCCTGAGCACACTAACCATAGCTTAATACGCTGTACTTCCGCGGGTAACATTACACTGCAAATTGCCACCGAAGCATAGAGCGCAAGCCCGCCGATAAGGGGGACGGTTCCTTGATGACGCTTACGCTGATTAGGAACATCAACCAAACCTACACGAACAGCAAAAGGCCGTAATGCCTGAATACAGACAAACGATGCAGCAATTGCAATCATCAACACAACAAAAACAGTGTTCATAAAGCTCCAAAGCTTATACTGTCTAATCCTTTAGACAGTTCTCAAAAGTAAAACATAAGCAAAACATCAAAACCATTTGCTCATTGGTCAGGTTTTCGCGGTCATTTTTTGTCGCTAAATGCGTAACGAATTAAAACAATACCAACCGCTAACATGCCGCCTAGAAGTGTAGCCAAAATGCAGATTAAAGCCCGTTTTGGCTTCGACTTTTCTTCTGCAATGACTGCTGGGTCTACCGTTTTAAACACGTATTCATCCCGAACCTCGGCCAGCATAATCGTTTTTGTTTGCTCTTCAACCAACTGAAAGAATATTTTTTGCATTTCAGCATAAGACGTTTCTTTGAGTTTTTCGGCTAAGAAATCGATAGAGCGTTTTGCTTCTTCTGTATCGAGCGCGCGAATATGATTGTTAATATCCACCACAAGCCAATCAACCCATTGTTTGGCCAATGTGGGTGAATAAAATTCAAAACCAAGGGTCACATAGCCAGAAGCTTTGTCTTCAGAAATTTGCAATCGTGAAGTAAACGCTTTATGTGCTTGCCATGCTGATGGTTCTGGTGTTTTTGGTAATTGAACTTCCCTCAGCCAAACCTTAGATTGCTCGTCATATACACTAGGATCTAACACTAACGAGTCTGTTTCCAAATTCCAGCCTTTCGCGGCCATCAGTGGAACTAGAATGTTTCTTCGTTCAATAAAGCTTGCAACAAACTTACGGGACTTTAACACCTGTTGAGCGAGAAGAGCTTTGTTATCGCCACCGCCACCGCCCAAACTAATGCCCGCTAAACTCGCAAGGCCACCCAATTGTCCCATTCCACCCATTCCGCCGCCAGATTCGCTCACTGGCGCCAGCAATGCTTCAGCTTTATATTCATTAGGTTGGGCTAAAGCATAAAGTACTCCAGCCGCAGCAAAGACAAAGGTAACTGCGATAATTAACCATTTGCCTTGCCAGATTGCACTCCACAGCTCACGCAAATCAATTTCATCTTCTGCGCGCGAGTCCTGCCAAGCATATTGGCCTTGTAGTGTTTGCTGAGGCAGTGGCTGTTGACTCTGCATGTTTTGATTTTCGGTCATCTACATTAAATCCCCGAAATAGCAGCAATCGCAACCGCTGTATTATATACGATGCCAGTCACAGTGCTCCACAATGTTAGGTTATCCATGTATTCAACATTTAACGGCACAACCACGGTATCGCCCGGAGAAATATCAGCATCTGTTGACGCAAACCAATGACCGCTTTGAGGAAGCAATACCTCACCGTTTGCTTTAATAACATAAATACGTTCGTCGTCAGCTTGCTCTCTAAGCCCACCACTTCTAAGAATATAATCATTCATGCTCATGCCAGCACTATAGAAATGAGTGGTTTCAACTTGAACTTCGCCAATCACACTGACCGAATTACGCTTTGGTGGGACAACCAGCACATCACCATTCTCTAATGCGACATTATGCGATTGGTCACCCGAAATCATAGCAGACATATCAAGTACGAGGCGTCCAACAGGATCAGTAGCTGAAATATCAGCAATGAGTTGTTGCATGGTTTCGTAGTCACTCAAAAGCGATACATTCGACCCTTTATGGGTCCGAAGTGCAATCCCCGCTAATTGTTTACGAAGCTGCTCTCCCATTTGCTCGAGCTGTTGTTTCTCGCGTTCTTTAATCGTCTCTCGGGTGAACACAGCCCCTTCAACGGATGCAAACTGAGTAAACCCTCCAACTCGCGCGATCACATCCATTAAAGTCTCACCACGCTTGATGGTATAAGTACCTGGATACTTCACTTCACCTCTGATGGTCACCACAGGATTACTCTGCCAACCCGGTACGGTCATGACATTGACCACATCTTTAGGCTGAATTAGCGGATTACTTTGCTTGGGCCCCAAGTAGGCATCAGCAATATTGACCGAGAAGTGAAGTGACTCCACTTCGTTACCATTGATTAAATGGAGGCGAGTAATTTCTGCTTTATTCACATCAGCAGATTCAACCATGCCGCCCGCTGCAGCAATCATATCAACCAAACGGGCGCCTTCGGAAAGCGGGTATATTCCTGGAGCTTTCACCGCTCCGCCTACCTGCACTAACTTGGCTAATTCACCCGCGGTAGCCTGTTGTTTTAAACGCACGATGACTAAGCTAAGCAACTCCCCGCGACTAAATGTCTTGGCCGCGTTTAATAGCTTCCTCCGCTCTGCAGGGCTGGCGTTATGAAGCTGCAAAAGCTCATAAGATCGGGCCGAAACCACAACGTTTTCAACGATTCGATAGCCTCGGTCTCCTTTACCCGCCGAGGCCTCTCCGATGACTTCACTACTAGTTTTGTCCTGCATAGTATGCTGTGTAGTATGCTGTGTAGAGCTCTCGCGTTCACTTTTTTCTTGTGCTTGGAGTGCTTGTAAGAATCGAGCATCATCCGCAAGAATGACGCCTTCAAAACTGTCATCGGATGCTCCGAGGTTAAAGCGATTGAACAAAATCACGCGGTCTTTGTTGCTGAGTCTGATGTCATCAGCGCTATTAGGACGCGACATGGCTTTTGCCAGATTCACGTTTTGAACCGTCACCTTCCCACCGTCAGCCGCCTCTGAAATAACCAGCGCATAATCCAAGTCAGTGGATGGCAATACGCTCGATTCAAATGAGGGCAAAAGGTTCGACACTCTCATCCCTTGAGACCAAGCATGGTAGCCCGGGTGGGCAGCGGCTCCCATCAGCAAAATACCGTTCTCTAGGCCTTTTTTCGCTGAGCGAACTTCAATATAGTCGCCACCTGAGAGCTGATGCGACAGCGCAGACGGCTTTGTCAAATCCAAGCTTACGACCTGCTGAACCTTACGGCTGTCATACCCTGTGAGTACACTTTTGCGAGGATAAGCGTTTGGCAATAACCCTCCGGCCATGCGAACAGCATCTGCCACGGTTTCACCGTTTTTAAGTTCGTAAATAGCTGGGCGCCGAATTTCACCATCAATCGTCACAGAACCACTTGATGGCGGAATAAACACCACATCGCCAGGCAATAAGCGCGCGTCATCAGTTGTATCGCCCTTAAGCAACAGATCATAGAGGTCCAGCTCACTGACCAATTGACCATTACGCTTGAGTTGAATTCGGCGCAATGAGCCAGTTTCAGCAATGCCACCAGACAAATAAAGCGCATGTGAAATATTGGATAAGGCACTCACGGTGTAGAGCCCCGGAGTATATGCATCGCCGAGCACAAACACTTGGATAGAGCGAAGCTCGCCCATGGTGATACTGCTTCGCACGCCGATCATCTGCTCTTCAACGCGTTTAGCAATGGTCTGACGCGCCTCACTAAAGGAGCTACCCGCAATGGACACAGGGCCTAATTCTGGAAAATCGATATTCCCGTCTCGGTCGACCTGAAGTTCCAACTGCTCGTTTGTTTTGCCAAATAACTGCACCTTAATAATGTCACCAGGGCCTAACAAATAATTGGTAGGAACGGGTACGTTAGCCACCTGAGCAAATGTGCTAGGAGTGCCCGCAAACAAGCTATAGCCAAAACGCTGGAGTTCAGGTTCTATGGCTTGCTCAGATGTAATGTCTGATCTGGACGGCTGGGGAATTTCGCGTGCTTGCACAGGAGGTAATTCTGGCTCTTCAATACGAGTACTTTGAGCGCCAGTAAGCTGGGATACGTCTATGCCGTAGGATTTAGCCAGCTGTTGCTGCTGCGCAGGTGGAAGTCGTTTAAATTGCTCCATCTGAGCGGGAGTCGGATTGGCGGCAAGCACAGCTGAAGACACAACTATACCTGAGAGAGACACTAACAAGGCCGCACCGCGGCAATACTTCTTCAACAAATCCATAATAGCTACAAGTCTTTATATTGCTTTCATTAAACGCCAAGCAGGATCATCCCTACCACAAGCAATTTTAGTATTTACCGTACCCAGAAACAGTAAGTTACCACTGTCACGAGCCATCGTGCTTTAACAACCGCAACATGTGAGAGCGGCATTTGCATTCCATGCATTTAAAGTAGCTCAAAATCAATAATTTGAGCGACTGAGTTATAAAATAAAGGGGAGCATCGGCATAATTACATCAACAATTCATCCCGAAATTAAGCTATTTAGATAGGCTCCGAACTCCCCATTCTTGGCGCGTATCCTACGGGGTTGGGATAAACTTGTCTAGCAACATAAACTTTCTCATAACAACTGTGACGAATCCCGAATCGTTAAACAATTCAACAAAAAACTTGTCGTCAGCTCTTGTCAGTAAACTTGATGTAAACCAAGGATGCCAGCGGTCATGAGGCGGGCGCGTTGAATTATTGCAGTGCTTTAGGTATAACCGAGCTCTTGCTGCTCATACTTTCATGAATAGCTAAAGCACTATAAAAACTATAATCATAAACTACCGACACAAGAAAACCGGGAATTATACAAATGAATCAACTACCTACCAATAAGACAATGTTCGGGCATCCGGCAGGCTTGTTCTTATTGTTTGGCACAGAATTGTGGGAACGATTTAGTTACTATGCAATGCGCGCCATTTTAGTCCTTTATCTTGTCGATAAAGCTCATGGTCTCGGCTGGTCTGAAGCTGACGCTTTGAGCCTCTACGGCACGTTCACCATGTTGGTTTACCTTACGCCACTCATTGGTGGCTGGTTAGCAGACAACATCATTGGACAACGAAAAGCTATTTTAATCGGTGGTACCTTAATGGCCGCGGGGCAATTTACGCTCGCCGCACCACATGCTTGGATACCCGGCGCTGAAGTAACTGTTTTTTATATTGGCTTAGGCCTTTTGGTCATGGGTAACGGCTTATTCAAGCCTAATATCTCAACCATGGTTGGCGACTTATATGAAGAGGGTGATCATCGCCGCGACGGGGCATTCACCATTTTCTATATGGGTATCAATGTGGGCGCATTCCTGTCGGGTATTATCGTCGGTACTGTTGTTGCTGCTGCAGGCGGTAGCTGGCAAGCAGGCTTTGCCTGTGCAGGTGTTGGCATGGTGTTGTCGCTCCTCATCCAAATGACATTTGCTCAAAGGTTGCTGGGCGACATCGGTAAGGTCCCGTCAGCTAAACTGTCCAAGCAACAGCAAACGGAAGAACGTAAATCGCCATTAACCTCAGAAGAATTTGATCGTATTAAAGTCATCTTCATTTTGGGTGTGTTTACCATCATTTTCTGGGCTGGATTTGAACAAGCCGGCGGTCTGATGAACATATACGCAGATCGATATACAGAGCGCATGGTCGGCAGCTTTGAAGTTCCAACCGCTTGGTTCCAATCAGTCAACGCGTTTTTTATTGTTTTATGCGCACCTATCATTGCTGTGATTTGGACAAGAATGGGCGACAAAGAACCGACATCTCCCGTTAAGTTTGCACTTGCCCTAATCTTGCTTGCAATTGGTTTTGTATTCATGATCGGTGCAACCATTCAACAAGGTGGTGATACATCGGTTAAAACCAGCATGATGTGGCTCATCGCAGCATATTTTTTCCATACATTAGGTGAGTTGTGTTTATCGCCAATCGGTTTGTCAATGGTCACCAAATTGGCACCGCTTCGTTTGGCGTCGGTATTGATGGGAACTTGGTTCTTCTTTACGGGCCTTGCAAATTATGTGGCAGGCTTTGTCGGCTCATTTATTGGGCATGGTGATGAATCCAATATGGTTGATAACGCAATGTCAATTTTCGCAGGTATTGCGATTACCTCGGTCGTGTCTGCGATCATCTTGTTCTTGATGGCCGATAAGCTCGTGTATTGGATGCACGGCGCAGAAGGCCAGCAACACGACAAATTGGAAGAAGAACTTGAGGGTGCGGCAGAGCACCAATAACCACTTCATTTCATAAATAATTTAAGGCCGCTAATATACCCGCGGCCTTCTTTAAACCTTTACCACCTCAATGTAGCCAAACACCTTGCCAATGAAATAAAGTACACCTAACACATGCATAGTTAGGTCAACCCACTGAATGAATACCCGCATATTACTGATTACGGGGGGCGCTGGTTTTATCGGGACTAACTTTATTCGATACTGGTTACATACATACCCAAAAGATAAGTTAATCGTCCTTGACTCTATAAGTTACGCCTCAAATATCAAAAACTTAGAGTTCGCGAAAAGCTCTCCTAATTTTTCTTTTATTCAAGGAAGTATTAATAATACGGTATTAGTCAAATCTCTGATTGAGCAGCACAGCGTCAACACCATTGTTCATTTCGCCGCAGAATCACACGTTGATCGCTCCATATCCTCACCAGACCCATTTATTGAAACAAATATTGTCGGGACCTACTCGTTATTGAAAGCAGCGAAAGCGGTATGGCTTGATGGTAACCATTGCTTGCCGCATCATTTCCATCATATATCCACTGACGAAGTCTTTGGCTCGTTAGCCGACACTAGTCGCCCCTTCAATGAGCAATCTCGCTATGCGCCCAATTCGATTTATTCAGCCAGCAAGGCGGCCTCAGATCACCTCATACGTGCATTTCATCAAACTTACGGTATGAAGGTCACAACCAGCAATACTTCCAACAATTTTGGACCTTACCAGTTTCCGGAAAAGCTAATCCCCTCGGTGATCACTAAATTACTCAATAATCAGTCGTTACCGATCTACGGTGATGGCCAGCAAACACGAGACTGGCTTCATGTTGCCGATCATGTATACGCGACCGACTTAATATTAAATAAAGGTTCTATTGGCGAAACTTACACCATAGGCGGCAACTCGGAAAAAACGAATATTTACATCGTTGAAACGATTTGTAAGTTGGTCGACCAAGCCTTTCAACAAAATCCCATGTTAAGTCAAC
Source organism: Echinimonas agarilytica (assembly GCF_023703465.1). NCBI lineage: Bacteria > Pseudomonadati > Pseudomonadota > Gammaproteobacteria > Alteromonadales > Echinimonadaceae > Echinimonas > Echinimonas agarilytica. The sequence goes on along the minus strand of NZ_JAMQGP010000003.1, from coordinate 402 downwards.
AATATCCGAAAGCACGAAGTGCGATAAGCGGCTCCAGTGCAGATCTTATCGCTCACGTTGTAGACCGTTTGGGTCATGATAAACGCTATGCAATAGACAACACCAAAGCCCAAATAGAATTGGGCTACGCACCCAAAATTGCGTTTGATGAAGGCCTTAAAGAAACGGTAGATTGGTACATCAACAATCCCCATTGGTGGAGCAAGCCCTTGTAGCCGCGCCTTCGACGCGCAACTCCTATACCCATGCGCGAGTCCCTCAACCACAATAGCCTGAAACGCAAAAAAGCCCGACTCTTACGAATCGGGCTTTCTCTGAAAAGGTGCCTGGCGGTGACCTACTCTCGCATGGGGAAACCCCACACTACCATCGGCGCGATTGCGTTTCACTACTGAGTTCGGA